>PAAB01000037.1 GCA_002591705.1 Phycisphaerae bacterium
GCTCCTCCACCATGAGCATGGTGGGAAGCCGGCCGCCGTAGAACGCCGAGGCGGCGTTCTGCTCGGGATCTCCGATGGAGATGGTTGGTTGCAGCATTAGATCACGATCGTTGAGGTACCACAGATCGGTGACGATCAGTGGGTGCAGGTCGGCGGCGGGGGGGAGATCGTCCGAGTTCCGGATCGCATCCACGATTCCGTGCGCGAGGGGACGATCGGCGAGTTCGCTTCGCGGTCCCGCGCCGACCACCACGGGGAGCAGTCGTCGGGGGGGTGGAGACATGTCGAGATTGAACGTCGGCGTGGATTCGGTCACGTGGAGTCCTCCTGCCTTCTGATCGGCATTCGGCTCACAACGCCTGCAGCCGCCGCGTGGTTTCCAACTCCATCAGGGCGTCGACGAGCGGCTGGAGTTCACCGCCCAGGATGCGATCGAGGTTGAACGATTCACCAAGCCGATGATCGACCGCGATGTTGTCCTTCGACCGGTAGGTTCTGATCTTCTCGGCCCGGGACCCGGATCCGATCATGGAGTTCCGGGCTTCGGCCCGTTCGGCATCCGCCTCGGCCTTCTGTCGTTCGTACAGTCTGGCCCGCAGGAGCTGCCACGCCTTCTGGCGGTTCTGGGCCTGGCTCTTGGTGTCCTGCATCCGAACTTCGATCCCCGAGGGTTCGTGGATCAGGTGCACCGCCGTGGCCACCTTGTTCACGTTCTGGCCGCCGGGCCCGGTGGAGGTGGTGATCATCTCCCGGACGTCGTTGGGATCCAGATCCAGCTCGACCTCCTCGGGTTGCGGCAGCACCGCCACCGTCGCGGTCGACGTGTGCACCCGTCCCTGCGATTCCGTGGCCGGAACTCGCTTGACCTGATGGGTGCCTCCTTCGAAGCAGAGGCTGGACCAGGCGCCTTCACCTTCGATCTCGATGATGCATGCCTTGCAGCCCCCGACGTCTCCCGGGGCGTGATCCAGCGTGTTGAACGTCCAGCCACGGTCGGAGGCGTACCGACGGTAGACCTCCAGGAGATCTCCGGCCCAGAGTGCCGCTTCGTCGCCTCCGACGCCGGCGCGGACTTCGAGGATCAGCGCCGAGACGGCACGGTCCTCGGCGGTCACCAGAAGATTCCGCAGTTCTCCTGCGAGCTGCTCCGCATCGGTGCGGGCGAGCTCGAGTTCCTCTCGGGCGAGTTCGATCAGTTCCGGATCACGCTCCTGGTCGATGACCTGCATTGCTTCCGTTCGCCGGGTCTCGCAGAGGCTCCAGTTCCGGAAGCGGTTCACGATCGGTTGCAGGGCTGCCTTGCGAATCGAAAGGTTGCGAACCAGGCGGTGGTCGATCAGCACGTCCGGATCGAGCAGCTTCGCTTCCAGATCCGAAAACTGTTCGTCCAGTTCCCGGAGTTTGCGGATCAGGTTGTCGGCAAGAGAGGTCATGCGCAGTTGCTCGATGATCGTGAAACACCGTCGATGACAGTGGAGTTGGCATGCACCGTACCGTGCACATCGTTGTGAAGGAAGTCACGGCATGCAGTCCATCATCATGCAGTGCCGCGCGTTGTTGCAACGCGCATGCATGCATGCGATGCACAGCAAGCCGTTGGGTTTCCGATGTCACCTCGGACGGATCGGGGGGCACCGAGGGAGCGTCGTCGGGAGCCCATGCAACGTGTGGCGTCGGGGGGCTCGATGGGGGATGGGGGGGCAGGGAAACAGGGGGCTCATGCGAGGGATAATTACATTCTTGAGAAGATTGAAATGCGATTTCAGGGCTGTGAGCTGGGGGTAAGTGTGGGGGCTTCTGCTTCGATTGATGTGAGAGAGTTGTGGATAACTTGGTCGGCGCTCCATGAGTGCGGTCAAAAGCACCATTTAAATGGCCTCGGATGGACTTTTGGTCTTTTGCTCCAATGTGATTCATGTGGACATGGCGCTGGCCCATCTCCGGAGGGGCACAGGCCGATCTGAAGCGAGGCGGGGGCTTGCGACGCAGTACGACGCAACTGAAGCGTCAGTGGGATCGAGTTGCCCGCCGCGGCATATGGTGCATCGAACCGGATGATCGTCGGGATGTGGGTTCACCAGGATTCCAGATCGCACGCATCGATGTCGACTGCTGGGGCGTCTGGTGCAGCGGTTGCGTGAGGTGTCGACGAGCCGGTTGCGTACGGTCGTGGCATTCGGACCGACACTGATGGAGGCTTCGACGGTTCGGACTCGACCAAGTCCGACCGGCTTCCACCATCGTGCCCACCGGTCTACGAACGTGGACGGACACGTGTCGACGTGACATGCTCGGCTGAATGAAAGCACCCCGGGGGAGCCGGGGTGCGAATGATCGTGGCAGTGGGGTGCGGGGATTACTTCTTTTTGTTCTTGAAGTAGTCGCCCTGGAACTTCTTCTGGAACTTCTCGACCCGTCCGGCGGTGTCCACAAAGGACGACTTGCCGGTGAAGAATGGATGGGATCCGGACCAGATTTCGACGTTCATTTCGGGAACGGTGGCCCCGACGGTCATGACCTCTTCGCCTCGGAAGATGACCTTGGCTTCGGGATAGTACTCGGGGTGGATGCCGTCTTTCATGATCGTCTCGTCCGGTTCAAAGGGGTCTGGGGGACACTTCTGTCCGCGAAGCCCCCTATGGTAGACGGGCCGGGGCCAATTGCAAGCCTTGGCCCTTGGAGGGGTGTGGAGGGGAGTGAAGAGGCGAACACGGCTGATTTCGCTGGAGTCCGTGGATTCAAGGACCGAAAAACGGTATTCTGCTGCGTCGATCCCCTGTAGCTCAATGGTAGAGCGAGCGGCTGTTAACCGCTAGGTTGCTGGTTCGAGTCCAGCCGGGGGAGTTGCAGGTGACCGTCGCCTTTGTGCGACGGTCTTTGTTTTTGGTCCGCCTGCGTCCTGCTTCATTGACACGTACTCCCGCGGGCGGTCAGAATGGTCTCGGGAGAACCAATCAATGACCATCTCGGACACCGTCAGTCGTACCGGATCCATCTTGAAGGCCGTCGCCACGTCGCTGCAGCCTTCACGCCTCGTGCTCTCGCTCCTGATGGTCACCCTGCTCATGTTGGGTGGACAGATCTGGGACGGGATCGCGCCGGCGACCGTCAGCCCCGAAGGCCTGACGGCCGGCGTACACGGCACCGAACTCGGACTCGAAGAGGAAGGTGTGCTCCGACGTGCCCAGCGCCGCTGGGGCGAGGAGAGTGCGAGCGACGAGACGCCGGAACTCCATTCGGTGCTGGTCACGCTCGAGCAGGCGATGAAGACGGTTCCGGCCGAAGACCGGTCTCAGGTCGAACGGACGATCCGTCGCATCGAGTCGTTTCGTCCCCGAGGCGCGTTCGAGTCGACGGTTCACTATCTGCACGTGCACTTCGAACTGCTGGTCGAGGGAGCGGTGATGTGCAAGCCGGCGGCGGTCTACACCTCGCTGCTCGGAGTCTTCTATCACCTTCCGGCCCATCTGTGGTCGGCTGGTCAGGGATGGTTCCTCGTGCTCTACGGGTTGTTCTTCATTCTCGTCGTGGCGGTCACGGGGGGTGCCATGTGCAGAATGGAGGCCTGTCAGATCGCGGCCAACGAGCGGCTCACCATGCGGCAGGCGATGCTGCATGGCCTCGAGACGTGGCTTCGATCGTTCATGGCACTGGTCATCCCCGTGGTGCTGGCGGGGATCGTCTGTGGAGTGCTGCTGCTGATCGGACTCGTGTTCATGAGCATCCCGCTGGTGAATGTGCTGGCCGCGTTGGTGTACGGCCTCGTGCTGCTGCTCGGATTCCTGCTCGTCTTCATTCTTCTGGGCTACGTCGTCTCGTGGATTCTCCTGCTGCCGGCGGTGGCGGTCGAGAACTGCGAGGGAGGCGACGCGATGCAGCGTGCCTTCGCATTCGTGCTCAACCGACCGCTCCACATGCTTGCATCGGTGGTCGTGGGGGTCGTCGGTCTGGTGCTGGGCTGGTTGGTCGTGCAGCTCGTGGCGGTGTTCACCGTGAACATGACCGCGGACGTGGTGGGAACCTGGACCATGAACGACACCTTCGTCCAATCGGGGCGACTCACCGGGATTCTCGGTTCGGCCACGGGCGAAGGGCGCGTCGCCGACAGCATCTGGTACGTGGGATGGAGCGGCACCATCGTCGGTTGGTGGATGATGATCGTTCAGTACGTCGTGGTCGGCTGGATCTTCTCCTACCTGTTTGCTGCGAGCACCCGGATCTATCTCCTCATGCGTCATGCCTGCGATGGGCAGGATGAACGAATGATCTGGTGGCCGGGTCTGATTCCGGGGACATTGGCTCAGGAGCCCTCGGGGGTCGAGGCGACCGAAGAATCCAACTGAGCACGCTCCGGTGTGCAGTCATTGCCTCTACGAAGAAAGAGCCCGTCGTTGACGTACAACGAACCGGGCTCCTTGTGGGGGGGGGCTTGATTGGGGAGACAATCGTCTCCAGGGACATATTCGATGTCCTGGTCAGGGCGGTTGCATTGCATCTCGCCTATTTTTACTTTTTGGGAAGCCCGAGTAGTTCAACTACCTTTTGAACGTCACTCCACATCTGCTTTCGCGTGTCGTTGGTGTAGTTGCGAAGCAGGTAGGCGGGGTGGAAGGTCGGCATCACCGGTATGCGCAGTGCATCGTCCTCCCAGGCGCCCCAGCGCCCACGAAGGCGGGTGATCCCCTCGCTGGTGGCCAGCAGGAACTTTGTGGCCGGTCCGCCAAGCGTGATGATGACCTCGGGCCTGATGATGCGGAGCTGTTCGCGCAGGTACGGGGCGCAACACTCTATTTCATCGACGGTTGGCGTCCGATTCTCCGGCGGTCTGGCCTTGAGGATGTTGGTGATGAAGACCGACTCGCGATCGAGACCCATGGCCCCGATGATCTGATCAAGCTTCTGTCCGGCTGCACCGACGAAGGGGCGTCCGGTTTCATCCTCCAGGGCTCCAGGTGCTTCGCCGACGAACACGAGCCGGGCATCCCGGGGACCTTCGCCGAACACCGGGCGGGAGGCTCCGGAGAGCGAACTGCAGAATGGAAAGTCGGATTCGACCCGTGCCTTCAGGTCCTCAAGGGCGCAGGAGGAGGCCATTTCAGGTGTTTCAGGGGCCTCAGGCGGGGCCCCTGCGACAGGGCGTACGGGGATGAAATCCACGCCAAGCAGACGCTCGGTCTCCAGGTGCTGAAGGGCAACTCGTTGCTGGGCATCACCTTGGGATGGCATGGTGGTTCCGATTGATTTGGCGTCCAGAAAAACGGCATTTTCAGGTTCGTGAATCAACATTCTTACCATATTTTTGTTGCCTTCAAGGGGCATGTTGCAACAATGCCTATCTGCTTTGGGAAGAAGCAAGAGGAGAGGGGAGAAGCTCACCTAAAAAATTCTTCAACCGACACCACCACCACCACCTACCGAGTATTCACCATGAGCTTCGTACCCCGTACTTCCAGTCTCCAGACCTACCACATGTTGCTGTACCGCAACGGTGTTCACCCCGAGTTCTTCGATATCGAGAACCGTCGGCGCATCGAGCATTGCGGCTACGAGTTCGAGGCCTGGCAGTTCAACGGCGGCCATGTCTGTCTCTTCGAGCATGAAGGCATCTGTCTGGTCGAGGTCGTGACCCCGTCGCTGACCGGACTTCCCGAACGAGGACTCGTCACCACGATGCCCTGCGCGGGCGAAAAGGATCACGAAGCGACCTTCGGTGACCGGATCACCTTCATGACCTCGATCCAGACCGAGACGCTTTCGGATCATCTCTACCTCGGCACCTACAACGAGATGCTCAAGCACGGTGAGGAGAGCGACTGTCTGCTGGGACTCTGGAAGGATGAGACCGCACAGCCGAATCTGTCGTTGGTGGAGATGCAGCGGTACACCGACGAGGTGCACGTGCAGGGCTACCACCTCCGCAGCGACTGTGGCCTGGTGCTTCGTACGCAGTCGATCTTCCAGTCCGGTGTCGATGAAGACTCCGCCTCCTCGGAAGACTGATCAGCATTCCGAATCACTGCTTTTGAGGATGATCGTCACCGGTCCGTCGTTGACCAGGGAGACCGCCATCATTGCGCCGAACCGCCCGCTGCCGACCCGGACGGCATGAACCTCACGAAGGATGTTCATCACCCGTTCGTAGAGGGATTCGGCGAGTTCGGGCGGCGCGGCCCGCACGAAACTCGGCCGGTTGCCGCGTGCGGTGTCGGCGGCCAGGGTGAACTGGCTGACCACGAGCACCTCGCCTCCGACGTCGAGCACGGAGCGGTTCATTCGCCCATCCTCATCCCGAAAGATACGGAGCCTGGCGATCCGTCCGGCCATCCAGTCGGCTTCGGCCTCCGAGTCCCCTTCCTCGACACCCAGCAGGACCAGCAGGCCCGACCGGATCTCCGCTTCGTACGGAGGGTCCTCCACCCGCACGGAAGCCCGGTCGACTCGCTGGACCACGGCGATCATGCCATCAGAAGCCCGCAGAAGGACACCAGCGAGGTGTTCTGTTCGTTGACGTTCTGGCGGTAGTCGATGAGCTCGACCTCGTCCGGTTGCAGCACTTCCAGCAGGGAGGCGAAGACCCCCGCACTCGCCCAGCGAGTCGGGTTCTTGCTCCACTGGAGCGCCGAGGTGAATGCTTCGAGATCGCCGTCGACGATGTGGCCGAGCAGGTCGCGGTCCTGCTGTTCCACGTCGCCGCATCGCTGATCATCAACGGGTCGTGGTTCGCCGAACTGCGGACCCACATGGCTCAGATCACCGGCTCCGACGAAGAACGTTGTGCCGCCAACCTGTTCGACGCAGGCTCGAAGCTGCTGATTGAAGTCGGTTCGGCCGATACGTTCGTGGTCGTCCTCGAGGAGCGACTGGGCGGGGTCCGGAACCAGGATCCCCACGACCGGCACGTTTCCCCAGCAGGCCTGGATCCACGGCAGTTGCATTTCGATTCCCGTGCTGGCGATGTGATCCAACTCGTCCACCAGCACCTGGTCACCGACCGCCGACAGCAACGGATCCAGCAGCGTGTCGTCACTTTCCATCCGTCCCATCGGGGTTTCGAATCCGAGTCGGGTGCAGACCACTCCGTCTCCGATTCCGTAATGGTTCGTACTCAGGACGACCACCCGATCGGGGGGCGTCATCGACCGCAGAGCCTGCCAGCATCCCGCGAAGATCGGCCACGTCCGCACGTAGTCCATGTGCGGCGCAAACAGGCCGCGGGGGGTGAACCCGACTTCGGGGTCCTCTTCCTGATCGAGCCACGAGGTGATCATGGCCCGTCCATCGTCCCCATCCTGACGCAGCCCTTCGGTGGCCCGGACCGGATAGGCTCCTTCGGCCTGCAACGCCCGCTGCTTCTCCGCCTCGAGTTCTTCGAAGCGGGGTCCCCAGACGAGTCCGAACTCATCAAGCTTCTCGACCAGCTGCTGCACAATGGCCGGGTCCTGCTTGACGGCCCCGGCGATGTCATCAAGCGAATGCTGGCCGTTGCACTGCTGCAAGGCGACCATCACCTGAGGAGGGACCACCATGGTCTGTTCGCACAGCATGAGCGGATCCCGCAGGGCCACCGCCTGCTGGTTCTGGTCATTGTGGACCGGCAGAGGCTGTATTCGCCGTAGATGAGGCTTGTCGATGTGTTCTGGGCGGTTGGTCATGGGGGGGGATTCGGGTTGGGCTGAACCCCGGTTCGATGGGGTCGTACAGCAGGTGCAGCAGCATAGCCAGAAATCCCGATATGAAACCCGCGTCACATGGGCGGGAGCGGCAATAGGGCAAACGGATCGAGCGTTTGATTCTGCATGAGACGGGGCATGATGCCATTTTTGGAGTTACCATGATTCACCCGCGGCCGCGGAACGCCGTTTCCAGCATGCTTACGACCATTCAGAGGATTGACCAATGAGATTTCGTTTGAACACCGCATATCTGGCAGCCGTTGCAGGTCTTCTGGCGGCATTCCCCGCCATGGCCCAGTCTCCAGTGTCCCCGGCCAGGCCGTCGGCCCTTCCGGTGGCTCCATCCGCGGACGTCGAGCAGGTGATCAAGGCGTCTCCCGAGGTCCTTGCGTTGGGTGAGTTCTCCACCAGTGAAACCATGCCGGGCACCATCACCCTCACCAACACCGGAGACGAAACCGTCACCATCATCTCCGCCAAGGCATCGTGCGGATGCACCACGTCCGATTTTCGTCGCAACACCGTGCTTGATCCCGGTGAAAGCACCGAGGTCACCATCCGACTGCGGGGCGGCCCCACGGCCCGAGTCCTGAAGAAGACGGTGACCTTCACGATCGAGGGCTATCCGCAGCTGAAGGTGCCCGTCGAGGGCACGTCGATCGCCTACGTGAAGATGACCCCCGATCGTCTCGGACAGGATGACAACCCGGACGGCAAGATCGTCCTCGAGTCCATCGACGGCCAGCCGTTCAACATCGTCAACGTGCAGCCCCAGATTCTCACCACCATGCCCACGGAAGCCGCGGCCCGACACGAGGTCGAGCTGAATTGGGACAAGTTCTGGACCGATGCCAAGAACGCCAAGGTGACCTTCTACTTCGATCACCCCAAGTGCAACCAGCACTACTTCCTGGTCAAGCTCAATCCCGAACAGCGGGCCGAGATCAACCGTCGCATCCGCGAGTCGGGGCAGAAGGGCAACGCACCGAGCAGCGCCAAGAGCCCCAACACTCCGCAGGCGCCCAAGGCCGACACCACCTCCGTGAAGATCCTGGTGAAGCAGGGACGCACGGATGAACTGATGAAGCGGATCAGCGACCAGAAGCTCGACGTCAACTACAAGGACAAGAGCGGCATGAGCGTCCTCGGCATGGCTTCCAAGGAGGGCAACGTCGCGATGATGCAGCTGCTCATCGACAACGGAGCCGACGTGGACGCCTCCGATCAGGTGGGTCGCACACCGCTGATGCACGCGGGAACGTCGAAGAACCCCGCCGCGGTGCGGGTGCTCATCGACTCCGATGCCGACGTGAACGCCAAGGACACGTTCATCGGCGGACCACTGGCCTGGACGTCCGGTTTCGGAACGGCGGAATCCGTCCAGGATCTCGTCGATGCCGGAGCGCAGGTGGAGACGGTCGGCGCCGCCACCGGCTACACGCCGCTCATCTGGGCATCCGGATTCGGTGATCCGAACTCCATCCCCATCCTGGTCGAGGCGGGTGCGAATCTCGAAGCCAGGGACACCGTCGACGGTGGAACCGCGCTGATGCATGCATCGCGGACCGGAAAGATCGAGGGCGTGCAGACGCTCGTCGAGGCCGGAGCCGACGTCGCCGCACGCGATCGCAACGGCAAGTCGGCATTCCTCAACGCCGCCGGTCACTCGAGTGGTTCGCCGGAAAAACTGATGCTGCTCATCGAAGCCGGTTCGGACATCACCCTGCGGGACAACTCCGGCCGGAGCGCACTGGACCTGGCCCGGAACCGCACCGACGCCCAGGCGGACGAGGTCATCGCCATGCTCGAGGCCCGCATGCCCGAGGAGTCGGCCACCGACTCGCCGTGATTCCCGAAGGTCATGATTCCACGGCCTCCGCCCGTCCGGCGGGGGCCGTGTTCGTTTTTCGAGGGAGGCCCTCCCGAAACGGCTATGATTGCGGCCTTGAACCCATCTCCGAAGGAGTCGCACCATGACCACGGCCACCGAAACCAAGACCATGCCCGCCCACTACCAGCGGCTGCTCGACCTGTCCCGCGAAACGCAGCTCATCGGTGGGTGCGCCAGCATGCTGGGATGGGATCAGGAGGTGCTGATGCCCGAGGGAGGCATCGAATACCGGGGACGTCAGTTGGCGTTGCTGGCCAAGCTGCACCACGAACGGAAGACCAGTGCCGAATTCGCCGACGCGCTCGCCGAGTGCGAATCGGATTGCGATCTCACGTCCGACCCGCTGAGCGATTCCGCGGTGAACCTCCGCGAGTTCCGCTGGAGCCTGGACCGCAGCACGAAGCTTCCCCCGGAACTCGTCGAGGAGGAGGCCAAGCTCTCCAGCGAGGGCATGCATGCGTGGAAGGACGCTCGGGCCAAGGACGACTTCTCCCTCTTCGCCCCGTCGCTGCGACGCATCATCGACATGCTGCGGCGCAAGGCGGAATGCTACGGCTGGGAGGATGGTGGAGAACCCTGGGATGCACTCGCGGAAGACTATGAGAAGGGGTGCACCGCCCAGTGGGTGGCCTCGATCTTCACGCCTCTGCGGGAGCGGCTCCAGGGACTGCTCGATGATGTCATGGGCTCGTCCGATGCGCCGAGCAACGCCTTCAACGAGATCGACCTGCCCATCGAGGAACAGAAGCGGTTCGTCCGGATGGTCGCGGCCCAGTTCGGCTTCGACTTCAATCGGGGGCGACTCGACGAGTCGACCCACCCCTTCTGCAGCGGATCGCACTGCAACGACATCCGGATGACCACCCGGTTCCACGTCGACAACGTCAACGACGCCCTCGGTTCGACGATGCACGAGACGGGCCACGGCCTCTACGAGCAGGGACTGCTGACCGAATTCATCGGTACGCCGATGGGCGACTCGGTCTCCCTGGGAATCCACGAGTCCCAGAGCCGCATGTGGGAGAACCAGGTCGGGCGGAGCGAAGCGTTCTGGCGATGGTGCGAACCGAAGCTCAAGGAGCATTTCGGTGATGCAGTCGCGTCGCTTTCCTTCGACGACGTCTACGGCGGTGCCAACATCGTGCGGCCGGACTTCATCCGCGTCGAAGCCGACGAGGCGACCTACAACATGCACATCATGATCCGCTTCGAGCTGGAGCGGGCGATCCTTGCCGGCGATCTCGATGTGGACGACATCCCGGCGGCGTGGAATGCCAAGTACAAGGAATACCTGGGGCTCGACGTGCCCAGCGACGCCCGGGGATGCCTTCAGGACATCCACTGGTCGATGACTTCGATGGGGTACTTCCCGACCTACACCCTGGGCAACTTGTATTGCGCCCAGTTCTTCGAGGCGGCGCTCGCTGCACACCCGGGAATGTACGACGAGTTCGCCCGGGGCGACTTCAGCTCGCTGCTGGGCTGGCTGCGGACCAACATCCATCAGCACGGCCAGCGCTACCGGGCCGCCGAGCTCTGCGAGGTCGTCACGGGACAACCGCTGTCGGCCGATCCGCTGCTGCGGCATCTCGAGGGCAAGCTGCGTCCGCTCTACGGTGTCTGATCCGTTCGCGGCCCGCACCAGAGCCCGTCCCGCACGGACGTCTCGCCGCGTCCGGTGACCCCGGGCAGCGTGACGGGTTCCCCGTCCTCGGCCAGCGCGGCGAGGACCGCCATGGAGGCGGCCTCGCGTTCGTCGCCGTGGGGGAGCCGGCCCACGTTCATGGTCTGTCCCATCCGTTCCTCGATGGCACGGACGAGTGCTGCGTTGCGGGTCCCGCCGCCGGCCAGGAGCACGTTCTCCGCGGGACATTCCCGGAGGGCGGATTGCAGGCACGATGCGATGGCGGCGCAGAACGTCGCGGCGGTGTCCGCCGGTCCGATCGCATGCAGGACATCGGGAACGAACTCGACGCATTCGTCCCCGGTGCCCAGCGACCGTGATCCACCGTCCATGCCGTCGAGATGCCGGACGATGAGTTCCAGTTTCGGCAGGCAGACCGTGCCCGACAGCCCCAGGGTTCCACCGTCGTCGTACGGTGCATCGAGGGCGATTCGGGCGACCGCGTCCAGGAGATGGTTGCAGGGGCACACGTCGAATCCGCGAATCGACCCGCGCGGCGCATCATGCTGATCGTCCGGCAGGACCGTGCAGTTGATGAACCCGCCGAGATTCACGATCACCCTGGATTCCTTCCCCCGGTGGAGGATCCAGTCGGCAACGGGCGTGATCGGCGCGCCGCAGCCCCCGGCGGTCCGGTCGAGCCCCCTCAGGTCGCATGCGACCCGGCATGAGAAGCGGTGTGCGATCGGGAACGGATCGATCAACTGCCACGATTCGGGGGGTGCGTGGTGCACGGTCTGTCCGTGCACGGCGATCAGGTCGATGGGTGCACGCAGTCCGATCGCGGCGACGGCGTCGCCGCATCGCTCGCCCAGACGTCGTCGCAGGGTGGCCACCGTCGATGCAGGCACCGGTTCGTCGTCGGCCAGGGCACGCAGTGGTCCGGTCAGTTCGAGCAGGGGGATCGATGCGGCTCCGAGGTATTCGGTGCGCATCGCCATGGCGTGTCCGTGCACCCGCATCGCACACGCATCGATTCCGTCGAGGCTGGTGCCGGTCATGATGCCGACGATGATTCTGGATTGGGGGTCGCGTGTCATGGTGCCTCGTGCCGGTCGTTGCGGTATCCTCCGCACCCATGGCGGATATTGGTCACAGAGTACTGGTCACCGGCGGTGCCGGCTTTCTCGGTTCCCATTTGTGCGAGCGACTGCTTGATCGCGGCCATGCCGTGACCTGTGTCGACAGCTTCCTCACGTCGCAACGGAGGACCATCGCCCATCTGGAGGCGAACGATCGCTTCACGCTCATCGAGCACGACATCATCGAACCCCTGGACCTCGAGACCGATGCGGTCTTCAACCTCGCCTGTCCGGCCGCCCCCGGCCACTACCAGGCGGAGCCGATGCACACCTGGCGTACGTCCGTCTACGGCGTCGACAACATGGTGTCGCTGGCCCGTCGCAACAACGCGCCCATCTTCCACAGTTCCACCAGCGAGGTGTACGGCGATCCGGACTGCAGTCCGCAGCCCGAAACCTACCGGGGAAGCGTGAATCCGATCGGTCCCCGGGCCTGCTACGACGAAGGCAAGCGGGCGGCCGAGACGCTGCTCTTCGATGCGCAACGTCGCGGCGACGTGAACATCAAGGTCGTGCGGATCTTCAACACCTACGGGCCCCGNATGCANCCGTNCGACGGGCGGGTGGTNAGCAACTTCATTCGNCAGGCNATCAACGGNGANGACATCACCATCTTCGGAGACGGCTCCCAGACACGNTCCTTCTGCTACGTNCAGGACATGATCGACGGNTTCCTGGCCATGATGGAGGGNCCGGACGANCTGCCGGGNCCGGTCAATCTGGGNAATCCCCAGGAGCGGACCATTCTCGATCTCGCCGAGCGGGTTCTCGCCATGATCGAATCCGCGTCCAGCCTGGTGACCCGTCCGTTGCCGCCCGATGATCCGCTCCAGCGGCGTCCCGACATCACGCTGGCCAAGTCGCGGCTGGGTTGGGAGCCCAAGGTGGACATCGATGCGGGGCTGGAGGCGACCGTGGAAGCCTTCAGGGGCCTGGACCTGGAGGACTGGACTCCACCCACGAAATACTGGCAGGGGCCGCCTCTGGNCGTCTGAGGGGCCTAAAGTCCGTTTGTCGGGTCCGGAAACAAGCCCACCGTCGAATGATCGGGGNACACCCGAACATTTAACGAAAATAGATACCGAATATGTACCGAACAGACCTTGCGAAATCCGATCAATCTGGCATCCTGAGCAACCTTCAAGGATCGAAGTACCAGACGAAAGGGGCCAAGCATGGTCAAGCGAACGAGCCGTGGAAAGCAGAATGGAAGCCTCGGGACCGAGGACGAGAAGCAGCGTGGTAAGGTGCGATCCGGATCGAAATCCCGATCCGCTTCGAAGGCCACGGATGGAAAGGAAGCCATGAGCAAGAAGAACAGCAAGGAAGAAGCCGGTCGCGGTCAGGCCCTGGATCGGGCCATCAGCCAGATCGATCAGATGTTCGGTGAAGGCTCGATCATGCGCCTCAACGACGGCAACCGGGTCATTCCCGGCATCGGAACCGGATGTCTCAGTCTCGATCTTGCCCTGGGCGGTCGAGGAATTCCTCGAGGCCGGATCGTCGAGATCTACGGCCCGGAATCATCCGGCAAGACNACNNTGGCGTTGACGGTCGCCGCCCACGCNCAGAAGGANGGCGGAGTCGCCGCCTTCATCGATGCCGANCATGCACTGGATCCGACGTGGGCGAGACGCCTGGGCGTCGATCTCGATGCGCTACTGGTCTCACAGCCCGATACGGGTGAACAGGCCCNGGAGATCTGCGAACTGCTGGTTCGTTCGGGTGCGGTCAGCGTCGTCGTGGTCGACTCCGTTGCGGCCCTCATTCCGCGGGCCGAGATCGAAGGAGAGATGGGGGACACCCATGTCGGTCTGCAGGCACGGCTCATGAGCCAGGCCATGCGAAAGCTGACGGGCGCCATTGCCAAGAGCGACGTGACGGTGATCTTCATCAACCAGCTTCGTGAGAAGATCGGTGTGATGTTNGGTTCGCCCGAGACGACGCCGGGCGGACGGGCTCTCAAGTTCTACTCATCGGTCCGTGTCGACATCCGCCGGATCGGTGCGATCAAGGACGGAGATCAGAACATCGGCAACCGGGTGCGGGCCCGGGTGGTCAAGAACAAGATCGCTCCGCCGTTCCGTGATGCGGAATTCGACATCATGTTCAANGAAGGCATCAGCACGTCGGGGGATNTCCTGGACCTCGCAGTGGCCGAGAACATCGTGAAGAAGTCCGGAGCCTGGTTCAGCTACGGCGATGTCCGTCTCGGACAAGGCCGGGAAAACTCNAAGTTGTTCCTNCGTGAGCANGNGGATCTGTTCACCGAGATCCGAAACCGGATTCTGGTCGCCAAGGGACTCCTCGAGANGGCTGGGGATGCNGATGCGACGGCCTCGCAGGCACAGCCCGAAGAGGAAGTGGCGGCCGGCTGATCGCCGGAGCGGAACGCTCAGAAAAGCACGAATGCCCGGGCCGATGATTCCTCATCGGTCCGGGCATTGTTCGTGGTCACGAATGCGGCTGAGAGGAGTCGAACCTCCACGGGATTTTACTCCCACTAGAACCTGAATCTAGCGCGTCTGCCAATTCCGCCACAGCCGCGTGGGGTGCAGAAGGGAAATGGTACCTGCCACGGGCGAAAGTTCAATCGCGGGGGGGGTTTCGGCACGTGAGAGGCCTCTTGAGGCCCCGTCTTCGCCTTGTTGCTTCCGGAGCAGGCTCTGGATTCGTACAATCTTTCCATGGGTTTCTCCGGAATGGACATGATCTATCTCGATCACAACGCGACCACCCCGGCGGCGCCGGAGGTGCTGGCGGCCATGCAGGAGGTCTTTGCGCAGGATTGGGCAAACCCTTCCAGCATCCATCGCCTCGGACAGCAGGCACGTCGGCGGGTCGATCGAGCCCGTGAGACGGTGGCAACCTTCATCGGNGCCCAGCCGTCCGAAATCGTCTTCACGGGCGGCGGCACCGAATCGGTCAACATGGCCATTCGCTCGGCACTCCGCAGCCGTCCCGATCGGAGGCTGGTGGTGACCAGTCAGGTCGAGCATTCCGCGGTGCGTGAACTCCTCGAGGACCTTCATGTCCAGGGGGTCGAGACGTTGATGCTCGCTCACGACTCCAGCGGCATCGTGGAGTGCGAATCGCTTCGCGACATTCTCGAGCAGCGAGCCGATGAAATCGCATTGGTGACGGTGATGTGGGCGAACAACGAGACGGGCGTGATCGAGCCCGTGGAGGAGATCGCCTCGCTCTGTCGTGAGCACGGNGTTCTTTTCCACAGTGATGCGACCCAATGGGTCGGAAAGATGCCCACCGATGTCTCGACCGTTCCGTTCGACATGATCAGCTTTGCGGCGCACAAGTTCCACGGTCCCAAGGGGGTCGGTGTCCTGTACGCTCGCTCCGGACTGCCGTGTCATCCGCTCGTGATCGGGGGTGGCCAGGAGCGTTCGCGTCGTGGCGGTACCGAGAATGTGCCCGGAATCGTGGGGCTGGGCGAAGCATGCCGGTTGTCACAGGNGTGGTTCGACGAAGCCGGTCCCGAATCCATGGCTCCCCTGCGGGAGCTGTTCGAAGGGACGATCATGAGTGCCATGCCCGAGGCATGCGTCAACGGACGCGATGCCCGTCGCATGTGGTCCACCACGAGCATCGGCTTTCCAGAACTCGAGCCCGAGCTCGTCCTGCTGATGCTCTCGGAGCGTGGAGTCTGTGCCTCCTCGGGATCCGCCTGTTCGTCNGGAGCCCTCAAGCCCTCCAAGGTNATCGAGGCGATCGGTCGCCAGCCCTGCCAGGTGGCCGATGTTCCCTACGGTGCGGTGCGATTCAGCATGGCCCGTGAGACGTCCGAGGATGAGTTGATTCGCGGCGCAGGCATCGTGATCGATGTCGTTCGTGAACTCCGCCGGGATGCACCTTCGGTCAATGCGGATGCCGTGCAAGCCTGAGGGATGATTTCGGTCCATNCGGACAGCCTGCTCGACAGGATCACTGCGTCACCGTACANTTCCGCCTTCCCGCCCTGTTAGCTCAGTTGGCAGAGCAGCTGACTCTTAATCAGCGGGTCGTAGGTTCGAGTCCTACACAGGGCATTCCAGAACACCGCCTCTCTGGGAGGCGGTGTTTTTGCGTCCGCCCCGTGATGAAAAAAAGAGCTGCCCCGTCTGGGACTCACAGGTCAGAGGGAAAACGACAGTGTCTCTATGGTGGGGAAGCGACACCACCGCCTGTGAGGGAGAACCCAACCGGGGCAGCAGGCGGTTTAACTCGCAAAACCGCTGTGCGGATCCTAGCTTGTGCTGTTGGGAAGGGCTCTTTTGGGTTTTTTCCACGTGCACGATCCGTGGACAATCACGTCTGAGCGGTCCAAAGCGGGGGGCACCCCGTGTAATGGCCTAAAAACGCCTGTTTGTCGGCGTCCTCACGAGCAGTCCGTCCCCGGTACAATGCAGGATGACCCCCTGACAAGCCATGCGTACGTACCCCGATGGCGACCCAGGAATGACTCATAGTTTGAAAGAGAAGAATCAGATGCCTACAGGAACAGTTGGACGTTATTTCGATCAAAAGGGATTCGGCTTCATCAAGCCGGATGAGGGAGAGAAGGATCTCTTCGTCCACATCACGGAAATCAAGACCGAGGGCGTGTCCGCTCTCACCGAGGGACAGCGCGTCTCGTACGAGGTCGTCGACGGGCAGAAGGGCCCCAAGGCGGTCAACGTCGAGATCACTGGCTGATACGTCATCGGAAGACAGACAGCTTCAGGGCCGGCTCATCGAGTCGGCCCTGTTTCATTGGTGAGGGGATTCGGTGGGATTCTGATACAGTGATTCAGGAATGGACCGCCACGAAGAACTGATGCGGACCACGACGACGACGGCCCTCTTGGAAGGGTTGTACGACGTCCAGGATGGTGTCGTCTGGCAAGTGTTTGACGACCGCTATCGCCCCATCATCATCGGGGTCTGCCGTCGTCTCGGCCTTTCGGATTCCGAGGCGGACGACATGGCCCAGGAGACGCTTCTGCAGTTCCTGCGGGACTACCGTGCCGATCGTTATTCACGTGATCGTGGCCGCCTGCGGAGTTGGGTCGTCGGAATCGCCCGTCATCGGGTGATCGACTACCAGCGTTCCCGGGGGCGGCGGAAGGAGAAGGTGGGGCACTCCTCGGCCATGGAGGTTCCGGACGAGGGAGCACTCGAGGAGATCTGGAATCAGGAGCAGGAGCGATCAATCCTGCGGATGTCGATCGAGGAACTCCGGCGGACCACCCGGACCACGGAGAAGTCGATCCGCGCCTTCGAGATGATCGTGTTCGACCGGCGCTCGGTCGAGGCCGTGGCCGAGGCGTTGGAGCTCAAGCCCCACGATGTCTACGTGGCCAAGAGCAGGGTCACCACGAAACTGCGTGAGATCGTCGAACGTCTCAAGAACCTCTACGAGGTGGATGCGTGAGCCAGACGGATCAAGACGACGCATTTCCATTCCCACGTGAAGTCATCGAAGCCTACGCGGCCGGCGAGCTCGAGGACGAGACCCTTGCCGCGCAGATCGAATCGAACACCGAAGTCATGCGGGAGGTGGTCCGCATCCAGGAGGAGAACGACTTCCTGACCCGGCTCGCCGGTGCATGGTCGACCATGCCCGGTTCGACCTCGGTGGGGCCCCCTCGGCAACGCATCGAGGGCTACCGGATCATCAGCGAGGTGTTCCGTGGCGGTCAGGGCGTGGTCTACAAGGGACTGCAGGAGAATACGAAGCGGATCGTCGCCATCAAGGTGATGCTCGGCGGTGCGNTGGCCAGCGAACGGGCCAGACAGCGATTCGAACGCGAGGTCGAACTCGTCGCATCGCTTCGCCACCGCAACATCGTCACCGTGCATGACAGCGGACAACTCGAGGACGGAAGCAGCTTCTTCGTGATGGAGTTCATCAAGGGCGTTCCGCTGTCGCGGGCCCACATCTTCGGTCGCGATCTGCTTCCCGAGGATCAGGAGGACTCCTTCCGACTGCGCATCAGGCAGTTCATCGACATCTGCGATGCCATCCAGTATGCGCACCAGCGAGGGATCATCCATCGCGACCTCAAGCCCGGAAACATCATGGTCGATCGCAGCGGGACGCCGAAGGTCTTCGACTTCGGAGTTGCGAAGGTGCTCGGTCCGTCCACGGAGGTGGAGGCCACGTTGACCGGCGAGTTCGTGGGGACGTTCGCCTACGCCTCCCCCGAGCAGGTCAAGGGGGACACCGACGCCATCGATACCCGAAGCGACGTCTATGCGCTCGGGCTGATTCTCTACGAACTGCTCACGGATGCCCATCCCTATCCGGTCCGGGGCTCCGTCTCCGACATCATNCAGAACATCACGGGAGCCGAGCCCGAACCCCTCACTCGCCACGAGCCCGGGATCAAGCGGGATCTGCAGGCGATCGTTCTGAAGTCGATCGAGAAGGATCCGGACCGCCGGTACCAGTCCGCCGCGGCCTTTGCACAGGATCTCCAGAACTACCTCGACGGCGAACCCGTGGAGGCGCTCCGCGACAACGCCTCCTACGTGCTCAGCAAGGTGGTCCGCCGCTACCGGGCACCGATCCTGATCGGTTCCATGGTCGTTCTCTCGCTCGTCGTGGTGTCCATCTTCATGTCCGTGCTGTGGTACCGCGCCGTTCGGGCGGAACGCATCGCCGCGGAACGGCTGGTGACGGTGGAACGCGAATCCCGCATGCGTGGTGAAGTGACGGACATGTACACCGACATCATCGAATCGCTCCAGCCGGAATACGGCCTCGGGACCGAAATGACGGTGCGGGAGATGATCGATCAGGCCTCCCGACTGGCGAAGCAGCCGACGGGCGTCGAGCCGGAGGTCCAGGCGGCCATGCTGGAGGCCATCGGCAACACGTACCTCGCCCTCGACAAGCTGCCGGAAGCCAAGTCGCACCTCGAGGACTCGCTTCAGCTTCGGCTCGATGCGCTGGGAGAGGATCACCGTTCGGTTGCCGAGAGTCGTTTCAATCTCGGATACCTCTACCTGGTGCTGGGCGAGATCGAGGCGTCGCGGGCGTCCTTCGAAGCCGCCCTGACGATCTGGATCGACGAAGGCGACACCGCCAGTGGTGAGCGGGCGGCGGTGCTGCTCGGGCTCGCGCGGGTCGCCGAACGGGGCCGGGATTTCGAACTGGCCATGGAACGGACCAGGGAATCGCTGGCCCTCCGGCAGCGTGAGCTCGATTCCGATCCGATGGACATCACCGAACTGAAGGTGACGATGGCGCGACTTCATCGCCGCCGCAACGAACTCGGCGAGGCCGAAGCGCTGTACACGGAGGCACTGGCGGATCTCGAAGAGGGCGGCTTCGGCACGTCTCCGATGTCCGCGACCATCCTGAACAATCTCGCCGTGGTGCAGTGGCAGCGTGGAGCATGGAGCGATGCCGAGCCTCTGTATCGGGAGTCGCTTTCCCAGCGTCGCAGGTTCTATCCGGAAGGTCATTCCGAAATCGGCAACACCCTCCTCGGTCTCGGTACGGTGCTCGAGAAGCAGGGCAACCACCTCGACGCCGAACCCTATCTGCAAGAAGCGGTTCAGATCTTCCAACAACGCTACGGATCCGACGATCCGAGTGTCGCGAATGCCTCCGCCGTGTTGGGTCGGGTGCTTCATTCGTTGGAGCAGTACGAAGCGGCCCGCGATTCGTACCGCCGTGCCCTCGACATCTGTCGCCGTTCATTCGGGCCGGATCACCCCCGGTCCGCAGAGCAGGAGATCGGTCTCGGCCTGTGCGAACTTGAACTGGGCAACGACGACGCAGCCGAGGAACTCCTCGATCGGGGCTACGCGGTGCTCAGTGAGCGGTACGGATCCGGTCATCGGCAGACGATCAGGGCGATGCGGGGCCTGCGTGACCTGCACGAGTCCAGGGGTGACCGGACCCAGAGCTCGCTGTGGACCCGACGAATCGAGCAGGCCGAGGGTGGCACGCCGTGACGGTGATGCTTCCGGATGCGTTCGGTCGGCGACTGGACCGCATCGTCGGTNCGAATTCCACCGCAGACATTCTNGCCGCAATCTCCGCACCACGTCCGCTCGCGGTCCGCATTCATGGAGANGATGACGTCGTCAATCAGATCCGTGGTGAACTGGAGTCGGGTGGGTTCCAGCCGTCGCCGATCGCGTGGTGTCCTCAGGCATTCCTGCTGGAGGACGGGGACCGTGCGACGGTTCAGGAGTCGGCATCCTTCCAGTCGGGCCGAATCTGGATTCAGTCGCTTTCGAGCATGGCTGCGGTGACCGCGCTGGAAGTGTCACCCGGTGACGACGTGCTTGATCTGTGCGCGGCGCCCGGCAGCAAGACCTCCATGATCGGTGCCGCCCAGGCCAATCGCGGAATCCTCGTGGCCAATGACCGAAGTCGCCAGCGGCTCTTCAAGCTCCGGTCCACGCTCACGCGGTTCGGTCTGGATCGGGTCGAGATCACCTGTGGTCCCGGAGAGGCCTACGGTTCCAGTCACTCCAACTGCTTCGACCGGGTGCTGGTCGACGCTCCGTGCAGCGGCGAAGGCATGCTTCATGAGTCGGATCCCGCCGGTCTTTCGCAGTGGAGCGAGGGGCGCATTCGACGGCTCGCCCGTCGTCAGGGGGGGCTGCTGACCGCGGGTCTGCGCACGCTTCGTCGCGGGGGATGCTGCATCTACTCGACCTGCACCTACGCGCCGGAGGAGAACGAGGTCGTCGTCGACCGGGTGCTTCGCAAGTTGGGAAGCGGATTCGAGCTCGAGCCGATCGCATGTGGCATGCCCCGGGGAATGCCCGGGCTTGGTGAATGGGACGGGAAGTCGATGCTTGCCGGAATGGAGCATTGCCTCCGATTGCTTCCGGGCACCGATCCGGGTTTGACCGGATTCTTCATCGCGAGGATCAGGCGCCGGGCCTGAATGCATGCAAAGCGACCCCGGATGATCCGGGGTCGCTCGATTCGTCACTGAAGTCGGGCCTCAAGCCCGTCGGGGTGCTCAGCGCCGTCTTCGTCGTCGACGGGCGGCGGCGAGTCCCAGCACGAGGAGAGCCCCCGGTGCCGGCACGATGCCTCCCCCCGTTCCACCGTTGCTGAAGCTGTTGGGGGTCAGAATGACGGGTGTGGAAGCGGGGTCCACCCATTGCTTCGTTCGTGTCGGCAGGGTCGACACGATTCCCTCGACAAGCAGACCGTCCATCGTTCCCGCATCGGGCCGGGGGGTCGGCATGGACCGCTTCACCGGAGTCAGGTGCAAGAATCGCGTCTTCTTGTTTCGTCCCCCCTGGTTGGAATGGGCGATGAAGTCGTCGACGTAGGTCAATGTCAGCGGTGCGGTTTGGAACTCGAAGTCCGGTTGCTCGGAGAGGGATGCATGACCGGGTACGGCGAAAATCCCGAGAACCAGACAGACGATGGCACTAGATCTCATGTTGTGAATCAGCGTGTTCATGTCTTGCCTCCTTTCTCAGGCTTGGACGACATTCGCCGACTGGAGGATGTTCCAGCCGGTTCGTCGGAATCGAGGAAATCGACCCATGGTTCCGGTGATCATCTTGATGTCTTCGGAATCAATCGTCATCGGAATCTCCTGGCCGGTCCAGCCCACGAACCGCCGGTGTCCGTGGTACTGCATCGAGAAGACGCGTTCCCGCATGGACCAGTTGTCGAGCTTGTTTGCGATCTCATCGGCCTTGTTGGTGAACAGCGCCATGTACCGTTGCAGGTCACGCTCGTCGCTGATGTGGCGAATGGCGATGTTGCACCCGTAGATGCACCACCAACCATGACTTTCGATGGCATCGCCGCCGTCGAACGCATCCAGATCGACCACGTCTCCCAATGCATCCGTGATGTCCGCAAGGGCGGAACGGGCATCGTGTTCACCCGTGACCACTCTGGATTCGAGAATTCCGCCCTCCGCGGTACGGGCCACGGCCTCCCAGTACGGCGCCTCGCTCGCCAGTTCCGAGGAGAGAGTCCTGCAACTGGTCAGCAGCTTGATGGCCGAGTCGGCGTGCGACGCGGCGTGCGTGGGCTCGGTACCGATCAGACGCCGGTAGGTGTTGCCGAGTACGTAGTGGGCGAAGGCCTGNGAACATCGGTCCCAGACCGTCTTGGGGGGAGTGCTGGAATAGTTTTCGATCAGTTCGAGCGATGTGGCCCGTGCCTCCACCAGATGCCAGAGGGTGTAGTACGCATTGGCGAGGTTCGATTGCAATGCACGGCGAATCTCGTCGTCGATCGGACATTCCATCAGTCCACGTTGGGCGGCTTCCAGGCTCTTGCCGTAGCGTCCCAGGCCGTCCCATCCGCCGAATGAACGAATGCAGGCCAGTGCTCGCTCGGTCGGGCTGTCGGCGACATCGTATGCACTGTCGGCGATCTTGATCATGTCGCGATACCGGCCCTGCTCATGGGCATCGAGGGCAAGGGCATCGAGATCATCGAACGATTCGCCCGTCTGGCGTTCCATTCGTCCCACCCGCTCCTCGAGCGCGTCGGTCTTCAGCAGGCATTCACTGACGTCTCCGATGGACCAGTCCAGGGCCTCGGCGAGATGCATGACCAGATCGAGCTTGGGATTTCCGGATCCGGGGACCAGCTTGGTGGGGTCCCGCCCCAACGCAGCAGCCAGCTCCTTGCGATTCCATCCTCTGTACACCTGGGCGAGATCCAGAAGTCGTTCCAAACGTTCTCGTTTTCGTCCGTTGTCACTCATGGCGTGGGCCTCCTCTCCACGAACAGTCCCTTGCGGGTCAAGCTGTCCAGCTCTTTCTCCCGATCTCCCGAACCGGGCAGACAACGCGTTACTCATGAAACCTAAACGCGATCGCCGGCCGNACGCCCTAAAAAGAAAAAAGTCGCATGACTTCTTTCCCTCATTTCATGGCCAATGCGTCATACGGCTGCCAAATGGCAGATTCGTGATTTCACGCACGAAACAGCCTCTTTCCTGCCAGAACGGCGATGGTGGGAGCATGACATCACTCGCAGGACTTTTTCGACTTCTCGGTGCAGCAGGAACATGGGTTCGTGGGGGAGGGGCGGTGGCTTCGACTCCGACCGGCATCCTGCTTTCATTTCTGCTTCTCCAGGGGTGTGGTCAGGGCGAGCGGGATGTAGTCGGCCGGGTGCGGTTCGTACGAAGCACGCCGNATGACGGGGGGCGATGGCCTCGTCGGTACCACCACGGGGTGATGACGGTCAGCCTGGCCAACACCTTCGATCTGCAGCGGGGAGGCGGCATGGTGTCGATCGCCATCGACATGACCTCACAGGAGGGAACCACCTCCGCCTTCCGGATGTCTGGAACGGTTCACGAGGTGCTCGATCAGCTGTCGGTGCGTGGACTGTACGACGTCGTGGCGCGAATCGAGGGATGCGATTGGATGCTCACCCGCGGTGGGGCACCCGGAACCATCGACGTGCTTCGGAAAANCCGGCGAATGGCGGTGCTCAAGGTTTCGGCCGGTCGCTGATTCNCTTTACGTCTCTCTTCTCACGCCCCTGTCGGCACGGTTGCCGGCAGGGGTTTGTTCNTCGGGTCACCCGGTATGATGCCCGCAACGAAGGAGACTCCCGCGTGTGTCGATGGCTGGCCTACATCGGTGAACCGGTTCGAATGGATGANCTGCTGCTCAAGCCGGAGCATTCCATGATCGATCAGTCCCGGCATGCCAGGCAGTCCACCTACGAAATCAACGCGGATGGATTCGGTGTCGGCTGGTACGGCGATGACGGTCGCCCGGGGGTGTACCACGATGTCCGTCCGGTCTGGAACGACGCGAACTTTCGCGACATCGCGGGACACATCCGGTCGAATCTCTTTCTCTGTCATGTCCGGGCGTCGTCGGGGACGGAAGTGGTCCGNTCCAATTGCCATCCGTTCCGGTACGACAACTGGATGTTCCAGCACAATGGTGAAATACACGGTTTCGCCGCCATGCGTCATGCCCTGGTTTCACGCATCGCACCGGAAATCTTCGCAACCATGCGGGGGGCGACCGACACGGAGACCATGTTCCAACTGGCCCTGACCTTCGGTTTCATGGAATCGCCCAAGGCGGGAATCCAGCGGATGATCGAAGTGGTCGAGCACGAACGCGAGGCGGCCGGCATCAAGGACCCCTTCAAGATGACCGTGGCCGCCTCGGATGGAACGTCCCTGCATGCGTACCGCTACGCAAGCCACGGCGAGCCGCCCTCGCTGTACCACAGCACGTCGGAGGCGGCGCTGCTGGAGGCTTCGGGAGCGACCTACACCCTTCCACCGGAATCGGTCTTGATCGTCTCGGAGCCCCTCGACACCGTCGGCGAACACTGGAAGGTGGTCCCGGCCTCCAGTGCGCTCGAGATCCGTCCCGGACGTGCCCGNATCACCGGATTGTTCGACTAGAGCGACCATCGGTCTCCGGTGCCGATGCACGTCTTCTCGTCTGCTTGCCGGTCATCGCGCAGCCGACGGATGGCATTCATCCGCGCGGTGTGGAACTCGAGGACATGACGCGGTGGCCGATGTCCTTCCGCCAGAAGGCTCCGTCGAAGGAGATGGAATCACACGCTGCGTTGGCGCGATCCCGGGCTCCCTGCAGATCGGACCCGAGTGCGGTGACGGAGAGGACACGTCCGCCGTTGGTACGGAGGGTTCCCTGTTCATCACGCATCGTTCCGGCGTGGAAGACCATCACGTCGCGTCCGTCGGCGGCATCTCCGATGCCCGAGATCTCACGCCCCTTTTCGTAGGTGCCCGGATAGCCCTCTGAACACATGACCACGCAGCATGCGGATCGATCGCTGAATCCGAGCTCCACCTCGTGCAGGCCGCCCGTGCAGCACGCCCAGAGGATCTCGACCAGATCACCTTCCAGTCGCATCATCAACGGTTGGCATTCGGGATCTCCGAATCGACAGTTGAACTCGAGCACCTTCGGGCCGGCGGGTGTGAGCATGAGGCCGGCGTAGAGCACACCTCGATAGTCGATGCCTTCGCGTCGAAGGGCATCGACGGTCGGAAGCAGGATGTCCTGTTCGATGGTGTCGAGCAGTTCCGTGCTGACCAGAGGCGTGGGGCAGTAGGCCCCCATGCCGCCGGTGTTGGCTCCGGTATCTCCTTCGCCGACCTGCTTGTGATCCTGGCAGGGATCGAGGATCCAGATCGTGCGGCCGTCCACCAGTGCGAGTACGCTGAGTTCCTGCCCTTCGAGAAACTCCTCGACNAGCAGTTCACCGCCGGCGTCACCGAATTCCCGGTCGACCATGATCCGCTCCACGGCCTCGAGCGCCTCCAGAGTGTTCCTGCATACGATCACACCCTTGCCGGCTGCGAGGCCCGTGGCCTTGATCACGCAGGGCTCATCGTGGGCGTGGAGCAGTTGCCGGGTCTCCTCGGCCAGTTCCGGAAACGGGATCATGCCCCGGTCGTCGTTCGAAGCCAGGAACGACCGGAGTTCCGCAGCGTCCGTGGTCAGTCCGGCGGCCTCCAGATCCCGGTCGACACCGCGGAGCACGTAGCGTCTCGCAGAGTTGGCGTCCTGGAAGGTGCGTGCGTCGGCCGTGGGTACCGCGGCCTGNCGCATGATGTCCTTGGCGAAAGCCTTGTCCGATTCGATCCGTGCGCCGTCGCTGCGGGGGCCGAAGACGAATCGGGTGTCGGTCGACAGCGCGTCGGCGATGCCTTCCGCCAGCGGGAGTTCGGGGCCGACCACCACCAGATCGATCGCCTGCTTGTCGCACCAGGTTGCGAACTGGAACACGTTCGACGGATCCCACTGGTGGGGGCAGGGCGTGCCCAGCTTCGCAAGAGCCGGATTCGACGCGTGGGTGACCCAGAGCGTTCCGAGTCGCTTGGACCGTGCGAGCGACCACGCGATCGCGTGTTCGCGGCCACCGCCGCCGATGAGCAGGACGTTGCATTGGGAAGGACACGATCGGGGCGATCTGGGCATCGTGTCATTGTATCGAACGGACGGGACGTGCGGTCAGTTCTTGCGCTTCGGTTTGGAAATGCCGGTACGCGATCGGGCCTGTCCGGGCCGGCCCGTCTTCGTCCGGGTCGATCCGTCGTCGCGTCCCTCCTTGACGGCTTCGATCCGGTCGCGAACTGCCGCAGCGCGTTCGAACTCGAGTTTCTCCGCCGCATCCAGCATCTCCTGTTCGAGGTGCTCCAGCAGTTCATCCCGTTCGAGTTGTCGTTCGTCGTCCCGACCGCTGATGGCCGCCCGTGCGGTACGACGTGCCTCGAGCTCGAGATCGATGCCGCGGCGAATCGCCTTCTTGACGCTTTCGGGCGTGATGCCGTTGGCTTCGTTGTGCTNCTGCTGGAGGGCGCGTCGCCGGGCGGTCTCGTCGATGGCGTAGCGCATCTGCGGAGTGATCGAGTCCGCGTACATGATCACTTCCGCATCGACGTGTCGTGCCGCTCGACCGATGGTCTGCACCAGACTCGTTTCGCTGCGCAGGAATCCGCTCTGGTCGGCGTCGAGAATGCATACCAGCGACACCTCGGGAAGATCGAGCCCTTCGCGAAGGAGGTTGACNCCGATCAGNACGTCGAAGTCTCCGCTGCGGAGNTCACGGAGGATCTCGACNCGNTCGAGCGTATCGATGTCGCTGTGGAGNTAGCGGACNCGCAGCTTGTGCTTGTCCAGCCAGCTCGTGAGGTCCTCCGCCATCTTCTTGGTCAGCACCGTCACCAGCACCCGCTCGTCACGCTCCGCCCGAATCCGGCACTCCTGAAGCAGGTTCTCGACCTGATCACCGGCCGGCCGCACATGCACGACGGGATCCAGCAGACCGGTCGGGCGGATGATCTGCTCGACCACGGCTCCGTCCGCCTGTTCGAGTTCCCAGTCTCCGGGGGTGGCCGATACNTACACCACGTTGGGAATCACCTCGAGGAACTCATCGAAGGTCAGGGGCCGGTTGTCCAGGGCGCTGGGCAGCCGGAAGCCGTGATCGACGAGCACCTGCTTGCGGGCGCGGTCGCCGTTGTACATGGCCCGGATCTGGGGGATGGTCACGTGCGACTCGTCGATGAACACGTTCCATTCGTCGGGGTCGAGCCCCGGGGCATGACGGAAGTAGTCCAGCAGCGTCGACGGACGAGATCCCTGGGGGCGTCCTTCCAGGTGTCGGGCGTAGTTCTCGATGCCGGGGCAGTATCCGACTTCGAGCAGCATCTCCATGTCGTATCTGGTGCGTGCCATCAATCGCTGGGATTCGAGGAGCTTGCCCTCCTTCTTCAACTGCGCGCACCGTCGCACCGCCTCGTCCTTGATGGACGCGATCGCCGATTCCAGCTGGTCCTCCGGAAGCACGTAGTGCACCGCCGGGAAGATGAACACCCGGGATTCGCGGGCCAGGGTCTCGCCGGAGACGGGGTGGATCAGTTCGATGCGTTCGATCTCGTCGCCGAAGAATTCGATGCGGATCGCGTACTGCTCGTAGGCGGGATAGATGTCGAGCACCTCACCGCGCAGCCGGAACTGACCCCGCTTGAACTCGATCTCGTTGCGTCCGTACTGCATGTCGGTCAGCTGCAGGAGCAGCTGCCGACGATCGATTTCCTGGCCGATCGCGAGGGGGATCACCCGTTCGCCGTAGGTCACCGGAGAACCGAGGCCGAAGAGGCAGCTCACCGACGAGACGACGATGACGTCCCGACGGGAGAGCAGGTTGCTGGTGGTGGAGAGCCGCAGTCGATCCAGATCGTCGTTTCGCGAGGCATCCTTCTCGATGTAGATGTCTCGCTGGGGAATGTACGCCTCCGGCTGGTAGTAGTCGTAGTAGCTGACGAAGTACGACACGGCGTTCTCGGGAAAGAGTTCGCGAAGTTCCTCGTACAGCTGTGCGGCCAGGGTCTTGTTGTGGCTGATCAGCAGGGTGGGACGACCGATCTGCTGGATGACGTTCGCCATCGTGAAGGTCTTGCCGGTGCCCGTCGCTCCCAGCAGCCCCTGACGGTCCATGCCGTGCCGCATGCCGCGGACCAGCGCGTCGATCGCCGCCGGCTGATCACCGGTGGGATGGAACGGGCTTGTGAGGTTGAAGGGTGCGGACATGGAGGATGCATCGTCTGGATCGAACGTCCCCGATGTGCCGTCGGTGGACGTCAGTCCAGGGGGTACTTCGAATCGTAGGCGGCCGGGTCGAGGAGATCGGGCTGGGCATC
>PAAB01000038.1 GCA_002591705.1 Phycisphaerae bacterium
AGGCAGCGTCGCCAACCCGTGGTGCGTGATCGTTGTGCAGGCATGTCCGTCTCCCCTGGTCATCCGCAGAACTGCGGTCCGGGAGATGTATCGGCCCGCCCGGACACCCGCTGAACCGGTTCAACACGAGTCCACCACGAGTTTGGACGTTCAATCGGCCGCGACAGCCCCTCCAGAACGCATGACCAGCACGGCTGCCCCGGGCTCGACGGTGACGACCGATAACCCGGCCTCCGCCGCCACCCGTTCCAGGGCGGGCTGCCGCCATAGCCGCAACGGCACGTCGGTGGAATCGAGGGTCCACCGCTCCGGATCGACGTCCTCCCCACTGCGAACGGTGAACACGTCTTCACGTTCGGACCAGATGAACTGCAACGAACCGTCCTCCGACAGCCCCGTCTGCCAGTTCCCGGATTCGACCTCGGGCACGAAGAGCCCGGACAGATCGTCGAGCAGGACGATGCCGCCCGGAGTGAGCCGCGCTGCGCACCGACGCAGAAGAGCCACCGCCGCTTCGTCCGTGTCCACCAGCATGAAGGTGTTGCCGAGGCAACAGATCAGATCGAAGTCCACCGCGTCGTCCGGCCAGTCGGCGAGAAAGTCGAAGCATTCCAGTCGCAGCTCGATGCCGGAGGCACGGGACCGGACCCGACACGCCTCGAGGCAGGCCTCGTCGTTGTCGACCCCGACCACCTCGTGCCCCATCTCGGCGAGCGGCATCATGCTTCGCCCGTGACCGCACCCCAGATCGAGCACCCGCGCCGGCGGGCGATCTCCCCAGCGACGAAGCCAGTCCTCCTGAGCCTTCGCAATGATCGGTTCGTGCGGTTCATCGCCACCCAGCCAGATACTCATGGACCTGCATCCAATGCATCGGACAGTTCACGCAGGGCACGTTCGGTCACCTCCGCATGGTCCGAGGCCGGCGGCTGGCCACCGAAGCGCATCGCGTAGAACCGGTCGACGATCCGTCGCATCGGATCCGCCGCATCGGGACGAGACTCGGCAAGGTCCGAGGCGAACTCCGCCGGCGACTGCCACTCGGGCTTGGCATATCCGGCCACCGAGAGCCGGTGCAATCCGTCGACGTAGAACGCGTAGCGACGGGCCACCTCGCGATCGGCGCGGGCGGATCCCCTGGGAAGCGAAACCGCATCGAGGACACGCCGATGCCGGCGACGGCTCAGACGCCAGGCCACGACGAAGAGCACCACGATCACCAGCACCACACCCATCCAGATGTAGCCGCCGAGACCGAAGCCGAAGGCGAGATTCACGGAGACGAAGAAGTCGCCCACACGACCGAACACGGAACCGGCGGACGATCGCCACCACGGTTCGACCGCATCGACCATGTCCACCTGCTTCTGGACGTCGTAGCCGAGCACGTTGGACTGCCAGGCGTGTTCGAACCAGCCGTAGATCCAGCTCGCCCGCTGGGCAAAGCTCGGCGGCTGCTGACGCCCGACGGGCGTCCACGCCGGCGGCGTGGGATCGAAGGTGGTCCATGTGCCGGGAACGAGCTCGACTTCCGCCCAGGCGTGGGCGTCGGCCATGAGTACCACGTAGCGCTGGATCAGGGGATCGTAGCGATCGGTGACGAAGCCGGTGACCATGCGGGCATCCACATCGACCACGTGGCAGAGAGCAACGAAGGCCGCGGCGAAGTACTCGCAGTGCCCGGCGCGATCCACCAGCAGGAATCGCTCCACGGGATCCAGCCCGTCCGCGGACGCCGGACGCTGCAGACGATCCAGTTCAAGGGTGTACCGGAAGACACGCGACGTCAGGAAGGCCTCGAACGCGAAGGCAGCCCGGCGGTTCCATTGCGACGCCTCGGCCGGCGTGCGGGGTCGGCGAAGCGGGATCTCGGCCTGCCGAAGCACCTCCTCCGCCACATCCCGTACCACGGGGTTCTGGTACCGGTACCAGCCACGACGGGCGATCACGCCGGTGGGCGGCCCCGGCTTGGCCCGGATCTCGTAGTGCAGCGGTGCCTGATCGCCCGTGACACTCAGGGTGTCGGTGTGCCGGTTGAACTCGAGTCCCATCCGATTGGGAGTGCGGATCTCGATCGGCAGCGACATCGAGAACAGGGTGTCCAGGGGCGATTGCAGATCGAAGATCTGGAGGACGGTCTCTTCGGGCGCAGGCCGGGACCGACCGCTCGAGAGTTCCAGCAGCTGCCAGATGTCCGGCTCGGTCTCGTACTCCCAGTCCGCACGCTGTTCACCCGATTCCCATACCCCCTCACCCACCGAACGGTCGAGCACCGAACCACGCAGGCGAAGCGGTTCGGACTGCTGGATGAACGAACCGTCCCAGGCCTGGAGGCCGACCGTCATGACCTGCTCCTCGGACAGCGTGATGCGGGTGTCGCCACCCAGATCGACACGATCCGTGAATCCCGAGACCGCCGTGTCGGACTGGCCGTTTCCCTGGGCGAAGGTCGTGGTCAGGGAGCGCGGCACCGCGATGAACAAGGCCACGCTCACGGCGAGACCGACCGCGATGAGCCCCACCGTGATCCGTCGGAAATCGCGCCGCACGGCCGGGCCCATGACCGGACGGCGGGGCACATCGACCGGAGCGACGTGATCCACCACCTGCCCCATCTGCATCCGCACCAGTTCCTGGCCGTGGTACAGCTGGAAGAGCAGCAGCACCGTAATCGCCAGGGCCGTCCAGGCCACGAGCATCAGTCCGAAGAGAAGATCGATCGAGACCAGCGCCGCAAGCACCATCAGCAGCAGGCTGAGGATCAGACGTTCCGCCTCGTTCTCGATCGATCGCCGTTCGTACATCTTGATGAGCGTGAGCCATACCACGAAGGTCCCGATGCACTGGATGGCGGCGGCGGGATCACGAACGATCGAAACCACGGCCCAGACCAGCGCGACACACGTCAACAGCAGCGACCACGGTCGGGGGAGGGCCCGACCGCGGGGCCCCTCGCAGACCGATCGACTGGCCACCGCCAGGGCGCCGGCAAGAAGCACGAGCAGGATCTCCTGCTGGGCGATGCAGTGCGCCACGATCGCGGTGAAGACCAGGATGAACGACAGACGGGGATAGAGGCGATCGAGCTTCACGCGGCATCGTCCCGCTGTGGCGATCGCACCGGCACCCCGGCCCCCGACTCCCGAACGAGTTCGGACAGCTGTCGTGCCGTCAGGTACCAGGCGTCCTGCCTGGCGTTCAGGGGGCGTACCCGATCCGGTCGGACCACGATCAGCCCCGCATGCTCCATGTCCGACACGGGCCCCGAAACGGAGGCCCGCTCGGCGTCCAGATCGATGCCCGCCAACATGGTCATGATCCGATGCACGTGCCAGGCCCCGGCGCGGAACGGAAGCGAGGGGTCGGAGGTTCCCAGCACCGTCACCGCCACTTCGAGTTCACGCTCGACGGCCGCGGCAACCAGGGATGCAGCAAGACTGATGGCGTCCTCCTCGAGGATGCGTCCGGTCGGGCGTTCCACCGCGTCCACCTGCAGCGAGTCGGTCGGGGTCGAGAGATCCAGCACGATCCGGACCCGGGGTGGGGACGGACTCGACCGTTCGATGCCCAGAAGCTCGTCGCGATGCGCGGACAGCTTCCATGCGATGTCCCGAATGCTGTCACCGGTCCGCAGCTGCTTGATCCCGAAGTAGTCGTCCCCCTGCCCCTTCTGATCGAGCGTGCGTCGCCCGTCGGGTCCCTGCGGAGACAGGGATTCGAGCACGCGATCCTTCAGCACGTGGACCTGGGGATAGACCAGCAGATGCTGGGGTTGGCTGAACGAGCGGGCACGCCGAATCAGACCGAACGGAAAACTGGTTCGAATACGGAACCGATCGAACTCCAGCCTGCCCCGGGACGTGGGGATCATGATCCCCTGGCCGTGCACTGTCTCTCCGGCGCCGACGTGCAGAATCCAACCGCGGGCATGCTCGAGATCCAGCCCGGGCTGCATCGGGTCACGCTCTTCGTCGATGAAGAGGCCGAAGCAGGGAACCGAACGGCGACGCCGGGTGACGGCGTAGCCCACCACCAGCGGTTCACCGGCCCGACCGTGCGCCGGGAGTTGTCGACGCACGGTGAGCCCGCGGATCATGAATCGACTCCCGAGGATCGACAGACCCACCGATGCGATCAGCACCGCGAGCATCCAGAAGATGACGTTGTTGCCCTGCAGCAGGGCCGCGGGCGCAAGCAGAAAGAGAAGCAGCAGGAAGGTGATCGGCGCATTGACCGGAAGCAACTGTCGAGCCATGTGACCACCCGAGGGACTCAGTCCCCTTCTGTCACCGATGCATCCTGCTCGGACGCCTTCGGTTCCTCCGCCGCGACCGCCGGCTCGGCATCACTGGCCTCCGGCTCGGCGTCCTGCTCGGACGAAGCGGCCCGACGCACCGGCTTTCGCTTGAGGCCCTCGACTTCCGGCAGGTCATCGATGCCCGAGAGTCCGAACACCCGCAGAAAGTCCTTGGTAGTTCCGTAGAGCATGGGACGGCCCAGCTCCTCGGCGCGTCCGGCGATGCGGATCATTCGACGTTCTAGGAGGCCGCGCAGCACTTCCCCGCAGGCCACGCCGCGAATCGCCTCGATCTCGGCCCGCATCACCGGCTGCCGATAGGCGATGATCGACAGGGTCTCCATCGCTGCGGGAGTGAGGTGCGTCTGCTGTCGCTGGGCGTGCAGTCGCGACAGGACCGGAGCCGACTCCGGCAAGGTCATCACCTGCCAGCCACTGGCCACCCGAACGATGCGGAAGACCCGTCCCGTCGATTCGTAGGATTCGTTGAGTTCGGAGATCGAAGCCTCGACTCCGTCGACTCCGGCGGCCTCCGCCAGGGCCCGATCACCGAGTGGACGATCGACCGTCATCAACACGGCTTCGATTCGCTGCGACGGAGTGAGATCGCAGTGCTCTGCACCCGCATTCGTGGTGGACGCACTCGTATCGGCCATGGCGGATCCTCCGACCAAAGTATGGGCGGCGTGGCGCCGCACAGATCAGACCCCGGTCGTGAAGCCGGCGTTTCGACGTGCCAGGTGCACCCGGTCCCGGGCGATCTGACGCTGGCGATTGAGCTCTTCCATGTCCATGTCTTCCGTCGGCTGCGCGGAGCGAAGTTCCGCGAAAGCGGCTTCCGCCTCGGCGACGTCCAACTCCTCGGCCGGCGTCACCGCCTCGGCCAGAATGGTCAGACGTTCTCCCACGACGTGGGCGAACCCGCCCTCGACGAGAAACCATCGACTGCCCGAAGCCTCATCGAGTCGCAAACCACCGGGAGCGAGGCTCGAAAGCAGCGGCGACAAGCCGGCCATCATGCCGTACTGGCCGTCCCACGCGGGAAAGCGGGCGTAGGTGACCTCGCCGTCGAAGACGGAGGCCTCGGGGGTGATGATCGTGCACTGGAATGACTTGCTCACTGGTGAACCTGCCTGCAGCTAGAGGGTCGCATCCCGACACCGACGTGGTGCAGTGATGGAGGTCCATCTTAGCGAGTGGATGCGGCCCCCGTGCGGGAGCGGGTCAATCGAACGCCGAGGTTCCCAGCATCCGGATGGCCCGATCGACGAGCCCCCGGACATGTTCGGCACAGGTCTTGTCCATACGGATGGCCTGGAAACTGCGAAGCAGGGCACTGTCGGACTGACTGCTGATCCGCTGACCGGCGTGCACCAGGCCGGCCGCGATGACGAGCGCGTAGCAGTAGGCGGCCATTCTCCGGTCGCGGACATTCTCGCCCATGATCCGCCAGGCTTTGAAGGCGTCCTTGAGCTGCACGAGGATCGCGACCGGGATCTCCGGATCGTTCACCAGAGCGAAGACCCCCTGGGCACGTGGAAACGCATCCTGCACCAGCCAGTCGGCGGTGGCCATGGACGGGTCCGATTCGGTTTCGACCGCCCATCCCAGGGCAGTTCCGAGTTCAGTTCGGGAGTGAGGAATCATCGATCATGCACCAGCAGGTTCAGAAGATCTTGCAACTCCGACTTGGTCACCAATGCATCCGTCACAGTCGATTCAGCCTCCTTCACGAGCGCGCGGGCAAAGCGCCGTTTGACGGTCACCATCATGTTCGCCGCCTGGGCGGCGTCCAGAATTCTCCAGTTGGCGATGAGATGCTCGTAGGGTTCGGGAGACTCTCCATAGAGCTTCGGCCGCACCACCCGACGGACGAACACCTCCCAATACGCCTCCTGTCCCCTTCGCATGCAGTCGATTCGCACTTTTTCCAGAACTTGACGTACCAGACTCGCCGCCCACTGGGCGTGAAAGGCCGATTCGGGATCCTGATCGCGGCTGATGGCGGACCACGCCCCTTCGCCTTCGTCCAAGGAGAGCGGTGACGGCATGGCTCTGCCGTCGGGGCCGATCGGAGCCCGCTTTCTTCGGGTCGCGTGCCGATGCTGTTCACGCACGTAGTTCGACACGGACTTCAGGAGCAGCGAACGGAATCGGCCTCGTTCCGGGGTTGCGGTCTGAAGCAGGTTTCGGCCGAGCAGTACGTCACAGAGAAAACCCTGCGTGAGATCGGTTGCCTCGTCGACCGATTTTCCGCTGCTGCGGATGAAGGCGAAGACGGCCGGCCAGTACCGCTGAACCAATCCGTCCATTGCAGCGTTCGAACGCCACTCCTGCCCCGAGGCGGCGTCCATGATCATGGACCAGTTGGTCCTGGAATAGCCCATGGCATCCGTCTTTTCCGGATCGGGCATTGGACCACTCGGCAGTGCAGACATACGGTTCTCCTGCAAAGGACAACCGTAGAGTGGCCCGGAACCATTCCTTCGGCCCGATTTCCTGCCAAATAATCACTGCGGACCATTTGACCAGTCGAAATTCAATGATTATGATCCATATATCCGAATAGATGGATGGATTTACTCTCTGGAGATTTCACCTTGAGCCTCACCACGACGACGTCACCCAGCACCTTCATGAACACCGGCCTCCCCCTCCTGGGAACGGAGCCCTACAAGGTTCGAAGTCTCGATCCCGAACTGGTCGCATTCGGCCGCAAGGAGATCGAGCTGGCCGAACATGAAATGCCCGGCCTCATGGCCCTGCGTCGCCAGCACGGTGATGCAAAGCCCCTCACCGGCGCGCGGATCACAGGCTCACTGCACATGACGATCCAGACCGCGGTCCTCATCGAGACGCTCACCGCACTCGGAGCCGAGGTCCGCTGGGCGAGCTGCAACATCTTCTCGACGCAGGATCATGCCGCGGCCGCCATCGCCGTCGGCCCCAACGGAACACCCGACGCACCCGCCGGCATCCCGGTCTTCGCCTGGAAGGGCGAGACGCTCGAGGAATACTGGTGGTGCACCTTCCAGGCTCTGCACTGGGGAGACGGCAAGGGCCCCAACCTCATCCTCGACGACGGCGGCGACGCCACGCTGCTGGTCCACAAGGGCGCTGAGTTCGAGAAGGCCGGCACGTTCCCCGAACCCTCCTCCGCCGACAACGAGGAATACGCCTGCGTACTGAGCGTGCTCAAGGAGCTCAGCGAGACGACCGGACCGATCTGGGACGAGATGGCGGATGCCATCCGCGGCGTCTCGGAAGAGACCACCACCGGAGTCCACCGGCTCTTCCACATGGCGGAAGAGGGCAGCCTCCGCTTCCCCGCCATCAACGTCAACGACTCCGTCACCAAGAGCAAGTTCGACAACCTCTACGGCTGCCGGCACTCCTGCGTCGACGGCATCATGCGGGCCACCGACGTGATGCTGGCGGGCAAGGTCGCCGTGGTCTGCGGCTACGGCGACGTCGGCAAGGGCTGCTGCCAGTCCCTGCGGGGACAGGGCTGTCGCGTCCTGGTCACCGAAATCGACCCCATCTGCGCCCTGCAGGCCGCGATGGAAGGCTACGAGGTCGTGGTCATGGACGATGTCATNGGNGANGCNGANNTCTTCATCNCNNCCACNGGNAACTTCAANNTCATCACCNNNGAGCNCATGNNGAANATGAAGNACAACGCNATCGTNGGNAACATCGGCCACTTCGACAACGAGATCGAGATGGCGACACTGGAAGGCCGGACGGATGTGGAACGCATCAACGTCAAGCCCCAGGNGGACGAATGGAAGTTCGACGACGGACACAGCATCATCGTGCTGGCCGAAGGACGGCTGCTGAACCTCGGCTGCGCGACCGGACACCCCAGCTTCGTGATGAGCAACTCATTCACGAACCAGGTGCTGGCCCAGATGGAACTCCACGCGGCGGCGGACTCCTACAGCCTCGACACGGTGCACGTCCTGCCCAAGCATCTCGATGAGATGGTTGCGAGACTTCACCTCGACCAGCTGGGTGTCAAGCTGACGGTGCTCAGCAAGGAACAGGCCGACTACATCGGCGTCCCGGTCAACGGCCCCTACAAGCCCGACTACTACCGCTACTGATTCTGCTCGAGCACCAGCACCGTCTCGTCGAGCCCGTCCCCTCCCAGGATGAGCATGAGCTGTCGCTCGGGATCGATCTGGAGCATCAACGGCCGGAAGTCGTCCCCCGACGGCACGTCCTCCGCCGCGATGTAGTTCATGGCGATCTCGTCGTCCTTTGAGGCGGTCCGGAGCGATTGCCGCTCTACGAGCACCGCACCCGGTCCCGAAAGGGCGTGGGAACGACGCGCGAAGTCGTGCAGCATCGTCCATCTGGCCATGGCGGCCTCGACGTCGGGTCCCGGATCGGCGGCATTGGATTCCATATCCACACGGTAGCAGGATCGGGAAATCAGGGAACACAAACTGTTCGCCCCGATACCCTGTAGATCAGGCACCAGCAGCGAGGTACGGATCCCATGATCTTCGAACGAATCACTGAACCAGGACTGTCCCAGTACGCCTACGCAATCGGCTGCCGGGGCGCCAAGGAGATTGCGATCGTCGATCCGATGCGGGACATCGACGTGTACCTCGACTTCGCCGGGTCCCACGGTGTCGAGATCACGGAGGTGCTGGAGACGCACATCCACGCCGACTACGCCTCCGGCGCGAGGGAACTCGCCGAACGAACCGGCGCCACCCTGCGCCTCTCGGCCTACGACCGGCAGGAGCAGTTCCAGGTCGACTACCCGCATACGCCGGTCCGCCATGGAGACTGCATCGAACTCGGCGGTGTCCGACTGCGGGCCATGCACACCCCCGGGCACACCCCCGAACACCTCAGCTGGCTGGTCTTCGATGTCCATCGCAATCAGGACACTCCCATGGCCATGCTCAGCGGGGACTTCCTGTTTGTCGGGTCCCTCGGACGTCCCGATCTTCTGGGAGCCGAAGCCACCGACGCCCTGGCCCGCCAACTGCATGACAGCGTCGCTGCACTCGCCACCCTTCCGGACTCGCTGGAGGTCCATCCCGGCCACGGCGCCGGTTCGATGTGCGGCGCCGGCATGAGCGGCCGACCCATGTCGACGCTCGGCTACGAACGACTCACGAATCCCATGCTGGACCCGACGCTGAGCCGGGACCAGTTCGTGGAACGCATGCTGTCGAACCTTCCTCCCCGCCCCGACTACTACACCCGGATGAAGGAACTCAACAGCCGTGGACCCGCATCCCTGGGACCCATCTCCGCCGGCCCGGCGATCTCCCCCCGGGATGTCCAGCAACTGACGGCGAAGGACCATGTCGTGCTGGACCTCCGGTCCCAGACCGACTTCGGCCGCGGGCATGTTCCGGGATCGATCTGCATCGGCCTCGGCAAGAACTTCTCCATGTGGTCCGCCTGGATGCTCGACGCGCAGACACCCCTCGTGCTGGCCGGACACTCCGAACGCGACGTGGAAATCGCGGTCCGCGGACTCGTGCGGGTCGGGCTCGATCGGATTGCCGGCCACCTGACCGGCGGCGTCCAGGGCTGGATCGACTCCGGCCTGGAGACCGCCCGGCACGACGTAGTCCCCTCCACCGAACTCCAGGACCGGATCGACGCCGGGGAGTCGCTGTGCGTGCTCGACGTCCGCACCACCGCGGAATGGAACTCCGGGCACATCGAAGGGGCGGTCCACGTCCCCCTGCCCGAACTCCCCCAGCACGCCGATCGCTTCGTGGGTGGAGCTCCCGTGGTCACCGTCTGCAACGGCGGCTATCGGTCCGCCATCGCGGCCGCCCTGCTCGAACGGGCCGGGACCGAGGAGGTGATCGATCAGCTCGGAGGCATGACGGCCTGGAAACGGGCGGGCTGCTCGATCACCACCGAGATCGCCCCGTCCATCTGACCCGCCCGGGTTCCTCAAACGGCCGTGGACGGGTACCCTGTCCAGCCTCATGAGCGACTTCATCGGCCACGAATGCGGCCTTGCCCTGGTCCGCCCCAAGAGGTCCCTGGACGAACTCCAGGAACTTCATGGCGATGCGGCATGGGCGGTCCGNCGGCTGCACCTGCTCATGGAGAAGCAGCACAACCGGGGACAGGACGGCGCNGGAATCGCAACCGTCAAGTTCGACATGCCGCCGGGCGTNCCNTACCTGCGTCGACTCCGNTCCACNAAGCACAATGCNATCGAGCGCATCTTCGATGCGGTCACCCGNGAACTCGCACCGGTGTACCGATCGAAGCGGACGATGNATGCCACGGAACTCAAGCGGCGATGCGGCCTNCTCGGCGACGTCTACATCGGGCATCTCCGGTACGGAACCCACTCGAAGAACTCGATCCAGAACTGCCATCCGCTGGTCCGCAAGGACAACACGTCCAGTCGCAACCTGGCGCTGGCGGGCAACTTCAACATGACCAACTCGGAGGCCCTGTTCCAGCAGCTGCTGGAGTACGGACTCAATCCGGTGGGCGATTCGGACACGCAGGTCATCCTCGAGCGGGTGGGATACTTCCTCGATCTCGAACACCGGCATCTTCGATCGACGATGGGTCCGGAATCCTTCCTGCGGATGGAGGGACGCGAACTCGCCGATGCGATCTCGCGGGACCTGGACATCGTGCGGGTGCTCCGCCGGGCCTCCGAACAGTGGGACGGGGGCTACGCCTTCGCCGGGCTGCTGGGCAACGGGGACGCCTTCGTCTGTCGCGATCCGGCCGGCATCCGGCCGCTGTTCTGGTACGAGGACGACGACGTGATCGCGGTGGCGTCGGAGCGGCCCCCGCTGATGAGCACCTTCGCCGCGGAGGTCGACGACATCCGCACCATCGAACCGGGGCACGTCCTGGTCATGAAGCGGGACGGGCGCGTCGACCATGTGCCCTTCACCGAACCGGCCGAACTCCGCCAGTGCACCTTCGAGCGGATCTACTTCAGCCGCGGAAACGATCCGGACATCTACGAGGAGCGCAAGNAGCTGGGCCGCAACCTCGCCCGGCCGATCCTCGAATCCATCGACCACGACGTCGAGCACGCCGTCATCAGCTACGTGCCGAACACCGCGGAGTCGGCATTCTTCGGACTCGTCGAGGAAGTGGAACGACAGGTCAAGTCGCATCGGGGCGATCAGTTCTGGAGCACCGTGGAGGCGGGCACGGCGGACCTCGAGGAGTTCCGGCGNACGATGAACTTCAGGGTCCGCGCCGAGAAGGTGGCCCACAAGGACCAGCGACTGCGAACGTTCATCACCCATGATGCGGCCCGACGCGATCTGGTGATGCACATCTACGACATCACCCGGCACGTGGTCAAACCCGAGGACACCCTCGTGGTCCTCGACGACTCGATCGTCAGGGGAACCACCCTGCGNGAATCGATCATCACGATCCTCAGCCGGCTNAATCCNCGNCGNATCATCGTCGCCTCNTCCGCNCCNCCNATCATGTACCCGGACTGCTACGGCATCGACATGAGNCANCTNCATCGNTTCATCGCCTTCCAGGCNGCGGTCGCCCTCCTCGAGGAGCACGGTCAGTCCGACCTTCTGGAGGCCGTGGAGCACGACTGCCGGGCCCAGCAGGAACTGTCCCCCGAGGAAATGGTCAATCACGTGGGCAGAATCTACGAACCCTTCACCCTGGCCCAGATCGGGCAGAAGGTGGCCGAACTCGTCCGTCCGAAGGATGTCCCGTGGGACGGGGAACTGAATGTGGTCTATCAGGACATCAAGGGCCTTCAGGACGCCATGCCGGCCCATTCCGGAGATTGGTACTTCACCGGTCGATACCCCACTCCCGGGGGCTACAAGGTCCTCAATCGGGCGTATCTGAACTGGCGGGAAGGTGAAGATCGCCGGGCCTATTGAGGGGCCCGGGCACGGGTTGGCCTTGACTCGGAGGCCAAAAAACGATTCAATACCTCGCTTGGCCCATCCCGTCCCGAGGAGGACGGGGGGTCGTGATTTTGCAGGAGTATTTCCGTGGCTCGCTATCTCGGTCCCAAGGTGAAACTGTCCCGTCGAGTCGGTGTCCCCATCGCCGACATCCCCAAGCACACCGCCCGTCGTCAGCTCAATGCTCCGGGCATGCACGGGTACCGTGGACGGCGTCCGAAGGACTACGGCATCCGCCTCATCGAGAAGCAGAAGGTCCGGTACCACTACAACATCATGGAGAAGCAGTTCCGCCGCTACGTCGACGAGGCCAACCGCCGCAAGGGCAACACGGGTGAACTGCTGCTTCAGCTCCTCGAGTCGCGACTCGACAACGCCATCCGCCGCAGCGGCTTCGTCCGAACGATCTGGGCCGCTCGACAGATGGTGACCCACGGGCATGTCCTCGTGAACGGCCGCAAGGCCGACAAGCCGAGCATTCCGCTCAAGCCCGGCGACGTGATCACCCTCAAGGAAGGCATCCACAAGGTCGTCCGCGAGAACATGGAATCACTGGCCGGTCACATCGTCCCCAACTGGCTCGAACTGAACCCGTCCGAACTCTCCGCACGGATCATCGCCACGCCGGTTCCGGACCAGATCCCCTTCGACGTCAACACCAACCTGATCGTCGAGTTCTACCGCTGATCACGGCACCGGCGCACGCCGGAACGACACATCCATGAACAAGTTCCTCCGCAAGTACAACAAGTGGCTGCTCGCGATCTTCGGGAGCGGCCTCATGGTCATCTTCCTGATGCCCGAGATCCCCTCCCTGCTTTCGGGCATGGGAGCCCAGCGAGCCGTCGTGGGCACCATCGACGGCGAATCGATCACCCGATCGGAGCTCACGAACATCCAGAACCAGGCCCAGCTCGTGGATCGACTCGGGCTCCAGCTTCCCTTCATCGGCCTCGTCGACAACTGGGAGCTCTGGTACCTGCTCGTCCACGAGGCCGAAACGGCCGGCATGATCGGCGGCACCGCGACCAGTCCGATTCCCGTCGACACCGCCGTCGACATCAGTCGCAACACCGGCATCCCCCCCATGGTGGTCCAGCAGACCTACGCCAACTGGGCCGGCATCGCCAACTACCTGACCCACCTCGCCGCCAGCAGCCCGATGTCCGATCGCCGATTGCGGCTCGAAGGCCGTCGACTGTTCGATTCGGCCGACGTCCAGATCGTCTCGCTGAAGGCGGAGACCCCGGCGGTCGCGATCGATCCCACCGAAGCGGAACTCCAGGCCCACCTCGACGCCTGGGGCGACACCGAACCCGGCGAAGGCGATCACGGCTTCGGGTACCGGCTCCCGGATCGCGCCACCATCGAGTGGATGCGCGTTCCGCAGGACACGATCCGCAGTTCGATCGAGAACAGCGATGCCATGAACGACATCGCACTCCGGAAGTACTGGCGTCGCAATGAAGCCGACGCCGACATCCCGGCGGTCGAATCCGGTGCCGAGATCCCGCAGGCCGTGCGGACCCGCCTGCTCCAGGAGCTCACCGAGCAGCGAACCAGGGAATTGAAGCGGGTGATCGCGGATCGACTCCGAAACCCCCGCCGCGGATTCACCGAGTCCAACGGCTTCGTCGTGCTTCCCGAAGACTGGAACAGCCGACGCCTGTCCTTCGACGCACTGGCCGCGTCCCTGCAGGAGGACTTCAAGCTGGAAGCTCCAACCCTCTCCCGCAGCGAAGCACTCTCCGAACTGAACACCCTGCGTTCACTCGAAGGCGTTGGACTGGCCAACACCGACAAGTACGGGCAGCGTCCCATCGGACTGGTCGACCTCGTGAAGCAGGCCAAGGAATTCGGCGGCACCGGGCTCTATCCGGTGCAGCTGGACGTGGCCGGACCGGTACTGGAAGACCGGCAGGGCGATCTCTACGCCTTCCGGATCGTGGAAACCGACCCTGCCCGCCCTCCCGCCTCGGTGGATGAGGCACGCGAGGACCTCGTCCGGGACCTCAATCGCCTGGCCCACTACCGGGAACTCACGTCGGAGATCGACGCGGTCCGGATGCAGGCCCACAACGACGGACTGAGCGGACTGGCCGATGCAAGGGACGTCCGCGTGCAGGCCGCCTCCCTTCGGCAGTACGACCCCCGCTTCGTCCAGTTCTTCCTCCAGAATCAGAACTCGATGCCCAAGTCCCCTCCGGTGATTCCCGGACTCGGCGAGGACGAGGCCGTGGTCTCGGCCGTTCTGGACGAAGTCGCACGACTCCGGCAGGACGGATCGCTTGCGGACCTCGACGTCACAGAGCGGGTGGAGGTGTACCCCTCCGAGGACAATCTGGCTCTGGTGGTGGTGCAGTTGAACAAGCGGACGCCGATCACGCTGGACGAGTTCAACCAGATGGCATCCAGCGGACTGCTTGGATCGCTCATCCAGATGGACGAACTCGACGGCACGAATCCGATGGTCGACTCGTTCACTCTGGAATCGCTGATGGAGCGGAACAACTACATTCCCGCGTCCGGTCAGGAATCCGACGAGACCGAGAACGACGACACTGCGTCCGACTGATCCCCCGTCGACACCGACTCAACTCACGCGAGATCCCGCGGGCAGGGCATGGTCGATGCGCACCACGGCGAGATCCGTGGTGTTGCCGTCTCCGTCGGCGGCGGTCGCCGCCAGCACCATTCCCTCGCTTCGCTCTCCCCGGATCACGCGGGGTTCGAGGTTGGCGACGATGACGACCTGGGACCCTTCCAGCGTGGAGGGGTCCTCGACCCACTTCCGGATGCCGGCGCAGACCTGACGCCCCTCCTCCGTTCCGTCATCGAGCTGCAGACGCAGCAGGCGGTCCGCATCGGGATGATGCTCGGCCTTGCGAATGGTGGCGACCCGCAGGTCGATTCGGGTGAAGGTCTCGAAGTCGATCGTTGGCTGCATCTCGGGCACGGCGAATCTCCTTGTCCAGGCACGCGATTGGCGGCCATGCTAGCGACTGGGGGCCCTTGAAGACGTCGTAGAGGCTGTTCCCCTTCCGGATCATCCGAAAAACAACCACAATCGACGTAGTTATAGGCCCTCATTCCCCGGCGGACTGATAGATTCAGGCGAGAAGAGATGCGGCTCCGAACCCGAAGTCGGGTAGAGCAAGAGACTTGGATTCAACTCCGGGGGAGGGAGAAGATCACATGTCACGTCATACCAATTGGTGGACCGTCGCGGCGGCCTCCACACTCTTGGCGACCGGAGGAGCCCATGCAGACCTCCTCGGACTCAATGCACAGCTGGTGGATACCAACCACATTACCGGGTCCAATGGGCCCGCGGGCGACCACTACACCATCGACATCTTCGCGATCATGGAAGCGGGCGACCGCCTGGATGCCATGGCCGGCGACTCCACCGTGCAGAAGATGATCACCTGCACGCCCGACGGCAGCTTCTGGCAGAACTCCTTCGGCGGCAACCTCTCGACGAACATCAACCCCGCTCTCTTCGTGGCCTTCCCCAGCCTGGCCTACGACAGCTTCGTGACCATCGGACTGCTCGACCAGACCGACAACGCACTGTCCGTGCAGGGCATCGACTTCACCGCCTTTGCCGCCGGTGGCGCCATCGACGCCAACAACGGCGCCTGGTTCGTCACGCACGACGACGCGCAGGGCAACGCCGATCTCTACAACTTCGGCTGCGGCGAGGAATACGCGGTCCGGGTGGCCCGACTCACCGTGATCGGATTCGACACGGCCGTCCACGTGGAAGGCCTGCTTCAGGGCAAGGACGCATCCGGTGCGACCGTCACCCTGTCCGCCTCCCTCGACGTCACCTACGCCAGCCTGCAGTTCGAGGACTGCAACGACAACGGCGTCGACGACAGCTGCGACATCTCCAACGGCACCAGTCAGGACTCCGACGAGAACGGCGTGCCCGACGAATGCCAGACGTTCGACTGCAACGAAAACGGCACCAATGACGGTGACGATATCGCCGAGGGCACCTCCAGCGACTGCAACGGCAACGGCATTCCCGACGAATGCGACATCGCCGACGGCACGTCCAGCGACTGCGACAACAACGGCACACCCGACGAATGCCAGTCTGACGACTGCAACGCCAACGGCATCCCGGACACCTGCGACATCGCGGACGGCACGTCCGAGGACTGCGACGGCGACGGCACCCCGGACGAGTGCGAGCTCGACTCCGACGGCGACGGCACCATCGACGACTGCGAAGTGCCGCCCAACTACGTCAACCTGAACTCCGGGGCAACCTACGAGTTCTTCGACAGCGCCATCGCAGATGCTGAAGACGGTGATTCGATCCTGGGATTGGCGGATGCCGTGAGCAGTGAAGTCAGCCTCAACTTCGGCTACAACTGCATCGAGTTCATCGCAAGCGGCAGCGTCGTAACCACGGCCTCGATCGATCTGGCCCCCTGCGGATCATTCAACATCGAAGGCACGGGCTTCATCGACGGCAACGTACGCACTGCCGCCTCCGGCACCAGCCGGATCGAAGCCGACGACTTCCTCGAGTTTGACGCAAGCGGAATGGTGACCGTGCGAACGGGCTCCACCCTCGAAGTGTCTGCTCTTGGCGGAAGTGACTTCGAAGGCACGACCATCATCCGCAACGGCGGAGTGCTCAGCGGCTATGCGGCTGGCGGCTTCGGCGTCGAAAACTCAGGCACGATGTACATGATGGACGGTGCCACACTCGAGTGCGACGACGCACAGAACTCCGGCACCATCAATGCACAAGGCACGGTCATCGGCAACCTGGCAAACACCGGCGATGGCACGGCCAACGGTGTTGCGGATCTGGTGCACATCGGTGACCTGGTCAACGACGGTACGGTCAACATCTACCGGGGCGTGTACACGCTGGTTGGCGATCTCACCAACAACGGCACGATCATCGGCGAGATCGACACCGATCCGGGCCGCAGCACCGAGACCCAGCCGGGCGACGGCATGAACATCTCCGGCAGCTTCACCGCCGGAGCGGGCACCAGCCTGATCATGCCGCACGAGTACTGGGCTCTGCGCATCGGCGGCGACATCGACATCGCTATCAACGATGCCGGCAACTTCGACATGAGCGTTGCCGAACTGAACGCCACCGGTCGGTCCGGCAGCGTCCAGAACATCGAGGTGATGAGCGCCGACCTGGGCAACGGCCCGGACGGACTCAAGAAGGGTGTCGCAGGCAACTACCCGCTGGGCAGCCTGGTCATCGATGCCGCCTCCACGTCGAACCTCGTGGACATCCACGACAACGACAACCAGTCGCAGGCCGATGGCGAAGCCATCTACTGCGACGTCCTCATCGTCGATGGAACCCTCGTGACCAACGGCTACAAGGTGTACGCCAACGAGATCGTCATCAACGGCAGCGTCAGCAATGACAATGACGTGATCATCATCGTCGACGGCATCTTCGGCGACATCAACGCCGACGGTTCGGTTAACGTCCTCGACCTGCTCCGCGTCATCGCGGACTGGGGCCAGGGCGGCGGCGACGCCGATCTCAACACGGACGGCACCGTGGATATCCTGGACTTCCTGCTCGTCCTGCAGGAATGGTCCTGATCCACACCCACGTGTGATCCGATCACGCACGACCCCCGGCAAATGCCGGGGGTCGTGTCCTTTTTGAGGAGATCTGCGGGTACAGTGCAGGTGCGATGAACGACTTCGACGACAGAATCAGACAAATCCTCGACGAAGCGCTGACCCGTCCGATCGAACAACGCAGTACGTACCTCGACACGGCATGCGAGGGCGACGAACACCTCCTTGAGCTGGTTCGGCGTCGGCTTCTGGCCGTGGACGGCAACGCAGACGGACCGACGGCCGAGCAGCCCACCGTCATCGACACCCCCCAGGATCTCCCGGATCCGCTGACCGAATCGCACCCGAAGCGGATCGCCTCCTACACCGTCCGGCGCATCATCGGATCCGGCGGCATGGGCACCGTCTACGAAGCGACGCAGGACTCGCCGCGGCGACGGGTCGCGATCAAGGTGCTCAAGGCCGGTCTGACTTCGCGGACCGCCCTGCGGCGGTTCCAGTACGAGTCGCAGATCCTCGGCCGCCTCCGGCACCAGGGGATCGCCCAGATCTACGAGGCGGGCACCTGGAAATCGGAACGGGGCGACGTGCCCTGGTTCGCGATGGAGTACATCCCCAACGCGAAGTACCTCACGGACTACGCCCGGGAACACAAGCTCACGGTCTCCGAGAAGCTCAGCCTCTTCACCGAGGTCTGCCAGGCCGTCCACCACGGCCACCAGAAGGGCATCATCCACCGGGACCTGAAGCCGGGCAACATCCTGGTCGATTCCTCCGGCCAGCCGAAGATCATCGACTTCGGCGTCGCCCGGTCCACCGATTCGGACATCGCCGTCACGACGCTGCAGACCAACGTCGGCCAGCTCATCGGCACCGTGCAGTACATGAGCCCGGAGCAGTGCGACGCCGATCCAGAGGATCTGGACACCCGGAGCGACGTCTACACGCTCGGAGTCATCCTGTACGAGCTCCTCACCGACGAGCTCCCCTACAACTTCAGCAACAAGGCCCTCCACGAAGCCGCCAGGGCGATCAAGGAGGATGCCCCCGGCAACCCCAGCACGATCAACCGCCAGCTCCGCGGGGACATCGAGACGATCGTGTTGACGGCCCTCGAGAAGGATCGGGACCGGCGGTACCAGTCGTCCCAGGCCCTGTCCGAGGACATCGAGCGATTCCTCCGCGGCGATCCCATCAGCGCACGCCCCCCCAGCGTGCTCTACCAGCTGAAGGTGCTGGCGAAAAAGAACCGGGCCGCCGCCGTGGCCGCGGCCTCGATCTTCGTGACCCTGATCGTGGCCATCGTGCTCGTCGCCCTGTTCGCGATCTCGCAGTCCAACCAGAAGCAGCTCGCCGATGCCGCGCGGATCGAAGCCGACGCCCGCCGGGACGAGGCGATCCAGGCCCAGGCCGAACTGGCACTTCAGGCCGAGGCGGCCCGCCTGGCTCAGGAGGAGGCGACCGCACAGGCGAACGCCGCATCGCGAGCCCAGACTCTGGCCGATCAACGGGCACAGGAAGCCGAAACGGCACGTGATCATGCCGAGCGAGCCAGCGCTTCGCTGCTGGAAGCCAACCAGGAACTTGAACGCCGGGCTTACGTGGCTGCACTCATCCGGGCACAGGATGCCGTGCAAAACCAGTATCCGGGTGAGGCCGCTCGTCTGCTCGCAGAAGCACCACCCAAGCATCGAGCGTGGGAATGGCACATGCTGCACGCCCAGGCCGATCAGAGCCTCGAAACAGTTCCGCTTGCCTTCAACCCACTCGCCATGTCAAACGATGGCCGCCTGCTGATCACAGACAGCACGCCCGACGATGAAGCTCTGGATGGGGCAGAAGTGGACGTGGAGGCCTACTCCACGACGACTCAGCTCGCCATGCACGATCGGCACGACGGCACCACCACCATGCTGCCTCTGCCAACGGATCGACATGCCAGAAGTGGTGACACGTTCGATGTCACGTTTTCACCCGACGATCGATATCTGGCCCTCTGGCACATCCGGCGCGGCAAGCGGGACCGCAGACCGGAGTCCGGCTGCCTCCTCGTCTGGGATCTCGAGCCGGAGTCACCAGAGCTGCTCCATCGCATCGATCAGATCGCCAGCGGAATGGTGTTCACTCCGAACGCATCGGCGATGATCTGGATCGAGTCACCCGTGCCTGACAAAAACGACCGCATCATCGACAACATCCGCATCAAGAACACGATCAACATGCTCTCGCTGAACGATCCAGACGCGGAGATCGTCTCCATTCCCGGGCCGGAAGGACAACTCAATCTGGTTGAAAACCAACTTGCCATCTCACCCGATGGTCGCAGTCTCGCATGCCTTTCGATCTACCAAGGACTCATCGTCACCGATCTGCAGACCGGAGAGATGCGCCCGTACACCCATCCCGACATCAATAGCCGACTCCTCTACCACTATGCATTCAGCAACGACGGACGATCGATGTTCGCCTGCGAACCACAGGGCGATGCCGTCTATGCCATCGATTTGGAGTCCGGACAACCGGTGGACGGTTGGACACTCGTGCCGCACAACCGGATCAGGGAACTCAGAGGCATGCCTGGCCAGCCCCTGTTCGTCACCGCGGACAGCACCGGCGCCATCCGAATCCTCAAGGAGAAAACGGGCGAGCTGCACGGATCGCTCCACGGACACCTCGGCACGGTGCGACTACTTTCGGTCCACGGCGACGGGGTGCTCCATTCAACCGCCGACGACGACGTCCTGAAACGATGGAGCATCGAGCAGCAGCAGCAATCGAACCCGATGCGACACCTTGCGATCGACAACGTCGATCACATCGCGATCCAGGACAACGGCCGGCTCATGATCACGACCAGCGACGAGTATCTGGAACTTTGGAGCCTTGACCTCGGCCGCAAACTCAACATGTTCCCGCTTCCGGGCGAACCGCGGGATCTCGCCGTCAGCCCGGACGGACGCTACGCGGCGATCACACTGGTCACGGGGATTCCAATCGTGATCCTGGATCTGGCCACCGGCTGGCCGATGGAACTGGACATCGAAGCAGGCACCATCTTCGACAACGCAGCCGGGCGGCTCGGACAGCCGACCTGCTTCAGCCCGGACGGACGACTCGTGGCATTCGGACTCGGCTCGAAAATCTTCCTGCTCGATCTCCGGCAGCGTGGCCGCATCGTCGATTCCACAGAGATCGACTCCCCCGGTGTCACGGCATTCGACAGACTCCGCTTTACGGAAGATGGGGGACGAGTCCTTGCAACTGCCACCTCCGGCAGCCTGCATGAATGGGCTCCGGGCTCCAAGGAAACGCGAACACTAGCCCTCCATTTCGGGATGGGCCAGACGGCTCTCTCACCAGACGGCACGCTTCTGGGCACCGGCTCCCAGTCGGGACGCGTCGTATTGCATCGCATCGGCGATACAGACCAGCTCGCCACGACACTCACCGATGGATACGGCCTGCAAGTCAACGACCTTTCCTTCAGTGATGACGGCACCCGACTTGCCGTGATCTGGAAGGACGGAACACTGAATCTGTTTGATGTCGGCAGCGGCACGCTCATCCTGACCCTAATGAATCCTACAGCACTGCAGGACGAACCAGATGCCAGCGACGACGGTGTGCTCGACTTCAATCGACGAAACAAGGTTGTGTTTGGCAGCGACAGGTCCTGGTTGGCCATGAGCCACGATCGGGAACTCTACGTCTGGGACAGTCGCCCCGCCAGCCAGCGGGCGGGACGGCGACGTGAAGCCCAGCAGCGGAGCACCATGGCCCGAGCCATCGCGGAGGGGCTGCTCGCCGACGGTGACATCGAGACAGCCATCGAATCCGTTCGCAGCGACGACGCGATCGACGACTCGCTTCGGCACGCCGCACTCATGGAGATCATGTTGCAGACCAGCCCCTGGACGCTGTTCGAGGCGGGCGACTACGACGCCGCCAAGGATCGACAGATGACGCTCTACCGCCAACTGCGGGCCAAGCATAGTCTGGACGACCCCCGGACCCAGCACGTACTAGAGGATCTGATCACGATCTACGAGGCCATGGGCAACTACAAGACAGCCCGTCTCCTGCGGACTCGGCTCACAAACCACAGCAACCAGAACTGATCAGCCGGCGGCCTGCACCGCGGCCCAGTCGCGATCCGACAGCATGCAGCCATTGGCCCGCTCCGCGACCGTCTCGTCGCGTCGCCACGATCGCTCACAGGCCGGCTGATCGCGCAGGTCCTCGATGACGATCGCCGATGCGCCGGCATCGATCCGGATCCGCGACACCTCGAAGAGATCCGCGAGATCGGATTCGAAGGCGGCCAGCACACCGTCGGGATCGGGGAGCACGACACCCGCATCGAGCGAATTCTCGATGCCGTCGGCCTTGGCGACCTCGAGCGCCTTGAGGACCTCGTCCCGCACCTCCATGACCCGCCCCCACCCGTCGTGGGCGACGGCAGTCAGCGGACCGTGCTGCTCCATGTGCACGCAGCCCTCTCCGCCGTGCAGGCACCGCCATGCCTCGTCGGCGGTGTGCGGCAGCATCGGGGCCAGCAGTCGACACAGCGTCGCGGCGATCACATGCAGGACCGCCTGGGTGCGACGGCGACGATCCGTGTCCGGCGCATCGCAGTAGAGCCGATCCTTCACGGCCACGCAGTAGACAGCCGACAGGGTGTCGTTGCAGAAGTCGAACAGGGCGAGGTGGGCACGGCGGAAGTCGTAGTCGAGGAACGCGGACCGGACCCGATCCTGCAGGGCCGCCGTCTCGCCGAGCACCCAGGCGTCCAGCGAGGCGCCATCGAGCCCGGCAAGCCGGCCTTCGGTGTCGCCGTCGAAGTCTCCCAGGTTGCCCAGCAGGAAACGCATGGTGTTGCGGNCCTTTCGGTAGCTCTCGCCCGCCAGCTGGAAGAGCTCCCCGTCGGCCCGGACGTCGTTCTCGTAGGAAAGCGAACTCACCCACCAGCGGCAGACATCGGCACCGTGCTCGTCGAGCAGTTCGCCGACGTTCAATGCATTTCCGAGCGACTTGCTCATCTTTCGGCCCTGACGATCGTTGACAAAACCGTGCGTCAGCACCGATCGGAACGGCGAGGTTCCCGTCACCCCGAGTCCCGGCAGCAGCGACAACTGGAACCATCCGCGATGCTGATCGGACCCCTCCAGATACAGATCCACCGGATATCCGAGTCCGCGACGACGCATGACCGAATTCCAGGATGAGCCCGACTCGAACCACACATCGAAGATGTCACTGGTCGTGGAGAGATCCTCGATCCGCACCCCCTCGGGCACATCGGGGTCGGCATCGATGTCCCAGGCGGCAAGCAGCTGGGCGGGCGTCTCGGTGAACCACGCATCGCTGCCACGTTCACCGAAGGCCTCCGCCACCGCACGGGTGGACGCAGCCGTGAGGACCGTGGTCCCGTCGCCGGTGACGAAGGCGGGAATGGGGAGCCCCCAGGATCGCTGACGCGAAATGCACCAGTCGGGCCTGGACTCCAGCATGCCGCGCATGCGGTTTCGCCCCCATTCGGGAATGAAGGCGATGTCCTGTTCCGTCGCCTGCATGGCCGCATCCCGCAGGGATGGACCACCCCCACCGACGGGCTCGCTCACGGAGATGAACCACTGTTCGGTACTGCGGAAGATGACCGGNGATCCACCACGCCAGTCGTGGGGATAGCTGTGCGAGTAGTCGTGATGGTGCAGCAGATGGCCGGATGCACGNAGNCGGTCGATCACNACCGGATTNGCCGCCCAGACGTCGAGCCCCTCCAGCCACTCCGGAACCGTGTCGTCGTACGTCCCGTCGCCACGCACGGGACAGGCGACCTCCAGCCCCTCGCGGATTCCCGTGAAGTAGTCGTCGGTACCGTGGCCGGGTGCGGTGTGCACCAGGCCGGTTCCGTCCTCGAACGTGACGTAGTCCGCCGCCACCACCGGGCTCGTCTGCTCGACGAACGGATGCCCATAGACCAGACCGACGAGCGACGCACCGTCGCACTCGGCCAGCACGCGTGCGTCGTCGAGTCCCGCGATCGATGCCACCTTCGAAACCAGATCGGACGCGATGATTCGAACCGACCCACCACTCTCGACGAGGGCGTAGCGCCCTCGCTCATGGACCGCAATGGCTCGATTCGCGACCAATGTCCACGGAGTGGTCGTCCAGATGAGCAGCGACGGATCGGATGGGCAGGCCNCACCGAATGCCGCCCCGACGGCGGCCGCGTCGATCACCGGGAAATCCACATACACCGAAGGATCCACGCGATCCTCGTATTCGAGCTCGGCCTCGGCCAGTGCAGTCTGATTTTCAATCGACCAGTGCACAGGCTTGAGCTGACGGAAGACGATCCCGCGTTCCACGAGATCCGCGAAGACTTCGAGCGTCGCCCGCTCGTAACCGGAATTCATCGTCAGATACGGATCGTCGTAGTCGGCAAGCGTCAGCAGCCGTCGCATCTGCTTCGACTGCTCCTTGTGCTGCTTCTCGGCATAGGTTCGGCAGGCCCTCCGGATTGCCATGCTGCGGGCCCCGGGCTCCAGCGCGTTGATCTTGTCGAGCTTGCCCTTCTCCAGCAGATCGGTCATCACCCGGTGTTCGATGGGCAGTCCGTGGCAGTCCCACCCCGGAACGAACGGACAGGATCGACCCTCGAGCGACTGCGTGCGCACCACGATGTCCTTGAGGATCTTGTTCATCATGTGCCCGATGTGGATGGCACCGTTGGCGTACGGCGGCCCGTCGTGGAAGACGAACGGTTCGCACTCCCGACGTGCCTCCATCAGGGTGTGGTAGAGATTGGCGGAATCCCATCGCTTCGAGCTCGCCGATTCGTTCTGCCGGAGGTTCGCCCGCATGGGGAACTCCGTCCGGGGCAGATTCAACGTCTTCTTGAAGTTGGGTTTGGTGGTATCGCTCATGCCCGGAAATCCAGTTTCAAGTCGCNCATGGGATCGCTCGACACCGACGTCGGGCTCTTCCGCATCCACGTATGACCATGCTCGTGTTCGTGATCATGTTCGTGATCATGTTCGTGATCATGGTCGTGGTCGTGGTCGTCATGGTCCTCGTGGCCATGGTTCTCGTGGCCGTGGTCCTCGTGATGATCGTGACCGTGGCCTTCATGGTGCCCGTGCGATCCATGGGCGCCATGATCGTGCTCCACCAGACGGGTGGACCCCCATCCCAGCGCCAGGCCCAGCAGCAAGGCCACCGTCAAGGCGATTCGATCGTGCCGATGGAACTGCAACTCGGGCAGCAGATCGCTCAGGGCGATGCAGAGGATCATGCCGGAAGCAAAGGCGATGGCCGCCGACTGGACCTCGGGTCCGCCACTGAGCCCCGCCCAACCGATCACCGCACCGGCGGGGGTNNCCAGGGCGTAGGCGATGTTCATCCAGTTTCGCATCGCACGGGATCGACCATCTGCGGCGAGCAGCGTACCCAGGGTGAGGGAATCGAACGGCTTGTGGAACACGATCGCCAGCAGCAGCCCCATTCCTGCGACGCCGAGACCATCCTCGAGACCGGACGTTGCAGCCCCGAAGGCCAGCCCCGCGAGCAGACCGTGGATGCTGAGTCCGATCAGAGCCCCGAACCACGACGANGCATGGGAATGCGAGCAGGAATCATCCTCGTCCGGCGCGGAATGATGATGGAAGCAGACGAACCGCTCGAGCAGGAACATGGCGAGGAATCCGAACAACACCCAGGCACCCAGCACGGGAATCTCATCGTGAAGATGGCCCCGATCGCCCACCCCGATGACCAGGGCGTCCGGAAGCAGATGGAAGACGGTGATCCCCAGCATGATGCCGGATACGAAACTGAGCGCGATCTGCATTCCCCGATGGGAGAATCTCACGAACAGCGGAAGCAGTCCCCCGATCAGGGAGACCACGAAGAAGGCGGCCAGGGAGAGGATGAATGCGGTCGTCATGTCGGTAGGATATCCGCTGGCGTGCTTTCACTCCCAGCCATCCTGATTCTGGCCCTCGCCTGCACGGCCACGGTGCTCCCGTGGGGCCGTGGTCGCCTGCCGATCCTCATGTACCACAAGGTCCGGCCGGGGCCGGCGGACGGCCTGACGGTGCCCTTGGCGGTCTTTCGCGAGCAGATGAAGACACTCTCCCAAGCGGGGTACGAGTCGATCTCCTTCGCGGACCTGACCGCCCACCACCGCCACGGGACCCCGCTTCCCGGACGCCCGATCCTCCTCACCTTCGATGATGCCTACGCGGACTACGAGATCCACGCCGCGCCGGTCATGCAGGAGCATGATTTCACCGCAACCATGTTCGTCCCCGTGGGATGCGTCGGCCGGGAGAACAGCTGGGACGGCGGCGGCGAGCCGCTGATGGACTGGAACGATCTTCGTCGCTCCGCGGAACGCGGTACCGAACTCGCGCTGCATTCCTTCGACCACCGCAACTACCGGAACATGAGCCTCGAGGAGATCCGCAGCGACCTCACCCGCAGCATCGCTGCATTCGACGCTCAATCGGTTCCGTATCGGAAGGTGCTCGCGTATCCGTACGGCGGATTCCCCCGGACCGAACCCGACCGCAGCCGGATGAAGCAGCTGCTTCGGGAACTGGACATCGAATACGCGGCCCGGATCGGATACCGGATCGAACGGACGACCCCCGGGGATCGGTACGAACTCCGACGGGTGGGCATCGACGCCGCGGACCGTGGGCTGCGCTTCCGGGTGAAGCTGACCCTGGGCCGAACGCGGCTCTAGTGCGGTTTCAGTGGGGAATGGAGCAGATGGGACTCGAACCCACAACCTCCTCGATGCGACCGAGGCGCTCTCCCAATTGAGCTACTGCCCCCAAATCGTCGGAACGATCCGGAATCGAAGAAGTATACCTGCGATCGACCGACCGTTCCGCAGCGCCGGCCGGTCCTCCACGCCTGGTGGGAGTCGATAGCATGTCGAATGTCCACGACGAGAACCACATGACCGAAGCCAACGCCCAACCCCGTGTCCGCCTGCTGCTGCTGATGATGCCGGAACCTCTGTTGCGGGGCATGGACATCGCAACGATGGTGTCCACGGAGATCCCCCACGCCTCCCTTCCGATCCGGATGCATGCGAACTATCCGATCCTCCCCCGGATCGCGAGCATCGGCACCGGCACCCCCCCCATCCGGCACGGCATGCACACCCGAATGCGCTTCGATCCCGAGACCGGCACCATCCGCCCACGGCGGTCCGATGAAACGGGCAGGCCGTGGATCTGGGATCTCGTCCGGCGCAACGGACGCACGACCTCCACCATCGACTGGCCGCTGGTCAACGACGAACGCGACCCCTCCTGCGTGAAGCTTCTGAAACTGAACGACGAGGCATCGCCGACGGATCTGTCCGAAGCTCTCGAATCGCATCTGCAGACGGACCTTGTGACCCTGGCGATGAACCTGCACCTCCAGGGACCGGACCAATCGCATCGCATCACGCCGGAGATCGCACGCCAGGCCGTCGGAACGGTCCTCGAACGACTTGCACCGCGGGCGGACCATGAGCACCTCCTGGTCTACATCACGACCAGGACGTTCGACCACCTGCTGGTCTTCGGCCGCCGGGCCGATTCGATCACCTCGAAGTCCGCCTCGCAGCATGATCTGCCTGCGTCGGTGCTGGATCTGCTGGAGATACCCAAGACCGCCGACGTTCCGGGCCGTTCCGTGCTCGACGGCATGGACCACGACGAGAGCATGGCGGACTGGCCCAGCCTTGCACCGGAAGCCGCCCAGGGGGATCCGATCGACGCCGCCGTCGAATCGGTGCAAGACGGCAATGATGAAGCGAGAAGACACGTGGTCAACTGGCTGACCTCCGCCTGGATCTGCAATGCGAGGTACCGTGGAATCACCGCCACCGAACTCCGCTACGCCGAACTGGTGTGCGAGCTGCGGGGCGACGCCCAGGATCTGTTCCGACTCGCCGTCAGCGCGGATCTCGTGGGCGACCACAAGATCTTCACTTCCGCCTGCGAACGACTGCGAAGCGAGCATCCGGATTCGATCCACGATCGACTCGCGACCACCCTGGCCACCGCCCAGCCCACCCAGGAGCAGATCCGAAGTGTCGTCGATGCCAATCCACCCGATGACATGCTTCCGCTGCAACGCAGGACCTGGTGCGACGCGGCCATTCGTGCCGGCACCAAGGAACGGGCCCTTGAACAACTGGCTCCTCTGGTCAGCCATGGAGAGGGACTGCCCAAGGACCGTCTCCAGTTGGCCGAACTCCTCATGAGCGATCAGAACCCCCGAAAGGCGCTCCATGCCCTGGGCCTGATCGGAACCAATCCCGTGCGTCAACCGAGACTGGCGGTGTTCCGAGCCAGAATACTTCTCGCGTGCGACATGCAGGATGCCGCCCGAAAACTGCTGAAAGCCGTCCTCGACGCCACGCCCATGGATTCGGAGGCGGAGACCCTCCTTGGCTCGATCGCCCCCGGCAATGGCGACTGAGATCGCTACAATCGTGCGATGCGACCAAGCAGCGCCGCACCAACGTCTCACGGGAAGAAGACGAAGGCCTCCCGAACCAAGCGAGATCCCCGGCAGACACCGGCGATGCTGCAGTACGCCGGCTTCAAGAAGGCCCACCCCGACTGCATCCTGTTCTTCCGGATGGGCGATTTCTACGAGATGTTCGACGACGATGCCGTCACGGCCCACGCCGCCCTGGGGATCACCCTCACCGAACGGACCAGCGGCATCCCCATGGCGGGGATTCCCTATCACGCAGCCGAGAACTACCTTCGTCGCCTCGTCGACCAGGGGTTCCGGGTCGCCGTCTGCGAGCAGGTACAGGATCCCAAGGATGCCAAGGGGGTCGTGGACCGAGCGGTCACCCGGGTGATCACACCCGGCACCCTCGTCGACGACAGCCTGCTCGACGACTCGGTGGCGAACGAGATCGCTGCGGTGGCCGCTCGAGACGACGATGGACGGTTCGTCATGGACATCGCCGTCGCCGAACTGTCCACCGGGGGTTTCCGAATTCGGAGCGTGCCCGCCGAACGGGCCGTGGACGAGCTGGTTCGGCTGCACCCATCGGAACTTCTCCACCGCGACGACGATGACACCTTGACTGCGATGCTGGAGCAGGTCCAATCGACGCTTGGCTGCGCACGCACCCCCCGACCCGGCTGGATGTTCGAAACCGCGGACGCCGCCCGGCGACTGCGAGAACACTGGTCCGTCCACTCGCTCGAGGGATTCGGAATCGACGATGGGGATCCGACCCTCGGACCCGCGGGTGCACTGCTTGGATTCCTCGGCGAGACCCAATCGAGCCACGTCGACGGCGCCGGGCTCGGCCATCTCCAACCGCCCCAACGGGAATCGACCGATCGGATCATGACGCTCGATGCGACCACCCTGCGGAGTCTCGAGATCGAACAGACGATGCGGACGGGCACCACCGAAGGATCCCTGCTGGCGACCATGCAGGGATGCCGGACTCCCATGGGCCGTCGGGCGCTTCGACACTGGCTGTGCCATCCGCTGGCGGATCGAGCGGCGATCGAGCAGCGTCACGATGTCGTCCAGGTTCTGGTCGAGGATGAACCACGCCGCCGCCAACTCCGACAGACCTTCGACCTCGTGCAGGACATCGCCCGGATCAGCGGCCGGGTTGCAATGCGTCGTGTCACCCCGCGTGACTTCTGGGCGCTGGGCCGATCCCTGTCGGCACTTCCGGACCTCGTCGAGCTGACCGCGTCCGTCCCGGTGCTCGCCGGGATCCACGATGCATTCCGCGATGCGGAGCGGACCCTGGGACCGCTGGGTGAACGGATTCGGCGCGAATGCGTCGAGGAGCCGCCGGCCCATCTGCGGGAAGGCGGTCTCTTCCGAGACGGCGTCGACGACGAACTCGACGAGGCCCGCTCCCTGCAGACCGACGGCAGTGCCTGGCTGTCGTCCTACCAGCAGGAACTCTCCGAGCGGACCGGAATCCCGACCCTCAAGGTCGGCTACAACAAGGTGTTCGGCTACTACATCGAGGTGACCCACACCCACGCGGACCGGGTCCCGATGGAATTCAACCGCAAGCAGACACTGAAGAACGCCGAACGCTACATCACCGCCGAACTGAAGGAATACGAGGACAAGGTCACCGGTGCCGAGCGACGGGCCATCGAGCGGGAGCGGCGGCTCTTCGATGCCCTGTGCCGGGACACCGAGCAGGTGGCCGAGGCCATCACCCATTGCGCCCGGTCGGTCGCGGATCTGGACGTCCTCGGATGCTTTGCCGACTTCGCCGTACGCACGGGCTGCATCCGCCCCGAGATGGTCGACGACCGCACGCTGGAGATCGAAGCGGGACGTCACCCGGTGCTGGACGCCCTGATCGGCAGCGAGTTCGTGCCCAACGACACCCGGTTGGGCACCGATGACGTGTCCTGGACGATGGCCCTCATCACCGGGCCGAACATGGCGGGCAAGAGCACCTACATCAGACAGGTCGCACTGCTGACCCTGCTTGCCCACGTGGGCTGCTGGGTCCCCGCCGTGCAGGCCCGCATCGGCTGCGTGGACCGAATCTTCACCCGCATCGGAGCCTCCGACGAACTGCACACCGGTCGTTCGACGTTCATGGTGGAGATGATGGAGACGGCGAACATTCTCCATCATGCCACCGATCGAAGCCTGGTGATCCTCGACGAGATCGGCCGCGGCACCAGCACCCTCGACGGCCTCTCGCTGGCCTGGGCCATCACCGAATCGCTGGCCCAGCGCGGCACCCGGACGTTGTTCGCGACGCACTACCATGAATTGACCGCTCTGGCCGACCGGAGCGATGCGATCGGAAACCTGCACGTGGCGGTGCGGGAATGGAAGGATCGCATCGTCTTCCTGCACCACATCGAGCCCGGCAGCACCGATCGCAGCTACGGCCTGCACGTGGCGCAGCTGGCCGGAGTTCCCGCAGCGGTGGTCGAACGTGCGAACCTGCTTCTGGAGACCTTGAGCGTGCAGACGACGGTCGACACGACCGCCGCCCCTCCTCCCGTCGCTCCTCCCCAGCAATTCGGCCTGTTCGCCGAACCTTCCGAACCGCATCCCACCCTGGAACGCCTTCGAGCACTGGACATCCATTCCATGAGCCCGATGGATTCATTCGATGAACTACGACGCCTGATCGACCAGGCGAACGAGACCTGATCGCCATGCCACGTGGACTCCGAGCACCGGACCTTGCCGCGGCACACGATGCCGCACTGTCGTACGAGGACTACCTCGCCACCGATCCCGAGCGCGCCCAGCGCTGGATCGACCTCGCCCCCGATGTCACGCTCACGCCCGATCAGTCGCGACTCCTCCGGGGCTTCACCCGACGGATGCCGGTGCTGTGCATCTCCGGAATCTGGTGCGGAGACTGCGTCCGACAGGGACCGGTGCTGCAGCGGATCGCCGAGGCCAACCCGTGCATCGATCTGCGGTTCATCGATCGCGACGCCCTTCCGGACCTCGTCGAACAGGTCCGCATCAACGACGGCACGCGGGTCCCCGTCACCCTGTTCATGGCCGAGGACTTCGAACCGGTCTCCATCATGGGGGATCGGACACTGTCGTACTACCGGCACATGGCGGAACAGAAGCTGGGCGGCACGTGCCCGGTTCCCGGGGCCCCGACCGCGGACACCCTGCTCGATTCACTGGTGGCCGACTGGCTGGATGAGTTCGAGCGGGTCCATCTGCTCCTGCGACTCAGTGGCCGCCTGCGCACCATCCACGGAGACTGAATCAATGCTGATGAATGCGGACATCCTGCGGCAGACCTTCGATCAGGGGATGCACTACGACGAGTTCGTCGCCTCCGGCGATCCGATGCACCAGCCGCAGTGGCACCAGCGGTTCGAACAGCTGGGACTGGACGAGGCCCAGCGTGAACTGATCTCGGGATTCCAGCGCACGACGAACGTGCTCTGCCTCACCGGGACCTGGTGCGGGGACTGCGCGCTGCAGGGAGCGGCCCTGCAGCGCATCGCCGAAGCCGCCGAGGGGCGGATCAATCTTCGATTCGTCCTCCGCGGTGATCGGTTCGCGGAACTCGTGGTGGCCAACCAGATCAATCAGGGCTACCGCGTCCCCGTGACCTGGTTCATGGCGGAGGACTTCCAGCCGTGCAGCCGGATCGGCGACCGATCGCTCAGCCGATACCGATCGATGGCCCGCAAGGCGTTGGGTGATGCATCCCCGGTCCTCGCGGATCCACCCGCCGACCCGGTTCGAGCCGTCCTGCAGGAGATGATCGACGAATTCGAGCGAGTGGAGCTCATGCTCCGACTGAGTCCCCGCCTTCGGGAACTCCACGGCGACTGAAGCGTCGGCGTCACGACTCCCCTCCTTCCTTCGACTGCCTGACACGTTCGGGCCGCGCCACTGCTTTCGTGGACTCGGCAAGGACGTCCCGACAGATCTCGATCGCATCGGACGGACCGTGCATGATGAGCAGGCCGGTCGACGAATGGAAGACGATGGCCATCTCGTCGGGATCGTGCCCGTTCATATCAACGGCGATCTCCATGGCCGCGACGATGCTTTCGGAGGTCATGCCCCCGGCAATGAGATCCGCCACGGACCGAACGCTCGTCTCGCGAAGAATATCGGGTGTCCGCACCGCACCCCGACCTCGCGTCGACCGTTCGATTCGTCCACTGAGGCGATACAGGGGTCCACTGGCAGCAGGATGACTGTCGACGTCGCACGTGCACGCCAGGCCTCTCCAGTCGCCGGACCGGTCCTCGAGCACCCACATCAGCGAATCGACATCGATGGATCGAAGTTCCATGGCCGGTACGCGAAAGTGGGCGATCCGATCGTCGACAACGATGTTCGTATCGGGACACGACTCGCGAACCAGATCGGTGTACTCGCGGATCGTGCCCCCGTCGAATGTGAACACGTCGATCGGCTCCGGGACCGGACGTGGCGAAGACGGGGCACCGGCGATCATCACCGCCGCGAGTCCGCAGGCGGGCAGAGCCGCCCACCATCGGGTGCTTCCGGTACCGGGAGTTCGTGAATGAGTCATGGTCATCTCCTTTCGGGACGGAACGCATTCGACCGGAGCGGATGACACCGTCGACCCGGGATGGCGGGCTCGTGTCTGAATCCGAAGTTGGAGGAACCGTTCATGCCGCTTGCACGCGACATTCCCTGCGTTGGTGCAATCCTGCGCGTCGGATCGCATTGCACAGATGAAACGCAGCCCCGAGAGTTCTATTGCACGGTTCGAATCAAATCACCTGGAATCGGCCGACCAGGCATCCCGTTCGACGCCATGGACCTCTTCCCACAACGATTCGAGCATGGGCTGCGTTCCCTCTCCGGACAGACCACTCACCAGCAACGGCACCCGGTCGAGTCCGAGGCGGTCGGTGAGATCCCGGAAGTAGTCGCTGCGATCGTCTTCCGGGACCAGATCGATCTTGTTGAAGATCAGCAGTTCCGGCTTTGACCCCAGTACATCGCTGTACTCGCACAGCTCGGCACGAATGGTTCGATAGTTGCTTTCGGGGTCGGATCCGTCGAACGGCATGACATCCAGGACATGCACGATCCGATTCGTCCGCTCGATGTGGCGAAGGAAGTCGTGCCCGAGACCGGCGCCACCCGCCGCCCCCTCGATCAGGCCGGGAATGTCCGCCACCACCAGGCGCCGATGTCGTGAAAGCTCGGCGATCCCGAGATGGGGCGACAGGGTCGTGAACGGGTAGTCCGCCACCTTGGGCTTGGCCCGGGAAAGTGACCGCAGCAGCGTCGACTTGCCGGCATTGGGCAGACCGACCAGTCCGATGTCGGCGATCAGCTTCAGCTCCAGATCGAGCGTGCGTTCCTGCCAATCCCCTCCCGGGGTCCATTCCCGGGGGACCTGATTCGTGGAACTCTTGAAGGACTCGTTGCCGCGACCGCCGGCGCCACCGTGCGCCACGACCACCCGCTCGCCCTCTTCACCGATGTCGGCCACCAGTGCACCGGTCTCCCGGTCGTGCACGATGGTTCCCAGCGGGACCTTCACGACACAGTGCGCGCCGTCGCGGCCGATGCAGCTCTTTCCCATGCCACCCTGGCCGCTTTCCGCGCGGTAGTGCGGCCGCGGCGTCAACGGCAGGAGCGTATCCAGGCTCTCGTCGCCGACGAGGACGACATCCCCGCCACGCCCGCCGTCACCGCCATCGGGACCACCCTTGGGAATGTACTTCTCACGGCGGAAACTAAGACAACCGTTGCCCCCCTTGCCCGAGCGGACGAAGATCGTGGCTCGATCAATAAGCATGCTTGATCCCTTCAAGACAACACGGGACGCGCGAAAGCGTCCCGTGCAAGATCCGATGCTGCCGTCGTTCAGCTGGCCTTGGTGACCGCGGTGTACCGGGGGGTCTCCGGATNGGCCGGCAGGATGTCGATGTGCCGNCCACGGAAGNTGACCGTTCCNGCCTCGAGTGCGTACAGCGTGTCGTCCTTGCCGCGACCGACGAGGTATCCGGGCTTGAAGTGCGTTCCACACTGGCGAACGATGATCGAACCNGCCTTGGCNGCCTGACCACCGTACAACTTGACTCCGCGAAACTGCGGATTCGAGTCGCGACCGTTCTTCGAGGAACCCTGTCCCTTCTTATGTGCCATTGCGTACTCCTGACCCGGCCNCATCTCGGCCGAAGNGTCCCATTCTAGCAGGTCTCAGCGGTAGATCCAGCGTGGACTCCGATCCAGATCGGTATGAAGCCCGATCGGATCGTCCCCAAGGGCCTTGACGTCACCGGGAACGAGGTATTCCCGCATCAAGGTCTTCTGGAGCGTCTTTTTCTTGCCCGTCAGGGGATGCTCCACGAGGGTGGTCTCACTGCTGATCCCGGCCACAAAGAGCGAAAGTTCGTTGACGTCGGTGTGGCCGGCCTGCCAGACCACGAGGCCGCTTCGGGCGTTGCCCTCACCCTGAAGAAGGTCGCCGATGATTTCATGCTGGAGTTCGAGCATGCCCTGGCCGAGATGCTCGTGGATCTCCAGGACCTGGTCGCGATCGACACCACGTCCCGATTCGATGACTTCCCCACGGTCGGTGAAGAGGGTCAGCGTGGGAGCCCAGATGCGGTCCTCACCCGTGTAGTTGGAGACCTCGTAGGTCATGTACCAGAACCAACGACCGTTGGTCGGGCTCTGGAAGATGCGAAGCGGACCGGGCTGGAAGTTCAACTCGGGACGATCCGGTACCGCCTTGGGCTTGGGGTGGGCCACCGCTTCCGACTGGAGCGGCAGCATCGCCGCCAGCAGAAAGGTCATGATGCAGACACGGATCGCAAGCCGGATGGCCATATTTCATCTCCTCGGGGGACCTGAACTGAGTATTCTACACCTAGACGGCCATACCGCCACCCGGAAGGATTCCCGTGTCGATCAGCAGTTTGGAACCCATCCTGATCCAGCAATCAGACCGCCAGGAGGCCATCCGGTGCCTGCTGCCGCCTGGCTCCGGACGCCTGCAAGCCGCTCGATTCGAGCGTTTTGCCACCGAAAATCGCATTGGTCTGGATTGGATCTGGGCCATTCGCGACGACGCCGGCCGCATTCGCTGCAGCGCGCTGTGCGTGCCATCACCGGGAAGGACCGTAATGGTGTTTCTCAGCCCCGTGACCAGAGCCGAGGAGATCAGTGAGCGGGCCGCATTGCTTCGCCACGTACTCGAAGAGCTGCGAGCCCAGCCCTTGGATCTCGCCCAGGTCCTGCTGGCCCGCGAGGACGATCTGGCCTGCCGGACCCACCTCGAAGGTGGATTCCGGGAGCTCGCCACCCTGCTGTACATGGAGCGGTCGATGGTACGCCCTGGATCGCCCCCTCCCGTGCCCGAGGGCGTCGAGGTGACGAGNTGGACCCCCGAGCTGGAACCGGTCCTGCAGGAGATTCTGGAGGCCTCCTACGAGGACACCCTGGACTGTCCGGGACTGTGCGGACTCCGGCGAATCGAGGACATCATCGCGGGGCACCGCGCCACGGGACGACACAACCCCGCCTACTGGCATCTGCTCCGCTTGAACGGCAGGAGTGCCGGGGCCATTCTGGTCAATCCCGGCNCCTCCCGGGACACCATCGAGCTGGTCTACCTCGGACTTGCCCCCTTTGCCCGCGGCCGTGGTCTGGGTCGGTTCCTACTGGCGCACATGTTCGCCACGCTCGCCGGAAGTCACTGGGGCCGCATGACCCTTGCCGTGGACACCCTGAACCGCCCCGCGATCAAACTGTACGAACAGTGCGGATTCCGGGGATCCACCCACCGTCTGGCCTTGATCCATTCGCTCCGAACTCCCTGAAGTCGGGAGCACTTGTCCACCACTCGTCGACACTCCCCGTCGAAGCGGTGGACGAAAAATTTTTCACCCATGATTCACCGAGGTTTCCGCCGTCCCTCGGATCCCCCGGCAACCATTCGGAGCGATCCGGGGGTTGTGAAAACGGGGAGTTGGTCGTATTGTCCCACCCTCCTGAGGCCACGGACGGCTGATCTACGGTCAGGTCCACGCTCGCGGGCAGGCATCGTCCTTCGCACACGGCAAAGAGCATCGGGACTTCGAGCAAGCAACGCGTTCAGATCGCAGTTGTGAATCGAACCGACCGCAGATTCGACCCGGAAGGTCTTCGACTTCACGTCGAAGNGGTGCGTCGCGCATGACGCACCCGAACATGTCGTGTTGCGGCCGCAGCACACCGACTGGCGGTACGGCACCACCCGTACTCGACCAGCGCACGGCCGCGGAGTTCCTTGTGTGGCATTTCCTCTCCTACCGTGCCAAAGACCACAGACCGCATCACGGAACGACTGAGCGAACACATCGGTGAACACCGGTTCGCAATGTGGTTCGGTCAGGCCGACATCACCGTCGACGGCACAAAGGTCTTGGTGAAGGCCCACAGCCAGTTCGTCGCGGACTGGATCAACCATCGCTTCAACCGGACCCTGCGGACGGTTGTCGATGAAACACTCGGATCGGATGCGGACGTCCAGGTCTCCGTCGAGACCAGGGACGCACCACGCCGCCACGAGCAGCCATCGGAAGGCAAACGGGGCGCACGGAGCAATCGGCCGCCCGCTCCCGATCGTGATCGGGGGCGGCGGTCGACCCCACCCGGTCCCCGACGCGACCTCGGGGGCAGCTTCGCAAGCCTCGATGATTTCATCGTGGGATCAAGCAACCGGCTGGCGTGGTCGGCCGCCCTCCAACTCGGCGATGAAACCGACCGCTCCACCGTCTCNCCCCTGTTCATCCATGGTGGCTGCGGTCTGGGGAAGACCCATCTGCTGCAGGGCATCTGCCGGCGCGCGGCCGAACGCCTGGGCGATCGATCCCGGATCCGATACGTCACCGGTGAGCAGTTCACCAACGAATACATCATGGCCGTCCAGAGCGGATCCATGGATCGGTTCCGGAGGGCCCATCGGGGTCTTCGGCTGCTGGCCATCGACGATGTGCACTTCCTCTCCAACAAGAAGAAGACCCAGTCGGAGTTCCTCCACACCCTGGATGCGATCNAACTCACCGGTGCACGACTCGCTCTGGCATCGGACGAACATCCTCACACCATCGCCCGGTTCAGCAAGGGGCTGGTAAGCCGGTTCCTCAGCGGCATGGTGGTGGAGATCGAGGAACCCGATCCCGCAACGCGACTGGAACTGGTGCGCCAGCTGGCCGCCCGCCGCTCCCTGCAACTCTCGGACGCCGCGGCCCGGCTGATGGCCAGCAACTGTCCGGGTTCGGTTCGTGAACTCCTCGGCATGCTGACCCGCCTCGAGGCCATGCAGATGCTGGACCCGGCACAAATGCAGGCCGCGGATGCGGACCAGATGCTGATCCCCGGCATCGANGAATTCGGCCGTCGCATCATCGGCACGGCCACCGTGCAGCGGCTGCTCCAGCACCGAGCACTCGATCGGACGATCCACGTGACGCTTGCGGACATCATGGAAGCCGTCTGCGTGAAGACGGGCGTGACTCGGGACGACATGACGGGACGGGCCAGGCACCGCCGAATCAGTCTGGCCAGGGCGATGTTTGCCTACCTCGCCCGTGAGATGACGACGCGAAGCTACCCGGAAATCGGCCGAGCACTGGGCCGCAACAATCATTCCTCCGTCCATGCCGCCGCCAAGCGCCTGACCCGGATGCTGGAGGAGAGACCCCTCGTCGAGTTCAGCGGCGACGAGCCGCCCCTGGACCTCCTGCAGGCCATGGCCGAGATCCGTCGCCAACTGCGAGCCTGACGCCTTGCGTCGCAGGCGTCTGCTACACTTTGGGGCATGGGTTCGGGCCTCAAAAAACCTCTTCGATCCGCGAGATGCCTCATTGCGTGCGCGTTGAGTACGGTTTCATTTTCGGCTCTGGGAGGCGAATACACCGAAACCGCGACTCGTCATCTCATGCAGTCCGTCCAGACACAGGGAGACGGTTCCCATCTCGCCAGACTCTCATCACTGAGGCTGCTTCAGGATCCGGACATGCAGGACATGTTCTACCGCCTGCTGCAGCACGACGACTGGCACGTGCAGGTCCACGCGCTGCTGGGGCTGGCCGAGATCGATGAAGGCACGCAGCTGGACCCCTGGCTCGTCACCCAGATCNCGCCTCTGGCCCNTGAACAGGTGATCGCCAATGCCATCGACATGGAGATGCTGGCCCCGCAAGGCATGCAGAAGATCCTCGAGTGGGACCGCCTCGAGGCCTCCAACCAACTGCTGCTGATGGCGGAACTGCAGAAACGCGGCCTGGATGATCTCTACGATGCGCAGCAGCTCCGCTCGCTGACCAACGACAACGATCTCGTGGTCGCCGCCATCGCCTCGTTGCTGGTCTCCGAAGACGACCTCGCCCCGCTGAGCGCCGTCAACGCACGTCTGGAACTTGCCTCGCCATCGGAACGGCTTTCGGTCCTCCGTCGGATGATCGAAGTCATTCGCATCTACCAGTTGGATGCCGCCGCCNAGTGGCTCGACGGGATCCTCGCGGNGGAGCCCAGCGAAGATCTGTTGTACTGGGGCACCTTCACGCTGATGACGGTCGATCCGGATCGTGCCCGTCCCCACTGGAACCGAATGATCGGGCCCGATCCGTCCTATCGCAGCCGGATCATGGGAGCGGTCCAGTTCCTCGAAGCCGGGTTGGCCCCCGACTCGGACGTCCGGTCCCGACTCAAGGCGCAGGACGATCCGCTGATCTCCATGATTCTCGACACCGCGGCACTGCAGGCCGACGACCAGCCGATACTGGCCAATGTCAAGGAACTGATCGACACGGGTCATCCCCGCGTGATCGACTGGGCGATGCGCAGCTCGAGGGACCTGCCGCTCGACCATGCCGTCAGCGTCTACGGCCACTTCATCGATCTTCCCGAAACGACCCGAAGGCGATCGCAGAAGATCACCCAGCGGTCCCACGCCATCAGCGCGATGGCGACCCTCCTGGAGATCGCACCGAACGAAGCCATCGATCGACTTCGCGACGCCGAGGACGACAGCATGCAGCAGCAGACGCTGTTGATGGGCTCCATGCAGTCCCAGAATCCCGGACTCTCCGAGGTCGTCGGGCAGATACGCCGCATCGGATCCTCACGGGCCGATTCGCTCGCCCTCCTGCTGCTGGCCCGGACGAGCAAGGACCTGTCACCAGCCGATCTGCAGCAGCTGGGTCGAATCTCGGCCGGCGGCGGGCAGCTCAACAATGCGCTCCAGATTCAGGCCGCGTGGCTGTACCTCAAGCACACCGGCGGACTCCAGACCGCCATGGTACGACTCGCACCCGAAAGTTGAATGCCTTGAGCAGCAATCAGATCATTCCCCTCAGCCGTCCCGACATCAGCCCCGACGACATCCGGGCGGTCACCGACGTACTTCGCAGCGGAAGACTCAGCCACGGACCCGTCATGGACGCGTTCGAGGAAATGATGGCCGAGGAAATCGGCCGGAACGAAGCCGTCGCCGTGAGCTCGGGCACGGCGGGCCTCCACCTGCTGCTCGAGGCACTGGGCGTGGGACCCGGCGACGAAGTCATCACGCCCGCCTTCAGCTTCGTGGCTTCCGCGAACTGCATCGAACACGCGGGTGCGAAGCCGATCTTCGTCGACTGCGATCCCATCTCCCTCAATGTCCGCGCCGAGGATGTCGAGGCCAGGATCACCGAACGCACCAAGGCCATCATCGGTGTCGAGGTGTTCGGNAANCCGACCGGCATGCGCGAGCTCGCCGCGATNTCCGCCAAGCACGAGATCCCGCTGATCGAGGACGCCTGCGAAGGCCTCGGCGGACGACTCGGAAACGACCGGATCGGCTCCTTCGGTCGTGCATCGGTCTTCGCCTTCTACCCCAACAAGCAGATCACGACCGGCGAAGGCGGGATGATCATCACGGACGACACCCGNCTCGCCGACGCCTGNCGCTCGATGCGGAACCACGGCCGGAACATGTCCAATCGCGTCTCGTCCGCCACGACCGGAACCCGCCTCGACGTCGATCGCCTCGGTTGGAACTACCGGATGAGTGAACTGCACGCCGCACTGGGCNTNTCCCAGCTGTCGAGACTCGACAGCATCATGGAACACCGGTCCCGGGTCGCGGACACCTACACACGNGAGCTCTCGTCCATGTCGGACCTGATCGTGCCGACCGTCGAGCCGGATGTCACCATGAGCTGGTTCGTCTACGTGGTGCGCCTCAGCACTCCCTACACGTCCGAGGACCGGGACGAGATCATCGAGGGGCTGCGCCGACACGACATCGGGGCCGCCCACTACTTCCCCGCCATGACGCTGTTTCCGCACTTCCGGGACAAGTACGACCTCAAGCCCGGTGACTTCCCGGTCGCCGAGTCGGTCAGCCAGCGGACGATCGCGCTGCCGATGTTCGTTGGTCTCACCGANGTGGAAATCAAGCTCGTGTGCCAGACCCTGGGTCTGATGATGACACGAAGCCGCTTCAGGCACGAAGACTGAACGCCGATCCTCAGCGTCCCAGCAGCAGCAACTGATCCATCAATTCATCCGTCGTGGAGATCACCCGACTGGACGCGGAGTAGCCGGTCGAGGCGAGAATCATGTCGATGAACTCCTGCGACAGGTCGACATTGGAGAGCTCCAGCGCACCGCCGATGATCCGGCCGGTCCCGAGGCTGTTGGCCGTCGTGTACATCGGCTCGCCGGAGTTGGCGCCGACCCGGTAGTACCCGCTTCCGGTGTCTTCAAGGCCGCCCGGGTTGTTGAACCTGGCCAGACCGACCTGCCCCAGCATCCGCGTCATGCCGTTGGTGAAGGCACCGGTGATGCGACCGTCCTGTCCGACCGAGAACGACACCAGATGTCCGATTCCGGAACCATCCTGGGCTGCGACGGAAAGCATGCTCGCCGAATCGGCGAAGGCGGTCACCCCTTCGGATCCGTAGGTGAAGTCGAGCGTCAACGACATCGGATTGACCGCACCGTTCGTCCGCGTGATGTTGATCGTGGTGTTCGAGGCCGAGAGCAGGTTGCCCTCGTTATCGAACTGGAGGGTACCCAATCCCACCACGCGGTCCAGAGCGTCGTTGTCGGACGACTCCGCGACGAACTCCCAGACGGAACCCTGGCCGTCGATGGTCTGCTGGAGCACCATGGTCACATCGACGTTGACCGCCGTCCCGAGGGAGTCGTAGGCGACGAAGCTCGTNCGAACCGACTCGCCGGTCGCCTCCGCGGACTCGCTGAAGACGAACGGATTGGCGGGGGGCGTCCCCGTGGGCGTTCCCATGTAGGAGACGGTGAAGTCCGATGTGGAGATGTCCAGGCCCTGCGCCGTGCCTTCATTGCCGAAGATGATCATGCTGCCGTTGGCATTCAGGAGGATGCTGCCTCCCAGGTTTTCACCGGCGACGTCGGAATTNTCCAGCCCGAGGAACTGGTCGAGCGCGGCTGCGAAATCGGCCATCGTCGATCCGAAGTACTCGATGTCGTTGGCCGCCGCCTCCTCGGGCGTGCAGAAGGTGAAGCTGAACGTTCCCAGGTCCTGACCGCCCTTCTCGACGTTGTCGACGGTGATGGTCGCCATCGCTCCGCCTTCGATCGAGAGTTCGAAGCCCCCGTTTCCGTCGTCCATGTAGAGGTTCGTCCCCACCTGGGTCAGATCCTCGAGGCCCGTCATCGCCTGATTGCCCGTCGGCTCGTTGAAGAACGGCGTGGTGCTGTGGATCGATCCGGTCACCGGCAGTTCCCCCGATGCATTGAGATTGCCGGTGAAGTAGATGTTTTCGGTGGCCTCCGCGACGGTCATCTGTCCGAGGGGGATCACGATCGGCTCNAGTTCGCCGTATTCGATGCGGTAGTTGTCGTCCACACCGTATCCCATGACGTACGCGCCGCTGGACGTAACCAGCTGGTTGTTCTCGTTCGTCAGGAAGGAACCGTCCCGCGTGAACAGACGCTCTCCGTTGAGCTGGGTGATGAAGAATCCATCACCTTCGATCGCCATGTCCGTGGCGATGCCCGTCGCGGTCAAGGCACCNTTGGAGAAGTTCCGCTGGGTCCCCGCCACGGTGCTGCCGTTGCCCACCTGTTGCGGGTTGATCCCGCCGATGCGACCGGACGGACCGGTCCCCAGCGACTGCGTCCTGCTGAACATCGACTCGAAGAGCATTCGGGTCGACTTGAACGCCGTNGTGTTCACGTTGGCGATGTTGTTGCCGATCACGTTGAGTCGGTTCTGATTGCTCTGCAGTCCGGACAGTCCGGTATAGAGTGCTGGAGTCGATGGCATTGGAAACCTCCGTATATCCCCGGCGATCACCGGGCTCGAATCAATCAGTGCAATCGGCGTGCCGTCGTCCGGCCGTGTTCCTGCGACCGGCAAGCCGCCCGCATGCCTCGCCGGACGGCATCATTTGCGCTCGCCGCCACGACTACCCCTCGTCCTGTCCGCCATCACCCCCACCCTCGTCCGGTTCCCCGCCTGATTCCTCGGCATCGGCATCGGCATCGTTCTCGGCTTCGCTCTCGGGTTCGCTCTCGACCNCGCCATCCTCAGCAACGTCCCCGCTCTCATCGGCCAGCAGCGTCGGATCGATGATCGTCTCGACCCCGTCCAGGGGAAGGAACCAGCCCGTGTCGAGTTCCAGGGCCACCTCGCCGCCCTGGCGAACGACCGACAGGACATGTCCTCCCACGCGCATTCCCTCGGGCGTCAGACCTCCCACGAAATTGCCGATCATGGAGCTCGCCGATGACAACTGGTTCTCGAAGACGAGCGATTCCAGCTTGTTCATCATCTGCAGATCGGATTCGATCGAGCGAATCGAATTCATCTGATCGAGCAGCTCGGAGGAATCGCTGGGTGAAAGCGGATCCTGATTCGCGAGCTCGGTGAAGATGACGCGGATGAAATCCTCCGAACTCATCTGATTGAATCCGGTCGGATCGGTCTGCGGAGCTCCCGGTCCGAGAGGTGTAAATCCGTTGATCGCACTCATGGGTGTCCTCCTTCGATCGGGCCGATGCGGTCCGGTTGAATTGCAAGCATGTCCTCGAACAGCCAGTGCTCGTCGGCGGTCGGCGATCCTTTCGCCGGTCGGCGGCGATGGCCCTGATCCTTCCGCGCTCCATCCTCTTCGCTCTCCGGGCCCGGATCCTGCGGCGCATACTCCGTTTCCATCCCCTGCGGACCCTGCACGACCAGTCGATCCACGACGAGCCCCTTGCCTTCGAATCCGCTCCGAAGCGATGCCAGGTCGCGCACCAGAGCCTCGGCTCCCGCCGTCCGCTCGGCGTGCAGGGTGCAGGTCACGCCACCGGCATGCACCGTCATCTGCACCGTCACCGTGCCCAGCAGCGGCGGATCGAGCGTCAGTTTCGCAAGCCCTCCCGATCCGGCGGCCAACGTCGTCAGTGAGGTCAACAGTCCCTGAGCAGCNCCGGGCCCCGTACCGTTCACCGATGCATGCACCGACGTCGCCCGACCTCCGCCGGGTTCCTGCATCGAGACCGGAGCGGGNGGCGGCGAGAGCAGGCTGCGTGCATCGAGCCCCGACAGCTTTGAAAGTTCCACGGCCATCTCGACCCGTTGCAGTTCCCCACCGACCGGCAGGAAGTTCGGATCGCCTGCGGACGGAATNAGGTCCGATCGTCCCGTCGTCCGCATCGATTCGGAATGTTCCACCACGGACGAAGAGGTGGCCTTCATCTGCGGCGTACCATCGAACTCCTCGACGGCCGCGGTCCGCGCGGCCCCCGATTCCGTGGTGCGATTGCCCTTCGCGACGTCGACCGGACCGGCGGTTTCTGCGATCCGATCCAATACGGGCCAAGGCCCCGCGGGCGGAATGTCACGCGCAGCCCCATCGGTCGTGCTCGGCATGTTTTGCGCACTTCGTCCGAAATCGGCACCGGCCTGTGCCCGGGTGCTGGTCAGGGGTCGACCGCTTCCATCCAACACCACCGCAAACCCGTTTTCCTCCTCGGATCGCGGCTCACCGGGGTTGGGAGCCGGTTCCTGGACCTGAACCATTGTTCCGTCAGGGCGTGATCCCGGGCTGGATGTCGGCGTGAACATGGCTGGAGAGTCCGTTGGAGTCGGCGGCGACACTGCCCCCACTCATTGCTTCCAGCAACTGCTTTGCCAACCGCAGTTCAGTTCCCGAATCAAATGTCTGAAGGATGCGCGAGGCCGATCTGGTCTGCATGGCGGACAGATACTGCACCGCACGATCCGTCTGCCCCTCCTCGACCAGCAGCAGCAGCCAGGCCTTCGCCCGATCGGGTCTCGCCTGCTCGTAGAGACCGACGGTCCGCTGGAACGCTTCATCCCTCGATTGCCGATCCCGGGCCTCCCGTTCTTCCTGGATCGTCCGCTCCTTGACGGCCAGTGCCTGCTTCTGGAGTTCCAGCTCCGTCAGACGGGTCTGCACNTCGAGACTCCGCCGCTCCGCCTCTTCGACCAGTCCCTGCAGCCGCTGCTCGCTCTGCATACGCCAGTGCTCGAGCCACTCGAGACGCTGCTGACTGCTCAGTCCGGACAGCTCCGTCGGCCCGGTTTCCGGATCGGATGCCTGCCGGACCTCGCTGGCCTCCTCCGGTGGAGACATGATCCATGACCGGAGCGCCGACATGCGTTCGGCATCGAGACGACCGGTCTGCAGCATCCATCCGGCCAGAAGAATCAACACCAGCAGGTTGACGACTGCGACGAAACTCGTGATTGCCCAAGCCTGTTTCATGCCTGCAGCTCCCTTGACGCCCGTGTTGCAACAAGATCGTCCTGTGCACGACGTTCCGCACGTCTGCATTCACGTTCCCACGACTTGCGGGCACGATCCCGGAGGCATTCGACCCCTTTCCGCCGTCGGCGACACGCCTTCCATTCGTCCCGTGCCCTGCCAAGGTCATCGTGCACCTCGGCCATCTCCGCCAACAGGCCCCGGATCCGCCGCATCACCTGGACGGATTGTCCGGCGTGGGCGCGGAGGGTGTCGATGTCGANCCGTCCCACCAGACCCGACCGGGCCTGATTGCGGTTGGACTCGAGAAATCCCCGATGCTCGACCAGCCCCTGCTCCAGGGTGCTGCGCCGCTTCACAATTGCTGCGATGGCCTGCTTCGAAGCCTCCTCCTCCGCCACTCTCGCCTCGAGCACGGCCTGGTATGCGAAGACGAACGGCTTCACGCGGCACCTCCGCCGGCGGCACGCTGGCGCGTCTGGACCGCATGGGTCGCAAGTTGAACCAGTGCCCTGCACGTATCGGGGTAGTGCGACCGATCGTCGAGATTCTGAGCCAGGTAGTCCATGATCATCGGTTGCAGCTCGATGGCCGCATCGCTGCGGGGATTCGAACCGCTCGCGTAGGCTCCNATCGACACGAGATCCTCGACGTCCGACCACGCAGCGAGCATGCTGACGATTTCACGACGTGCGGCCACATGGTTCGCATCGCAGACCTGATCGGCCAGCCGGGAGACCGACTGCAACGGATCGATTGCCGGATAGTGTCCTCTCGCGGCCATGTCCTTCGAGAGCACGATGTGACCATCGAGCACACCGAGGGCGGCATCCGTCACCGGCTCGGCCATGTCGTCGCCTTCCACCAGCACCGTGTAGAGCCCGGTGATCGAACCTCCGCCTTGCACCGTACCCGCCCGCTCGATGAGCCGGGGCAGTTGGGCGAAGACGGACGGCGGATACCCCCGCGTCGCCGGATGCTCACCGGACGCCAGCCCGATCTGCCTGAGGGCATGGGCATGTCTGGTCAGCGAGTCCATGCAGAACAGCACGTGTGCACCGTCATCCCGAAGCGCCTCGGCCGCTGCCATGGCCAGATACGTCGCTCTGGCCCGCCGAAGAGGCGATTCGTCCCCGGTCGACACGACGACGACCGCACGGGCGAGCCCTTCCTCGCCCAGGGTCTGCTCGACGAACTCGGCCGCTTCACGCCCCCGTTCTCCGACCAGAGCGATCACGACGGCATCCGCCGCCGTCGATCGAGTGATCGAGGCGAGCAGCGTGGACTTGCCAACTCCCGGACCCGAGAAGATCCCCAGTCGCTGCCCGCGACCGATTGTCAACAGGCCATCGATGGACCGCACACCGGTCGGAANCGGATCGCTGATGATGTCCCGAGTCATCGGGGAGACTCCGTCGCCGGTCAGCGATCTCCATGCCAGATCCCGAATCGGTCCCCGGCCATCGAGGGGCTCTCCCATGGCATCGACGACGCGCCCCAGCATGCCGTGCCCCACCTGGACACGACCGGCGTCGGTCCGCGCACGCACCGGGCAGCCCGGCCGGACTCCGTCGACATGGTCGTACAGCATGACGACGGCATCCGAGTCGTCGAAGCCGACCACTTCGCCTCGGACCGCGGGACCGCCGTCACCGTCGAGTTCGACGACGGATCCCAGNGGAAGCGGCAGATGCCGGACGCGGAGGGACATCCCCTGCACCGACACCACGGACCCCGAGAGGCCCAAGAGCTGCGCGGATCCCGCATCATGCAGTTGCCGTTCAAGCACCCTGGACATCTGACACCTGCTGAACCGGTTCGTCGGGAAGCATCAGTTCCGTCATGCGGTGCAACTGTGCCTCGAGCGAAGCGTCGATGACGCCTCCGTCCAGTTCGAGCCTGCACCCCCCCGGTGCGAGCCCCGGTTCGACGCGGATCGTCGCATCCCGGCAGTTGCTGAACGACCCCAGAAGATCCTCGAGNACCTCGGCGACGAGCGGTTCGTCGTCGGGACTGATCACAATGACCAGATCGGATCGGGAACGAACCAGCGCCATGGCCGACTCGAGCTGGGCGCGGATGACGCCGGAATCGATGCGGACGGCGCGGTGCACGATCTGACCCGACAGCATCACCGCCAGCTTCACCACATCATGCTGTGCGGAACGAAACATCGCATCCCGTTCCTCCTGCCATTGCGAAAGCCGCTCCTGCCATGCAGTGGCCAACTCCCGAAACTGATCGCCGTGCGAGGTCACGGCCTCCGCACGTCCTTCGTCCGCTCCCTGCCGCATCCCCTCCTGCCGCCCGACCTCGAAGCCTTCGCGACGCTTGGATTCCATCAGATCGTTTGCCTGGCTGCGTGCCGATTCGATGATCGCGGCGGCCGCCATGCGGGCCTCCTCGACGATCGCTTCCGCCCGGCGATCGAAGTCCTCGATCTCGACCGGGTCGAGACGGTGCNCTCCACCGTCGATCTGTTGCTGCTTGATGACCGTCATGCCACGCTCAAACGACGAGTTCGGACTCGCCTCCCCTGCTCGTGATGATCAGCTCGCCGGCATCCTCGAGCCGGCGTACGACGTCCACGATGCGCTGCTGGGCGGATTCGACGTCGGACAGCCGGACCGGACCCATGTATTCCATGTCCTCGATGATCAGATCGGCCGCACGCGTGGACATGTTGGAGAACACGATCTCCTTCAGTTCATCCGAAGCGGTCTTGAGTGCCAACGCGAGCTCGCTGTTGTCGATCTCCCGGAGCACGCTCTGGATGCCCTTTCCATCGACGTGAATGATGTCCTCGAAGACGAACATCAGCCGGCGTATCTCCTCGACCAGCTGAGGATCGTTGTGCTCCATGTCGTCCATGATCTTCTTCTCGGTGGTCCGATCGCAGAGATTGAGCACCTCGGCGACCGTCTCGACACCGCCGACCCGCTCGGACGAGCTCGCCAGCATGTTGGAGAGCCGATCCTCCAGACCAGCCTCCACCTCCTGCACGATGTCCGGATTGGTCTGGTCCATGTTGGCCACCCGTCGGACCACCTCGACTTGCTTGTCCTCCGGCAGTCCGACCAGGATCTCGGAGGCCCGGGCATGTCCGAGATGACTCACGATCAGTGCGATGGTCTGGGGATGCTCGTCCTGAATGAAGGTCAGCAGGGTCTCGGCCTCCACCCGCTGCAGGAAGCTGAACGGCGTCCGCTGCACCTGCGTCTCGATCTGACCGATGATGTGCGCGGCACGGTCGGGTTCCAGGGATTCCTTGAGCAGGCGCTTGGCGTATTCCAAACCGCCTTCACGTACGTAGCGGTTCGCAAGCTGCAGGTTGTAGAACTCCTCGATCACCCCTTCGATGAGTTCGTTCGGAACNTCCTCGATGGTGGCCAGGGCCGCCGTCACTTCCTGCACCACGTCCTGCGGCAGACAACGCAGAAGATTGGACGCCGACGCTTCGTCGAGACTGAGCAGCAGGATGGCGGATTTGACGACACCGTCGATGTCGTCGAGTCTCTCCGGCAGTTTCTGACCGATGCGGAACGACATGGCTTCTCCTAGGACTCCGTCCGGACCCAGCGTCGCAGGACGTGGGCAACCTCTTCGGGACTGTTCTGGACGGAGGACTTGATCTGCTCGAGCATCACCGAACGCCGCACGGCATCGTCGCCGATCTCCACTCCTTCGAGCACGATCTGGGAATCCTCCACTTCATCGACGATTTCGACATCGACCCCGGGAGAGGCCTCGGCCGAGACGATGGTCGACTCGGACACGGTGACGGCTGCGGAGCGACGAAGCATGAGGAACATCAGCCCCAGGCACAGCACCACGAGGGAACCCAGCCCGATCGTGCCGGCCATGTCCGAGTCGGCGAATGTGGCCGTCCACCCGGCCTCCTCGGCGGTGCCCGCCTGCCGCAGGCTCGGCACGGCCGTGAACATCATGACCTGCACGTCACCGGCCTCGCCTCCACCCACCGAGGTCGTATCGACCAGGGGCTGGACCTGCTGCTGGATTTCATCCAGCGTGCTTTGCACCAGTTCGTCGAACAACACCGTATCGATCGCCTCCGAGCCGAATTCGGAAGCGTAGAGTCCCTGGAAGTAGGTCCGGGGAATGCCGATGCTGGCATTGATCTTGAGGGCGTATCCCCCACTGTCGAGGATTCGGTTGGTCGCGCTGCCGAATGCGGGGACCTGGTTGGTCTCCTGACTGGTTTCCTTGTTGACCCGCCCCGGTCCACGGGCCCCCGTGGTCACTCGAACCCCGGTGTTGGCCCGAATCCCCGGCTCACCACCCCCTGCGTTCTGGGACTGGACGCTTTCCTCGAAGGTCTCCGCGGTGATTCCGACCTTCGGNTCCTCGTAGGTCGTCACCTCACGGACCGTCTCACGGGTGTCCACGACGGCGTTGACCGAGATCCGGACACCGGGAATGTAGCCCAACGCGTCGCCCAGTCGCTCCTTGGAGTGCTTCTCGGCCGCAAGCTTGATGTCCATGTTTCGCGTCAGGGCCATCGTGTCGTCCCCGCGCGCGGCGAACGAACGACCCGTCCGGGCATCGATCACCGCCACGGACTCCGTCTTGAGACCGTGCGTCGCACCCGCGACCATCCGAGCGATGGAGTCCACCGCCGGTTGCGTCAGCCCGTCCGATGCGGTGAGCACCGTGACCGATGCCGTGCGGGGAATGAAGGCCCGACCGATCCCGACAGTCTCGTCGTCGCCGCTGATGACCACCGTGGCGGATCGAACGTTCGCCATCTGGCCGATCATCCGCCCCAGCACGTTCTGCGTCGCCACCCTGGTGCGTGTCCGGTACTGGCCCTTGGTGAGAAAGAGACTTTCGTCCTTCACCATGGAATCGAAGTCGATCTGGTCGGGACTGATGATCGACTGCTCGTTCATGCCGCTGACGACACGATCCCGATCGACAACCGGCACCATGATCGCACCGCGATCCTCCTCGTACTGGACACCACTGGTGGCCAGATAGTTGATCGCCGCGGCTCTGGACTCGGTGTTCAGGCTGACGGGAAGCGGAACCATCGTCGATCGGCTCGAATAGAGCGACACGACGAAGAGCACCATCGCCAGGATGACCACCACGGAGCCGATGAACAGCTTGGTGTTGGCTGATAATTCTCGAATGTGCCCCCACGATTCGTGGAGCATCGATCGAATCGACTGCATCCGCCTGGCCTCCATGCCTGGGATCGATTCAGAGCTTGTCCGCATTCACCGCTTCGACCGTCCTGGTCCCGCGGCAAACCAAGCCGTTGTCACTACACGCGAAGCTGCTTGACCTCCTCGTAGGCATCCAGGACCTTGTTTCGGACCTGAAGCAGCATTCGGAACGCCGTATCCGCCTTGCGTGCCGCGATGAGCACGCTCTCGATGTCGTCTCGCCGGCCGGCGGCAAAGTCCTCCGCCGCCACCTGCGCATCCTGCTGAAGTTCGTTGACCCGTCCGATTTCCTGCTTGAGGAGGTTTCCGAAGGCAGGATCGCCCGGTCGGTTCGGACCCCCGGTCGAAGGGATCCCCTTCGCCCCCTGCAGGGCGTTCGGATCTCCAATCAGTCCAAGTGGGTCGGCCATGGCGTCACGTCACCTCAATCTGGGAACACCCGTTCATCCGAGGAGTTCCAGCGCAATACTGTACATCGACTTCGTGGCCTCCGAGGCCGTAATGTTTGCCTCGTAGGCCCTGGAGGCCTCCATGGCGTTCATGAGTTCGGTGGTGACCGAAATGTTCGGATACCCCACGTACCCGGCCTCGTCGGCGAATGGATTGTCGGGCTCGTATCGCTGGAGAGGCTCACCATCGTCCAGCATGATTTCCGACACGTGCACACCCAACGGCGATCCGGTGGACGGGTCGCCCGCGGCGAAGATCGGAATACGCCGCTGGTAGGGCTCGTACTCGCCGGATTCGTTCAGAATCGTCTGGAAGTTGGCCAGATTGCCCGAGATAGCGGTCATCCGCTCCCGCTGGCTGACCAGTCCCGAAACCGAGATGTCGAGAGCATCGAACATGATCAGACTCGCTCACTGATGGCCGTGTTCAGGATGTCGAAACGATTCTGCATCAGTTCGGATGTGGTCCTGAATACGAGGAAGTTCTGAACCAGATCCTGCATGATCCGTTCCAAATCACGGTCATTTCCGTCCTGAAAGAGCAGGTTGTCGCCGGACGGACCCGGATTCAGGCGAAGCCCACCCTCGGCGACCTGCACTTCCCGGGACCCGCGTAGATCGAGGTCGCCACCTCCGGCCCCTCGGCGACGGTCGATTGCATCCCCCAGTTGGGACTGGAAATCGGCCGTGGAGACGTCTTCAGGGCGAAATCCGGGCGTCGAGATGTTCGCGATGTTGTTGACGATGATGTCCTGGCGACGCGCCGTGAACTGGATCACCCGCTCCAGAACGGGAAGATCGAGTCCGTTGGTGATGCCTTCGATCATGGCTGGGCTCCAAGGTCGTTCATACGTCGATGCTGCAAACCGTGCACCCGGGGCTCGGGATGAACCCGACCGCCTTTTCGTTCCATCCGCGCACTTTCTGCGCGGATGCCTCAGAGGGTCGTGGGCACGAGGTTCGACTCCTTCCACTTCTTGAGCTTGAGACCGAGTGTCCGGACCCCGATGCCCAGGGCCGAAGCGCTGCGTTGGCGATGACCGTCGTTGTGCGAAAGCGTCGCAACGATGACGGCACGCTCGATGTCCTCCAACTGCCGAACACCGTCGCAGACCAGTTCGATTCCGTCCGCCTCCTGCTCCGCCCTGCTCTGCGGAGGCTCGACCACGCAGGTCAGCCAGCTCGACACCAGTTCGGCGGTGACCAGGGAATCGATCGACAGCACATGGGCCCGCTCGCAGATGTTCTCCAGCTCACGGACATTTCCCGGCCATCGGTACTGCATCAGCAGATCCATCGCATCCGGCTCGACCCGGCACGGCTCCCGACCCTCCTTTGCGGACATGGTCCTGAGGAAGTGCGTCACCAGTTCCGGTATGTCCTCGGCATGATCCCGGAGCGAGGGCATCTGGAGCGGCAGGACGTTCAGTCGGAAGAACAGGTCCTGCCGGAAGGTGCCCGATTCGACTTCGGCCTGCAGATCGCGATTGGAGGTGGCGATGATGCGAACGTCGACGGAGCGGCTCGTGGAGGATCCCACCCGCTCGAACGTTCGTTCCTGCAGAACCCGCAGAAGCTTGGCCTGGATCTCCGGGGCGATCTCGCTGATCTCATCCAGCAGAAGCGTGCCTCCATCGGCCAGTTCGAACCGTCCCTTGCGCATCTTGTCGGCCCCGGTGAACGCGCCCTTCTCATGCCCGAACAGCTCGGATTCCAGAAGGCTCGGTGACAAGGCGGCACAGTTGATGGCCAGGAACGGCCCCCCCGCACGTGGGCTGTGCTCGTGAATCCACCGGCTGGCGACCTCCTTGCCGGTTCCGGATTCCCCCGTGACCAGCACGGTCGAATTGCTTTCGGCGATCTGACGAAGCCGGAGCCGAAGACCGACCATCGACTCGCCGCCGCCGACCATTTCGTGCTCGCGGCCGCACGCACTGGAACCGGCGGGCGACCCGCTGGCCTTGAGGATCTGATTCTCCTTCACCAGTCGTCCGCGTTCCAGGGCCCGTTCGATGGTGTTGATGAGTTCATCACCACTGAACGGCTTCGTGATGTAGTCGTAGGCACCCAGCTTCATCGCCTCCACTGCGGTCTCGACCGTTCCGTACGCGGTCATGAGAATCACCGGCACCTGCTCGTCGATCTCGCGGATCGCCTGGAGCAGCTCCACTCCGGTCATTTCCGGCATCTGGAGATCGGTGATCACCGCATCGCAGCTGCTCGAGGCGATCTTCTCCAACGCGGCGGGCCCGCCGTTGGCAACAACGACTCCATGCCCCTTGCGAGCCAGCATGGTGGCAACGCTGTCCCGCATCATTTCCTTGTCGTCGACGACCAGTACGCGTGTCATATGTGGGTTCCTCCATCACCGCTGGTGATGACATCGGGATCAATCTGTGCGGGGACGCGAACTTCAAAGGATGTCCCACCGCCCGCACGGTCGGATACCTGAATGTGACCGTCATGGGCATCCACGACCCGGTGCGCAATGGCCAGTCCGAGTCCCGTCCCCGATGCCCGGGTCGTGAAGAACGGATTGAACAGCCGCTCCTGATCGGACGCGGAGATGCCGCACCCACGGTCCTCGATCCTGAAGACCGTGAACTCCTGCAACGTCCCGTCCGGGCGTCGCAGCCGCTGCTCACCCACGGTGATCTCCAACGACGCGTCCCCACCCTCGGACTCCATTGATTCCAGACCGTTGCGAACGATGTTGCCGATGGCCTGCATCATCAGAGACGCGTCGACGAAGATGTCCCGGTCGGTGGTCACGGAAACCCGGACTCGATCCGGGGCACCGCACTCGGCCACCACACCATGCATGAGCTCCCGAGCGGCCATCGGCTCGATGCGGACGGTCGATTCCCGGGCGAACTGGAGCACATCGCGGACGATGGCATCCATTCGACGGACGGACCGGTCGATCTTGCGGCAGAGTTCCGCCTGCGGCGGCAACGCCGCAAGATCCTCCGACAGCACTTCCGCGTACAGTTGGATCGATGCCAGCGGATTCCGGATCTCGTGGGCAATGCCCGCCGCCATCTCGCCCAACGACGCCAGCTCGCGGGATCGATGCAGCTGGGCATTGGCCTCCGCCAGTTCCCGCTCCAATCGAAGCACCTGGTTCTGCAGGGCGTCATGGGTGCTCTGCAGACGCTCGGCGGTCTCCATCACCGACTGCATGAGATCACCGAGTTCGGCGGCGGTCAGCTCCGTGGCGGCCTGCGGTGGCGTGTGTGCAACCTGGGTCATCTCATCCTCTGGCATCTGCAAACCGATTCGTGGATTCAATGGGTGCCGACGCCTGGTACCCGTGCCTCGCACGTCGCCCGGCGTCCAGTTCCTCGAGGCCGTTCCGGGCCGCATCACGCTGTTCTTCAAGACGGGAACGGTCGGACTCGTCGCTGTCCAGCACGACCTTCATGCACCGATCCACACTGGCCATCAGTTCCCGAACGCGGTCCCGTCGTGCACCGTCGACGTCGGCGAGTCGGGCATCCAGGTCCCTGGTCATGGAGCCCAGCGACACCTGAGTGGGCAGCAGCTGCTCGACGAGCTGCTGGCGGCGTCCCAGAATCACCAGCAGACGATCCACGTCTCCCGACTGGATGCAGGAGGCCTGCTCCGGTGCAAGTTCCGCCAGCTCGCGCACCACCGCCTCCTGACTCTCCAGCAGCAGAACCAGATCCTCGATCCATGCGGTCGTGTCGTAACGCGTCTCGGTCATCCTGACCTCGTTCGGGCGACATCCTGTCGCCGATTCATCCGTCCTCCGCCGTGGCGACCTGCGCCCCCACCGGCATGATCCGCATCCAACGCTCCCAGATCTCCCGATCCATCAGCGAATCGATGCTCGTCAGTTCATCGTCGGGCATCGACTCGAGTCGATGCAGGGCTCTGGCATGAGCCGCAGCGGCCCGGGCACGATCCCCGAGTGCCACCCATGCACCGGCGATCTGCACCAATGCATGCATGGACGCGGCGTCATCGGCAAAGTTGCGTGCCGTCCGCTCGTAGACCACGATGGCTTCTTGGAACCGTTCCAGATCGTAGAGCGCGTCACCGTGACCGATCATCGCCGACCGCAGCAGTTCCTCACTCCCTGCGGTCCGCACCGGCGACTGCTCGCAGTCGAGCACCACCTGTTCGTACGACGTGCGGGAACGATCGAGCAGTGCGATTCTTCTCGCCTCGATCACCTCGCGCATCGAAGGGGCAAGCTCCGGATCGTCGACCAGTCGCTGTTGCAACCGTCGGGCGGCTCCGCGTGTGCACGCGGCCAGGAGCAACCGTGCATCCGTCCTACTTCGCGNNCCCTCCACCCTGGCCAGGTACGCATCCAGATGGGGAATCGCATCCGTGTAGCGCCCGGTACGGAACCCGAGGGCACCCAGTTCCTGCAATGCGTCCAGCCAGTCCCGGGCGTCCGGAGTCAGGACCGTCCGTCCGTGCACGACCCGCTCGAGACTCTGCCAGGCTGAATCGACATCCCCCATCGCCTCCAGACACCGGGCCAGGGGAACGTGGCAGCGCGTCGCATCCGGACTGCTGGGCCAGGTCTCGATCACGGCCCGGTACCATCCCGCAGCCTCGTCGAATCTCGCCTCCGCCTGCAGGCACCGTCCCAGCCGTTCCATCAGACCACCACGCCGGGGGTCGTCGTCTCCGGTTGCCGCCAACGCCTCGGTGAATGCTTCGATCGCTTCGGCGGTGCGACCGGCCGAGTCGTCGTGCCGAGCGGCTTCGACCAGCGAAGTACGCCATCGCTCATGTTCGTCGGGCTGATCGTGCCACCAACGTGCCGCATGGCGATGCGCATCCGCGGCCTGCACGTGCAGTGCCGTGATGCGTTGGTGAAGCGAACGAACGTCGGGATCCATCGGGCCCAACGGGCCGGTAAAGTCCGCCGGAAGCTCCGCCTCGAGATCACGTGCCAGTTGGCCGGCGGCCATTGCCACCGCGTGGGCCACGGAGCCGGGACATTCCTCCGCTGCATGAAGTCGCTCTGCNGCCGAAGCGTAGGCCAGTGCATGATCAAGCAGACCCTGCAGCAGAACCGCCTCGTACCGATCCATGTAGACCGCGGTCAGCCCCGCCACATCGACATCCGGATGCGTACGGCCGAGCAGCAGAAGACGTCCCGCCTCGGCTAGGTCGGCCCGGGCTGCACGATGGTTACCGAGCAGACTCGACGTCTCGCCACGGCCGACGAAGGCCGGCAGGTTGGATGCCGTCGCGGGCAACTCGGCGAGCGCCCGATCGTAGCACTCGAACGCCTCCTCCAGTTCCCCCTGGGCCGAATGCATCTGCCCCAGAAGCACCCACGCCTCCCCGCGAACGGGGTCGGTCTCATCGCACAGTTCGATGGCCAGTTGCACAGNCCCCGCAGCCTGCTTCCACTGCGACAGAGCACGGTACCCACGACCCAGCAGCACCAGCAGCTCGGCTCTGGATGCGGGAGGCGCGTCTTCCGCCTCGAAACGCCGAAGATCGACATGCAGCATCCGGACNGCGGCGTCCACGCGCCCGGTGGCGAGGCGGTGCTCCGCCATCCGCAGCGCCGCCCACCGCCGGTCCTCTCCGGTGGCCCCGGCAGCCTCGCGGAATGCAGTCAATTCCTTCAGGACATCGATNTCGAGAGGTCCGGAATTCATCAGCACGGCATGGATCCAGGCGCGATGCACGCGATGCACCCGCTGGGCAGCATGGGGAAACTGCTCCGGATCGAACCTTCGCAAGCGATCCAGAAATCCTCTGGTCGACATCGGAGTGCCGGCTCCGATGGTGGCCATGGCCCACCGTTCGAGCGCGGCATCATCGATCAATCCGCCCAATGCCTCCGCCTGTTCGTAGTTTCGAACGATGCGCTGATGGTTCTCCTGCTCGTCAATTCCGTTGACCTGCTGCCACATGCTGACCCAGTCACCGGAAAGTCGGTAGTAGGTGGCCTGCTCCTGCGGGTCCGATTCATGCAGCCACTGCCCCCCGAAGGACTCGAGGTTGTTCCGCATGATGTGCAGATCACCACGGCGCATGGCCGCATCCGCCCGCTCGAGGTATTCCGCGGGACCGATCGCACCGACGGNTGATGACCAGGACCACAAGGCAAGGGCGGTGAAGGCGCCGCCGACGACCAGCAGCAGCAGAGGCCAGACCCGACGCGTTGTACCGTCTCCAATCGCAGTGGATGTCACCGACGGCTCCCGGGACTCGTAGGTCACCAGGGAATCGTGGTTTTCGTCGTCTGGACGCATCGAATCGCGTTTCTTGGGCCGATCCTTGGCCATTTTCGTCCTCGCTGGGAATCGACGCAGCGATTCCATGAGACAGGACCGGTGCCTCCATGCACCGGTGTTCTTTGTATCGGCAGCGAGGATTTCACCGCATGAGGAGAAGGATCAGACTTGATCCACCGGCGGTGCAATCGGACGCACCACCACGGTTCTGGCCAGCAGATCTCCNAGCCCCTGCTGATTGGGATGAAGCAGCGTCNGCACCGCCAGCGGGGGNACCAGCAGCACCAGCCCCTTGACCAGATTTCGAACGAGCANCTGCCGGAAACGCGCTCGCGTGCCCTTCGTCGAACGCACCTGCCCACCACAGGCCCACTTTCCCAGAGAGGCTCCGGTTCCGGCCTCCCAGATCAGGCACCAGACGATGGTGACCAGCACCAGCAGTGCGTAGGCGGTCACCTCGTCTCCGCCAAGGCTCATCATGGGCACCCGAACCAGATCCCGAGTGGTACCGCCAAAGAGCAGATAGAACGCCAGAAGGCCCGGAACAAGGTCGATCCCCAGTGCCGCCAACCTCGCCACGGGGGACATCGGGATGTAACCGTCTGGTATGGAACTGCTTGCGATGTCTCCCCCTCTGGACAGCACGATGATCATCACCACCATGCTCGCAAGGCCGATTGCCACCGCGATCGACCAGATGCTCGACGCCGCAATGCGTGTCGGGGGATCGATTTCCAGACTGCGGACCCCGCCGGCGGGAGCCTGAACGACCTCGGCGGACAATCCATCGTCACCGANGGCCAGCATGAAGATGCTACCGGTCAGTCCCATCATGTTCCACGAACCGCTGGGCTGCGGAACGACCGCCAGTTCGACCGGCTCACCCGCCTGAAGGTACTGGAAGACGATCTTCTGCCGGGAACCAACCGTCGCCAGCACGGGAACACCATCCACGGCCACCAGACCGACGGACCGGCCGCTGACCGGCTTCCCGATCTTCCTCCAGTCGNCTTCTTCCGATTGAATCCAGGACTCCACGACATCACCGCACTGAAATGCGACAACGATCGCACCGGATCCGTCGCTTCCCACGGCCAGCACCGAGGAGCAGTCCCGCCGGGGCTTGGGCAGCGTCACCTCCACCCACTTTCCAAGGATCAGACGCTGGGCGACGGTCTGCCCGTCCAGAGAGCCGATGACCAGAGGACCGGTGGAGGTGCCCGTCAGCAAGTCGACCGAATCGAACCCCTTGAGCGGAGGCAATGGCCCCATGCCCTCCCGAGGCTCGATTAGATCCATTTCCAGTGAAGGCTGATAGACCGCACCCAACTGGTAGACATCGAAGGTTCGGCCGTCGGCATGCGGCGACGGCAGCAGCATCCACACCGTGTTGCCCCAGGCCCCGACCGCCTTCGGTGGCGCGGCCAGACGCCGCACGATCCGGTAGGAGAAGGCACCCGACCGGCGGGTTCCGTGACACAGATCCCAGCGATCGGCTTCCAGTTCGCTGGCGACAAGAAACCAGATGTGTTCGTCGGACCCGGCCGCAAGCAGCGGACGCTCTGCATCGGCAAATGCCGACCCGTGCAGNCCCGCCAGCACCAGCAGCACCACCAGCCGAATCGCCCGCTTCATCACGGCGTGGACTCCGCCGGATTCGCCTGAGGCTGCAGGCGTTCCACACGATCCGGACTCAGACCGCCTCGCATGATCTCCAGATCGAAGACTCGATCGACCGGTTCATCGTGCACGTCGGTCGTCATCTGATCGAGCACGATCAGACTTGAATTTCGGACTTCATTCTGCACGTACAGGACGATCTTCAACGAATTCGAAAAACGCGGATACGAGGTGACCGGTCGCCCGGGAAGGGCGATGTCCCGGGTCCGTGCCGAATCGTACTCGACACGAAGCCGTCGATCGGATTGACCGGGACCAAACTCGAACCGCATCGGGTACGCGGCGTCGGGTTCGATCCATAGCGCAGACGGCATCGCGGGCGAACCGGATCCGAGATCGATTCGCCATGCGGCCGCACCGGCATCCCAGGTGACGTTCGGCTCGTGCCGCACCTGCAGATGCCCCAATCCGAGGACGACACGGTAGAAGTCGGGATTCACCGGAATCGTCCGAAAGTCCCCCACCGGGCCCGAATCCCGATCACCGACGTAGAGAACGCTCTCATCACCATCGAGATAGATCCAGTGGTGCAGTGCGTTCATGCCCGTGACCGCGTAGGTCTCCCCGAACTTCGAAATCCGAGTCGCAAGACGGTCGTCCTGCAGGTACCAGATGTCGAGATCGCCTTGTTCGAATCGTCGTGCCCCATCGTCCTCCACCCAGCGGGCCTCGAAGATGCCCCGGGCGTACAGCGATTCGATGGCATCCGCTCGTTCGTTCCAACGAAGCACGACCGACGACCAGTCCGGAGGCGTTCCCGGCGGGATCTCTCCGGTCGACATCTTCGGACCGCACCCCGACAGGATGACGATGCCCAGCATCGCCCCCGCAATCAGGCACGATCTCGAACGCGAACGATCGACTAGAGGTCTCCCTGCAGCACGTCACCGAGCTGCTCGCTCAGCGAAAGAATGTCCTCATCCCCGATTCCGGGATTCAGGAGTTCCACCAACGGCGCATCGGCACCGGCCCCCTTCGGCTTGAGCAGCCAGACGATCCGGTCGCCGTCCTGCTCCTTTCGCTGGGACTCGTGACGAAAGAGACGCTTGCGGAGAAGAATCAGACCCAGAACGAATCGGAACGCCAGCCGGTCCTCCCGATCGTCCTCCCCCAGCCGCTCGAAGATGTCCAGAAGAACCTGATCGTCCACGAACACCTTCTGCTTCTCGCCCTTCTCGGGCATCCTGGTCTTCCAGAAACTGAAGATCCCTTCGGGGCGGGGATTCGCCTCCCAGGCTTCGATCGAGTAGTCCACCCGACTGAGCACGGCCTCTTCGTCATCGCAGAGGGCGGCCACACAGGGCGAACCGGGCTCAATCGGCTCGCCGGTCGCGGCACAGACCCCGGTGGATCGGCTGACACGGTACTGGGAACCAAATCGACTCATGTTGGAATCCTAGCCAATCCCGGAGGGGCATGCAGACTTCGACCACGCCTCATCCGCCTATACTGTGATCGGAAGAGAGCCCGGAGTCCTCAGGCCCCCCATGCTCAGCAGTCTATTTCAGGATGCATTCTGGGAGATCCTCATCGAATTGGCGGTGATTTGGATCGGGGTGTACCTCGTTTTCAGATTTCTCCAAGGGACCCGTGGCGCCGGTGTGATTCGAGGACTCGGCGTGCTCGGCGTGGTGCTCATGGTGCTGTGGCTCGTGATGGTCAATACCGAGTCCTTCGGGCGACTGCAGCTGATCCTCAACTACTTCGTTGGCCTCCTCGCCGTCCTGCTGATCGTGATCTTCCAACCGGAACTCCGGCAGGCCGCCATCCGAATCGGACAGACCAAGTTCATCCGCTGGGGAGGCGTCGAACAGGTCAAGACCATCGACGCCATCTCCGACGCCGCCGACTTCCTGAGCCGGAATCAATTCGGAGCCATCATCGCAATCGAACGCAATGTCCAGTTGGGCGGTCTGGTTGAGGGCGGGCAGCAGATCGATGCCACCATCAGCAGCCGGCTCCTTGAATCGATCTTCTGGCCCAGCAGTCCGCTGCACGACCTCGGTGTCGTGGTCCGCGGCAACCGCATCGTCGCCGCTGGCGTCCAGTTCCCGCTTGCCGAGGAAGGATCACTTGCCGCCAAGTTCGGCTCCCGGCACCGGGCCGCGCTCGGCATGGCCAGAGAGAGCGACTGCGTCGTCATCGTGGTCAGCGAGGAGACCGGCATGGTCAGCATCGGTGTCGACGGACGGTTGGAGACCGGTCTCAAGGCGGACGAGGTCCGCGACGCCCTGCGGGTCCATCTGTCCGCCAATCCGGAATCATCCGCAGCCGAGGACGACCGGGACGAGCAGGTCACGGAGGAGCACACGTGAGCCGCCGCACCGACATCCTCAGCCTCGTTCTCGTGTCGATCGTCGCCCTGCTCATCTGGCTGGTGGCCGAAGACTACACCAGCGAAGACACCACCATCCAGACGCGACTGGACTTCACTCCGACCAACAGCCGCCACTACGTGGTCGATCCTCCCTACACGGAAGTCACGCTCCAGCTCGGAGGCCCGAACAGTGCCATCAACAAGATGCGGACGCTGCTTCAGAACGAATCGCTGGCCATCACGAGCCCGGCGGGCAACGGAGCCCACACCTTCGAGGATCTTGCCGCCGAGATACGTTCGATTCCCGGGGTTCGGGAGACCGGTGTCTCCATCGATGCGGTCGAACCGACCAGCTTCAAGATCGACATCACCGAACTCGTGACCGTGAATGCCGTGGTCCGGGCCAGCACGCCCGAAGGAACCCTCGTCCAGGACTCCGTGGTCAGTCCCGAACAGGCGACCATCACGCTCCCCAAGAACGAGGCCGACAAGCTTCCCGAGAATCCAGTGCTCGAGGCGGTGGTCGACGCCGAGGACATCCAGCGACTGGAACCGGGAATCCTCCACACCGTCAACGGCAGTCTTCAACTGCCCAAGAGCGACGTCCCCCTGTCGAACGTGCAGATCGAACCCGCCACGGCCCGGGTGTCCTTCCGACTGGTCGCCCGCAACCGCAGCATCACGCTGGACAAGGTGTACGTGCAGATACTTGTGAATCCGGACGCCATGACGTCGTTCAATGTCGCCCTGCCGGATGCGCTTCTGCGATCGGTCCAGGTCGAGGCGGGAACCGAGCTCGCCGAACAGCTCGAGTCCGGAGACGGCACGCGGGTCGTCGCAATCGTGCCTCTGACAAGCCTCGAACTTGAACAGGGCATCACCACCAAACCGGTGGCCTATTTCCTTGCCTTGTCTCCCGACGGAACGGGAGCTGCGGTGACCGCTTCGGTCGAAGGCAACACCGCTCCGGAAGTCGCGATCGAGATCAGTCGGATCCCGACGGCGAATCCGGCCACCCCGGACACGCCCTGATCAGGACCAGCGGGTCGCGTGCCAGGTCTTCTTGCCACGACGGATCAGGATCATGCGGCCGTGCAGCAGATCATCCGGTCCGATGCGGTATTCGAGCGCCGATGCCTTGTCGACCTTGGTTCCGTTGATCGATATTGAACCGTTGGAGAGAAACTCCCTGGCTTCCCGCTTGGAGCCGGCCAATGAGGTCTCCGGCAGCAGATCCAGCAGCAGCAGTCCGTCACCCCGCAGGTCCGCGGCCTGATGATCGGAACCCGCCACATCGACGAACACCTCCTCCAGCAGCCCCTCGTCGAGCCCCGCCACATCACCGCTGAACAAGGCACCGGCGGCGGCCCGGGCCCGATCCAGCTCCGCTTCTCCGTGCATCATCCGGGTCATCTCGTCCGCGACGACGTTCTGGGCCAGACGCTGCTGCGGCGACTCCGCATGCCTCGCCTCCAGATCCTCGATCTCCTCCCGTGACAGGAACGTGAACCAGCGGAGGTATTTACCCACATCGGCGTCGGACGTGTTGAGCCAGAACTGGTGGAAGGCGTAGGGGCTGGTGCGGTCGGCGGTGAGCCAGACGGCACCGGACTCGGTCTTGCCGAATTTCGTCCCGTCCGCCTTCGTGATCAGCGGTGCGGTGATGCCGTANCCCCGCGGCACNTCGTCCNCCTGNTCGACGAACTCGCGGCGNATGAGNTCGATCCCGGCCACGATGTTGCCGTACTGGTCCGANCCNGCGATCTGGACGGTGCATTCCNCGCTCCGNCGCNGATGNAGGAAGTCGTAGGCCTGCAGGATCATGTACGANAACTCGGTGTAGCTGATNCCCTGCTCCCGGTTCTCCAGTCGATCACGGACGGAGTCCTTCTGGATCATCATGTTGACGGAGAAGTGCTTGCCCACGTCTCGCAGCATGTCGACGTAGCCGAGGCCGCAGAGCCAGTCCGCGTTGTTGACGATTCTGGCCGCGTTCGGCTTCGCCGGATCGAAGTCGAGCACGCGCTCGAAGATCCGACGACAGGAATCGACGTTCGCCTGCACCTGCCCGGCATCCAGCAGCTGGCGTTCGGCATCCTTGCCGGAGGGATCGCCGATGAGACCGGTCCCGCCTCCCATGAGCACGATCGGCGTGTGACCGCACCGCTGCCAGTGGGCAAGCANCTTGATGGCCACGAAGTTGCCGATCGTCAGACTGGATCCAGTGGGATCGAATCCGCAGTAGGCGACACGCCCGGGTTCGGACAGGAACGCCGGCAGGCCATCGTCGTCCGTCGTCTGGTGAAGCATGCCTCGCCAGGCGAGCTCATCGAGGAAACCCGCATCAGGCATGCCCATGCTCCGGGGAGCCGTCGGTGTGCCACGTCTCACTGTCTTCCCGCATGCCGGGCGTGTTCAGGAAGATGAGCAGGATCGCCGGCCACAGCAGATCGATGACCAGATTGATGGCCGTGATGGCGTAGACCCCGATGGAGATGAAGTACTGCAGATCCTCCTCCGAGACCTGAGGCGTGGACTCGTTCCCGGCCATGGCTTCCTGTTCCTGGGCAACCAGCAGATCGACCGTCTGGTCGATGTACTGTGCCCACCAGGCCNTCAGGCCGAGGGTCACGACGATCCAGACGAACGACCACGACAGCAGACTGCCGCGGGACGATGGTCGGCGTCGAAGCAGGCTGATCGATCCCCAGAGCAGCCACAGGCTCATCAGCAGGGTCAGCACGAAGCTGATGATGGTGAAGGACCACGGGATGTCGATCTCGGCGTTCGAGAACGATGTGAGGTTGCACAGCAGCCCGAATGACGCATAGATGATCCCGATCACCCCGAGCACGGTGGGAATGACGCTGCGGGTCGGGGTCTCGTCGGGTCCCTCAACGAATGCCGAAGGGGTCATGAAATTGCTCCCTAGAACTGGCGGAGNAACCGCTCGTCGTTCTCGTAAAGATGCCTGATGTCGGAAATACCGTAGCGTCGCATCGCAATGCGCTCGATCCCCAGTCCGAACGCGAACCCCGTCCATTCCTCGGGGTCGATGCCGACGGCCTGCAGCACGTTCGGATCGACCATGCCGCACCCACCCAGCTCGACCCACTGCCATTGGCCCCGGATCTGCATCTTCATGTCCACCTCGGCGGACGGCTCGGTGAACGGGAAGAAGCTCGGACGCATCCGGACCTCCGCCTCGGGGCCGAAGTAGGCCCGGGCGAACTGGAACAGGACGGTCTTCAGATCGATCATGGTCACCCCACGGTCCAGGCACAGCCCTTCCACCTGATGGAACATGCTGTAGTGCGTGGCGTCATGGGTGTCGGGACGATACACGCGGCCCACCGAGATGATCTTCAATGGAGGCGGTGACTGCTCCATCACCCGGATCTGGACCGTCGAAGTCTGGGATCGCAGCATGCGGTCGCCCGACAGGAAGAAGTTGTCGATCGGATCCCTGGCCGGATGGTCAGCGGGAATGTTGAGCGCATTGAAGTTGTGCCATTCGTCCTCGACCTCGGGCCCCTCGGCGACCGAGAACCCCATGCGACCGAAGACCTCCACGATCTCGTCGATCGTGCGGGTCAGCACGTGGCGCTTGCCGCCACGCGCCGGAATGCCAGGTTCCGTCACGTCGATGGGCGGTCCGGACGAAACGGACGACGTCCCGGCCCTGCCGGCCTCGAATGCCGCCTCGAGGGACTGCTTCAATGCATTCATGCGCTGTCCGAAGACCGGCCGCTCCTCGGCCGGCAGGTCACGCATTCGGGACATCATCTCCTTGAGCCGTCCCTTGGAGCCGAGGTATTCGATTCGCCACGCCTCCACCGCCTGCGGATCCGAGGCGGCTTCGAGGGNGGCGATGGCCTCAAGCTGAAGTTGGTCGATCTCGTTGCTCATCGATCGCAGTGTACCCACCAATGAACACGGCCGCCCCCGGGGGGGACGGCCGTGTNGTGTCTCTTGGAGCCGCGAGGGCTTACTCGGATGCCTTCTCGTCGGTCTCTTCTCCGCCCTCGGCCTCGCCGGAAGCCTCGTCGGCGGATGCCTCGGCCTCGACGGCCGGCTCCTCGACGGGGGTCTCTTCCACGGCCTCGGGCTCCTCGACCGGAGCTTCCTCGACGGGAGCCTCCTCGGTCTCGGTCGCGGCGACCGGTCCGAGGGACGCGGCGAACGCCTCGCGGCGATCCGCCTGACGCCGACGTCCGGTCATGGTGCCGGAGCTGACCTCCGAGCCCTCCTCCTCACCCACCAGCTGCAGCAGGACCAGATCCGCTCCGTCACCGAGTCGGTGCCGGCCGGTCTTGATGATCCGGGTGTAGCCACCGTCGCGGTCCGCGAAGCGGGGTGCGACATTGGTGAGGATGTGCTGGACGAGGCGGGGAGCCTTCTTCACTTCACCGTACCGGTTGAACTTGATGTCCTCCTCGGACGGCAGGTCGAAGTAGGGATTCTCCTTGCGACTGTCGGGCACGTTGGGATCGGCCACCCACGCATGGATCTTGCGATCGTTCAGCTTGGATTCCAGCTGCCGACGGGCGTGGAAGGAATCCTGCTTGGCGATGGTGATCAGCTTCTCGACGAANGGCTGCACGGCCTTGGCCTTGGGCATCGTCGTCTCGATNGAACCGTGNTCGAACANACCCGACGCCATGTTCTTGAGCATGGCCTTCCGNTGCTCGCTCTTGCGATTCAGCTGCTTTCCGTTGATTCGATTGCGCATNTGACGCTCTCCCGGACCGNGGTCGAACCTCAGTCCTCGATGATGACGGCCTCCACGGCCGATTCCTCACTGTGTTCGGACTTCTTGACCTCGTANCCGTCCGGCANCGGAGTGCCGAGCGTGAGACCGAGNTCCTCGAGNCGCCGCTTGACTTCACGCAGCGACGTNCGACCGAAGCTNCGNACCGACAGGAGNTCCTGGTCGGTCTTGCTNACGAGNTCGCCNACGGTCTCGATNNGNGCGGAATCGAGGCAGTTGCGGGCACGNACCGTNAGNTCNAGTTCGTCGGTNCGCATGTCNAGNTTCCGGATCAGCTCGTCGTCCATGGCCGCGGCCGCGGAGGCTTCCTCGGAGATCCGCTCGTCCCCCAGTTCGAAGTACTGCACGAAGGGGTTGAGGTGCTTGCGGAGAATCTTGGACGATTCGACCATGGCCATCTCCGGAGAGATGGTCCCG
>PAAB01000039.1 GCA_002591705.1 Phycisphaerae bacterium
CCGAATTCATGGCGAAGCAGCGATCGCAGAGCCGTTGAACACGAAGGCCGCAGTTCGAGCTGAGGAGACGGCGTGGCAGGACAGGTAATGGATCCAGGTGCAGTGGATCGAACTACCGGAGCAGCTCCGGGGGGCGGCTATCGATCCGTCCGCCAGCACACGCTGAAATCACCGGTCTCCGTGACGGGTGCGGGTCTGATGCTGGGCCAACGTGCGACGGTGATCATCGAGCCGGCTCCACCCGGACACGGGATCATCATCGAGCGGATCGATCTCGATCCCCCCGTCCGCATTCCGGCCCTGGTCGAGCATGCCGTCGATCGGGCCCGACGTACGACGCTTCAGAACGGATCCGGAGTCGTCGAGACGGTCGAGCACTGCCTGTCCGCGTTGAGCGGGCTCGGAATCGACAATGCACTGCTTCGCATCGACGGTCCGGAGCTTCCCCTGGGGGACGGCTCCGCCTCCCCCTACACGCAACCGATCATGGAGGTCGGACTGGTGGAGCAGGATGCCGATCGTCGCCTGTTCAAGGTGCACGAGCCGATCGTCATCGAGGAGGACGGAGCGGTGCTCGCGGCCTTCCCCTGTGAACAGCGGCAGATGCAACTGCTCTACGAACTCGACTACGGCTCCAATGCGGATCGCATCGGACGCCAGGCGTTCGGCTTCACGCTCGGACGGGATGATTATCTGTCCGAAGTCGCCGCCGCCCGGACCTTCAGTCTTCACGAGGAGGCCCGGGCTCTGTGGGACCAGGGCATGTGCCGCCACCTCAGTCCGAGCGAGCTGCTGGTCATCGGCGAGGGCGGACCGATCGACAATGCATATCGATTCACCGACGAGCCCTCCCGCCACAAGGTGCTCGACATGATCGGGGACCTGTACCTGATCGGTGGCGAGATCCAGGGGCGTTTCGTCGCTTCACGATCCGGCCATGCTCTGAATCGAACGATGTGCCGACGGATCATCGAGCAGAATCGTTCCCAGGCGGAGGTCGAGGAGCCCGTCGAACGGCCGGTGATGGACATCCGGACGATCCAGCGGATCATGCCGCATCGATACCCGATGCTGCTGGTGGATCGGGTCCTGACGCTCGAAGGCGATCGTCGCGCCGTCGGAGTCAAGAACGTCTCCATCAACGAGCCCTTCTTCGAGGGGCATTATCCCGGATCGCCGATCATGCCCGGCGTCCTGATCGTCGAAGCCATGGCCCAGCTTGGTGGTNTGCTCCTCAGTCAGAAACTCGAGCACACCGGCAAGATCGCCGTGCTGCTCAGTCTCGATCGCGTCAAGCTTCGCCATCCGGTGACCCCGGGAGACCAGATGATGCTCGAAGTGGAGACCATCCGTGCGAGCTCGCGCACGGCATCCATCCGTGGTCAGGCGACGGTGGGCGGCGTCCTTGCGGCGGAGGCCAACATCCGGTTCATGATGATCGACTCCGATCAGGAATCAAACTAGAACAGGTCACCACACCATGACGATCCATCCCACCGCCATCCTCGACGACACCGCCACCGTCCATGACACGGTCGAGATCGGTCCCTGGTGCGTCGTCGGACCGAACGTGACGATCGGGGCCGGGACCGAGTTGATGGGGCACGTGACGATCCAGCGCGACACCACGGTGGGTGATGGGAATCGCTTCTTCCCCTACAGCGTGGTCGGCGTCGATCCGCAGGATCGAAAGTACGGCGGCGAGCGGACGACCTGNGAGATCGGGGATCGGAACGAAATCCGGGAGCACGTGACCATACATCGCGGCACCGGGAACGGTGGCGGNGTGACGACCGTCGGAAATGGGAATCTCATCATGGTCGGCGCGCACGTCGCGCACGACTGCCATGTGCACGACGAGACGGTGATCGCCAATCAGGTCATGCTCGCCGGGCACGTCGTGGTCGAGGACTATGCAAGCATCGGCGGCGGTGCAGGCATCCACCACTTCGCGACCGTGGGGACCTGCTCCTTCGTCGGCGGTTTGGCGAGGATCTCCCGTGATGTGCCGCCGTTCATGATCGTGGAGGGGCATCCCGCCGAAGTCCGCGCCGTCAATGCGGTGGCCCTGGCCCGACGCGGATTCGGTGATGATCACATCGATGCGATCAAGGATGCCTTTCGACGCGTCTTCCGGAGCAACGGGTCGACATCCGAGCAGCTGGCGCAGCTTCGTGCGGAGTACGCATCGGTTCCGNCGGTGCANTCGCTGTGCGATTCGCTCGANGCCTCCGCCGCGGGCACCCACGGACGCGCGCTCGAAGCGGGGCGTNCCGACGACAAGTGGGCCAAGATCGAAGGCTGAGTCCGGTNAGCCGAGATCCTCGTCGCTGAAGTCGTCCTCATCGCCGAAGTCGTCATCGTCATCTTCGTGGGCGTCGTCGTCGTCCTCGTCGTCGTCGTCGTCGATGAACTCGTCGTCATCATCATCATCGTCGAAGTCTTCGAAGTCGTCGCTGTCCGCGTTCTCGTCGTCTTCGCCTTCGATGTCCCCGTAGTAGTCATTCTCCTCGTCCTCGATGGGTTCGGAGGCGGTCGGCTCGGGATGAGCGACGATGGTCCAGTGCGGTTCGGTGGTCGGTGGTGTTTCGAGCAGCGTCATGGAACGTTTCCGGATGGTGTGCTTGAGTCGGTTGCTGGCCACGGGGGAAGGGTGATGAAGTCTACGGCGTTGTCCGTCTCGATGAGCAGTGTAGGACCCGAGAGACGTACCGCGCGGATTCTACTGACGAGTGGATAGAGGTCAAGCAGGTCGAGGGAACGACCGGTCTCGTCCAGCATCGAGATCCGGTAGAGATGGCGTCGCTTCGTCGGTCCGGAGCCGCCCTGGAGATCCGTGATGCTCTGGCGGTGGGCGAGGAGTACGTGTCGTCCACCATCGGTGAGAAGATGCTCGAAGCGGTAATCGCTGGGTATTCCATCGGTGCCGATCAGAGCACCATCCGGACCGTGGATGGACAGCCCCGAGTCCCGCAGGATCCTGAAGCCGCGGGCATCGACCGTGAGTTCCCTGATCAGGCCGAGATCACGGTAGGAGGGGCGTTCCAGCTCCCCGGTCGGTTCTCCGGTCGTCAGGTCAAGCAGGCGAACCATCTCCCTGCCGTCCCGCTGGTCCATGAAGAGGACCGCTTCCGTCGTTGCCCACCCCTGTGATGAACGTCCCGCCTCGGGCAGGGTGTTGATCCAGCGAGGGGTATGGTCCGGCCAGCCGATGCATGCGATCCCGAGTTCTCCACCCAGCACGAGGTCGTTCAGCGGTGAACGGGCGATCCACCCGAACCGTCCCAGCTCTTCGGGCCAGACGATCTTCCGGACAACGCCGGTCGCATGTTCGAGGTAGTAGAGGACGGGATCCGTGTTGCTGGCGGCCAATGGTTCGGCTGCGTCCGGATCGGGACCGACGACCACGAGCCCCTCCGGCATGGGGATGAAGCCGTGCAGGACTCGGATGGGCAGCGTTCGGGTCCATTCGTTCTTGCCACCGATGAGGCCGACGGCCGCCCCGTCCCGCCGCAGCAGCGTGATCGAGTCGTCATTGCTGCAGACGAGTACTTCGCCGGGGTCGATCATCCTCCCGTCGGGTCGGATGGCCTGTCGGTCCCGATCGGCAGGTTCTTCATTGGGAAAGAAGCTCGAGAGCCCGGTGGGCCCGCTGACGGTCCGCCCGGTGCCGGCATCCAGTACCAGCAGGTCGGGCCTCATGTCCCCGTAGTCGATCAAGAGAGAAAGTCGCTCGTCGTCCTGCTGGAGGAGAGTGGTGCCGCTTCCCGGTACGGTTGTGGTCCAGTCCCCCTCGGTCCCCGCAAGACCGATGCGTCGAAGTTGATCCTGCCGCGCGACGAGGATGCTGGTTGGTGCAGTGGTGCTGCGATGTCCCGATGCGATCGGAATCAGCGAGCCGCTGATCCGATCCGGTGCCGCCAGCCGCTCGTCGCTCGGGTCCCGGACGATATCGGGGGTGGTCAGGCGGCGGATCCGCTCCCGCGCCGTTTCCCGGCTGGCCAGGGGCCGATCCGGATACCGAAGATCCCAGGCCGCGAGCAGCCCGATGGCGGCCTCGGTCCGTCCCTTCGCGACCAGCTGGTCGACCGTTTGTGGCAGCCGTCTGGCAATCTGCTTCGAGTCGGTCGACGTGCGGATGTTCTCACGCATGCTTCCCAGCACGTCATCCATCGAATTTCGATCCACGGGGGTCCGCCACGGCTTGTCATCGATGGGCTTTCGGGGCGCATCGAGGTTCGACAGTCGGCGGTAGGCCCAGACCGAGCCGGGGGCCGCCAGCCCGTCCTCCTCGTGCCATGCCCTGGACATGGCCTCGCTCTCCAGGATGCTCCGCCATGCATCGCCCGCCTTGGTCGCGTCCGTTTCCAGCAACCGATCACCGAGCACCAGTGCCGCTTCCAGTTCGAGACGAGGGCGGTCTGCGGTTTCCAGCAGCAGGGACTGCAGCGTGACACCGCGTTCGGTGGTGATATCCGGTTCGGTTCGCATCGCTTCGACCAGATGCGTCAGCAGTCGATCTCGGACACGGTCCGCCCGCTCCGACTCGACGCCCGGCAGCGTGTCGAGCAGTTCCCGGGAGGTGGTGTTGAGCAGTGGGGTTCGTCGTGCTCTGGCCGCGAGTCGCACCAGATCCAGCCGTGCGTCGACGTTCTCCGGTTCCCGACGAATCCGATCGACGAGGGTTTCCTTGGCACGATCGAAGGCCGTGTACGCGTCGATGTGGGTCGCCGAAGCGATCAGCAGTTGTTCACCCGCGACGATGGCATTTCCCGTCCGTTCCACCGGCATCGAGTGGAGGATGGTGCCGTTCTGTAGATCGATCTGCAGGATGCGGTCCTGGAGGGGAACGATGAGGGTGCGATCAAGCAACTGGACGCGACCCGCGGGCAGTGGGGAAGCATCCTCTCCGAGCTGCAGGGTCCACCCGGGCGTGTCCAGATCTCCGGCCGAGAAGCCGCGCACGTCACGCCCGATCGAGACCAGTTCGCTTCCGGCCGCCAACAGGTAGGTCGGGTGGTTCCAGTGGTCGGGGGTGGTCGCGGGAAACGCCCGAAGCAGTTCGCCCGTGTCCGGATCGAGCAGGAGGACCCGGTTGCCGTCGGGTGCGATGCAGACGAGTCCGTCCTCGATCAGGACCGGTGCGTGGTGGGTGTACGGCCGGGCCGCTCCGGAAGGGCTGGCGGGCGTGGAGGTCGGGGCGAATCGCTGGATCCAGAGCAGGTCGCCGCTCGAGGCGTCGACGGCCGCCACGGCCCCGGTGGTGGTCGCAGTGAAGACGCGGCCTCGGGCGGCCAGTGGTGCCATGGTGTTGGACGTCGTGTTGCGTCGCATGCGTCCCGCCGATGAGATCCACCTCGCCCACTCCACATCCCCCTCGATGAGGTCCACGGCAATCAGGAGCTCACTCGTCAGCTGCTGTGCGCTGACNCGCCTGGCCAGCACGAATACGGTCCCCTCGTGAATGATCGGCGGACTGGCGATGAACAGCCCTTCCGACTGTTCGATGTCGGGGTGTTCGTCAACCTGCAGGCCCCAGCGGATCTTTCCGCTGACGGCGTCGAAGCAGAGCAGGTGGCCCNGCCCGGACCGTTCCGCCGCGTACAGATGCCCGGTCGTGGTCACCAGGTAGCGGCCTTCGATGGCGATGAAGTCGGCGGCGGCGGGGCGTTCGGAGGGATCGAGTCGCAGCGTCTGCTGTCGGCGCTGAGAAGTCCATCGCGTGTTGCCGGTCAGGGTGTCGAGGGCCATGACGGTGTCCCCGAGATTCACGAGGACGGTGTCTTCGTACACGGTGGGCACCACGGTCGTGAACCATCCCGCGGCAGCCAGTTCCTCGAGATCGGAACGACCGTAGCGGCCGAGCGTGCCGTCCAGATCAACACGCTGGTTCAGAAGACTTTCCTCCAGCGGTTCCGTCCAGATCGACTGGCCGACCAGCGTGTCGATCGGAGCTTCGTCTCCACGGTTCAGCAGCGAGTGGGTCCGCCGCTCGCCGGGACGAACCCGGATCGACTGCAGGGCCTCCGACATCGGTTCGCCGTCGGATTCCATGAGGCGAAGTTGTTCGTTGATTCTCGACAGGGCATCGCGGTCCTCGAGCAGGGTGGCGACGGTGCCGAGTCCGTAGAGGGCGAGGCTCCGTGCGGAGCCGTCGAGGTCCGGATGCTCCAGCACGCGTTCGAGTCGGATACGACCTCGCTGGAGATCGCCCGATTCGACGGCGTGCATGCCGAGACGAAGCATCGCCTGGAGCCCGGCCGCGGTCAGGGGAAATCGTTGCGAGACTTCCAGCAGACGGTCCTGCTCCAGCAGTTCCAGTGCTGTTCCGCCGTAGGTGTCCTGCATCGTCCGGAGCAGGACGGGATCGCGAAGCAGTCGGTTGCGGGCCAGTTCGCGCACGGATCGGAACCATGCCGGCTCGGCTTCATCCGTCGCGGAGACCACCTGGTGTCCGGCGGTGTCGACCAGTTCCTGCAGCAGTCTGACCGCCTCCTGCGGATTGGACGCCGAAATGGCATCGGCCTGGTCGAGGATCTGACGGGCAAGGTGTGATTCGTCCACGTACACCGGATTGTCCTGGGCAACGGCAAGCGAGCAGAGAGCCGCGGTCAGGGCATGGATGATCTTGGTTCGGATTCGGTGCATGTGCAGTCTCATCGTCGATTCTACGCCTGTTTCGTCTCCGTGCCGGGATCGGTCGACGGGTTGCGACAAGGCGACAGGTCGATGGTAGAGTGGCCGCATGCACCGGCTGAGACCCCATCTGCTTCTGATCCCGTTCCTGCTCACTCTGCAGGGATGCCTTGCGGGCGGCGGCCCCGTCGTCGACGTGGAATCCATCGAGTTGACCGGGGTGAACGACACCGCAATGGCCCTCGTCCTGAACGGGTCGATCGCCAATCCGCACGAACGCGAATGCCGTCTTCTCCAGTTCGAGTACGTCCTCACGGTGGATGGCCGTCAGGTCTACCGGGGCCGGCATGCGGCGGAGATGACCCTGAGCCCGGGCGCGAAGCGGGCGATCACGCTGCCGGCTTCCTTCCCCTATTCCACGGTCGGGTGGATTCCGAGTGAACTGCCCGACGAATCATCGTGGGCGGTGTCGGGGAGTCTGGTCTATCTCGGCAGCGGAGTGCTGTCGCAGACGCTGCTGGACCTTGGCTACCGGCCATCGGTCGGCTACTCCGCCTCCGGGGCGCTCGTGCTCGCTCCGTCGAACTGATCGAATCCCTTCATCCGGAATGATTCCGAAACGCGTGGTTCTCCGCGTCATCCGTGCAGGGTGAACGTCGGCTGCGAAAGTCGGATGTCGCCGGTCACGAGCCCGATCGACACCGCCGATAGCGTCTTTGTCGACGGTGTTGGCCACCGTCGGGGAGACACCGATGCAGTTGATTGACCTGCTCCGGATCGCNGACGCCGAATCCGCGTCCGATCTCCATCTCGTGCCCGGGCATCCTCCGATGCTTCGCATCGATACGCTCATGGAGCCGCTGGATCGGCCCGTGCTTGCCGAGGCGGATCTTCAGCAGATGTTCGAGGCGATGANCACCCCCGTCCAACGGGACCGCTTCACGCAGCAGTGCGATCTCGACCTCTCCTACGGGGTGGAGGGACTCGGCCGGTACCGGGTCAATGTGCATCGGCAGCGTGGAGTCATCGCGATGACGATGCGGGTGGTGCGGGCCGTGGTGCCGCCGCTGTCCTCCCTGAACCTGCCCGATGCGGTTTCGGAACTGGTCGGTCTTCCGCGCGGACTGGTCCTGGTCACCGGCGACACCGGTTCGGGAAAGTCGACCACGCTGGCATCCATGATCCAGCAGATCAATGCACGATGGAAGCGGCACATCATCACGCTGGAGGATCCGATCGAGTACCGCCTCGAATCGGATTCGTGCCTGATCGAACAGCGTGANCTGGGNCGCGACATGCCGTCNTTCGCATCCGGACTCAAGCACGCGCTNCGGCAGGATCCCGACATCATCTTCGTGGGTGAAATGCGCGATCTGGAGACGGCGTCGCTTGCGTTGTCCGCGGCCGAGACCGGGCATCTCGTATTTTCGACGTTGCATACCGTGGATGCGGGCCAGACCGTCGAGCGCATCATCGACATGTATCCGGCGGGACAGCAGAATCAGATCCGCTCGATGCTCGGCAACACGCTCCAGGCCGTCGTCTCCCAGACCCTGTTCAAGCGCATCGACCGCCGGGGGATGATTCCGGCGGTGGAGATCCTTCTCTGCACGCCGGCGGTCCGGAACATCATTCGGGAATCCAGAACGTTCGAGATTCCCAACGTCATCGAGACCAGCCGGGCCGTCGGAATGGTGTCGCTGGATTCGTCGATCGCGGAACTCTACTTCAACGGGTGCATCACGCGCGAGGACGCCGTGGCCCAGTGCGCCTGTCCGGAGCAGATGGTTCGGCAACTCGCCGCGTAGGCCTTCTTTCGGGAAAGGAATCGGATGCCGCAGTACCGGTACCAGGCTCGACAGTCGTCGGGTCGCATCAAGGGCGGAGTGCTCGTCGCCGNCAGCGTCACGTGCGCAGCGGAGATGCTGCGCGGCCAGGGCAGTCACGTGCTCGAACTGGTGCCGGCGCGGGAGCGGACCGGAGGGCACGGCGGGCCGGCTGCTCTCGGCCCTGAACTGGAGTTCGGGTCCGACCACCCGGGACATCCTCGACTTCACCACGCAGTTGGCGGTGATGATCCGGGCCGGGATCAGTCTGCGCCAGGCACTGGATGGAATCGGGGACCAGATCACGAACGTCAAGTTCAAGCGCATGGTCCAGGAGATCAAGTCGGACGTCGAATCGGGCAAGCAGTTCTCCGAAGCCATCTCCAGGTTTCCCGGATCGTTCAACGCCCTCTACGTGAACATGGTTCGAGCCTCGGAGATGTCCGGATCGTTCGCGAAGATGCTCGATCGCATCGCGACGTTCATGACCCAGCAGATGGAGACGAGGAAGATGGTGGTCTCGGCCAGCATCTATCCGGGCATCATCGCGGTCATGGCGGTCTCGGTCACGATCTTCCTGCTCACCTTCGTGCTNCCCCGCTTCGCCGGGGTCTTCCAGGGCAAGGAGGACGTCCTGCCCTGGCCGACGATCTTCCTGATGGGCCTGTCGTCGTGGATGGTCGAGTACTGGTGGGTGNTGCTGCTCGGACTGCTGCTCGCCGCGGTCGGGTTCGTCTGCGGGAGGCAGACCGAGCTCGGGCGGTGCGAGATCGATCGTCTGAAGCTTCGCATGCCGCTGTTCCGCGGCATGTTCCGGGCGCTCTATGTGAGCCGATCGCTGCAGACCATGGGTGAACTGCTGAACGCGGGAGTGCCGGTCCTGGACAGCATCACCGTCACCGCCGACATCACGGGGAACGTGCACTACCGGAGGCTGTGGCTCGATGTGCATTCGTCCGTGAAGCAGGGACGGAAGATCCACAGTGAACTGGACCGCTCCACGCTGCTGCCCACCTCGGTCAACCAGATGATCAGTGCGGGGGAGGAGTCCGGCAAGCTGTCCGAGGTGCTGCAGGAGATCTCGGACTACTNCGCAGGCGTGCTCAGGAACGCGCTCAAGACGCTCACGAGCATGATCGAGCCACTGCTGATCGTGGTCATGGGCAGCGTCGTCGGCTTCATTGCGATGGCCATCATCCTTCCGATCTTCAAGATGAGCTCGATCGTCTCGGGCTGAGGAGTACGGCATGCGAACCACGAACCACGACCGGGTCCGAAACGCATCGAGGCGGGGGTTCACCCTCATCGAAACGGCGGTGGCCAGCGTGATCGTCGGCACGGGCGTGCTCGGAATGGTGGCTGCGCAGCAGGCGTGGCACCGCCAGAACGCGTGGGCGGAGCGGGCGGCGATCGGCGCCCGCCTGGGAAACGAGATCCGCGAGATGACCTTCGATCTGCTTCGTCATGATCCGGTCACCGCGGCCGGAACGTGGGGCCCCGAAGCAAATGAAGTGGATCTCATGGACTACGACGATCTGGACGACTTCGACGGGGTGCTGGGGAATGGTGTGGTGTTCTCGCATGCGACGGGAAACGGTCCGGTGAACGCGCTGCGTCGGGTCATTCCCGGCATGGACGGCTGGAGTCAGGAAGTCCGGGTTCGCAACATCGATCCGGCGAACGTGAACCTCGATGTCGCGGATGGGGCCTCGGATCTGATGCGGGTCGAGGTGCTCGTCTTCTGGCAGGGACCAATGGATCCCGAACCGATGCCCATCACCCGCGTGGACTGGATCGCACCGAATTGATCAGGAGCCTGCCCATGAACCGGACCATTGTGGAAAGGATCCACCGTCGAGGCGTGGCGACCGTGCTGGCGATGATGTTCCTGGTGGTGTTCGGCGCGCTCGCCGCGACCATGGCGGTCGTTGCGCAGGGCAACATGCGGACCGCCCATTCGGCCCTTCGGGTCTCCCGCAGTCTGTCCGCCGCCGAAAGCGGACTGGTGTTCGCCCGCCGTCGACTGGCCCGCGAGTCGTCGCGATTCATCGTCGAGAAGGGAGTCATCGATTCGTCCTACGGTGCCGCCCTGTGGTTCGGAACCACGAGCGTCGACGACGGCGTGGTGACGGTGCTCGATCCCGATGGGTACGTGGTGCCCTCCTCATCCGGCACGGGACTCATGCATGCGGTGTACGACGCGCACCGGTTCCAGGACGACTATCCGGCCCTGCTTGATGAAGGAGTCGAGGTTCCGCTGCTGCTCGATGAGGATGCGGGTTCCATCGCGACCCCGCCGGTCCGTCTCGGCAACGAGGACACCGACCCGTATTTTCTGCTCCGGTACGACCTGCTGGACGACGGTCGCTTCGTCCGAGTGACCAGTCAGGGCGTGGACGATTCGATTCGCAGGACGCTGCAGATGGACTTCCGGCTCGACAAGCGAATCGAGTACGCGGTGCTGAGTCCGAATCGAATCATGATCGGGAAGAACGTCCTGGTGGAGGGTCCCATCGGTTCGCTCTACGGGATCGGTGATGGCGAGCTGTCCACCGAGAACGGCGATCCGCTGGTGCTGCGCAGCGACTTCTACGATCTCGGATCCGAAACGCTGGATGCACGGCTGGACACCTTCTACGGCCAGTTGGCCGTCTGGGATGCCGATGGCGACAATCGTCTTCGTCCGAACCATCCGGTCGAATCCGAGGGGCTCGTCGGCTTTCCCGAGCTGCAGGACTGGGATGGGGACGAGTACATCGACGACTTCGATCTCTTTCTCGATGCGTTCGATCAGGACGGAGACGGCATGGTCGTCTACGACGAAGCCATGGCGGATGCCGCGGGCTATGCGGGCGTCGGTCAGGAGTTCGCGATCGACGGACAGCTCGGGAGCCTCATCGACGGCACGATCCCCGACCGCGACGGCGACGGCGTGCTCACGCCGACGGGGACCGATCGTGCCCTGGGCTATCGGGACGGAATTCTGGATGCGCGGGATTTCTACGCCAAGGTGCATGGACGTCTGGCCTTCGCCGTATCCGAGGAGGCGTGGGAGTCGTCCCACGGGGCCGGATGGCAGTCCGTGGTGCAGGGCCCNGTGCGTGCATGGGCGCAGGAAGCGCCGTCCAACTTCGAGGTCGGCGAACCGGAGCTCGTCGAAGTCACCACGGACATGTTCCTCAACGCAACCAGCTGGTTCGAGGTTCGATCGGTGCTCGGTGAACCCTTCGGCGATGCGGCGACGGGTCAGGTGGGCGACAACCTCGCCGCCGGCGGGGGCATCGAGTACGTGCCCGCCTCGGAATCGCAGTATGAGGATGTGCCCTACGGTTCGGCGGGGGCCTACGACTGGTACCGGCGTCCGGTGTACCGCGGCATGCGATTCGAGGACGTCCGCATTCCGGTCGGGACCAACGCACTCTTCGAGGACTGCCGGTTCGTGGGGGTCACATGGGTCGAGACGGAGACCGACTGCGGTGATCCGAACTGGAACTACGCCGGATCCATCGAGCCCGACGGNGCCGGGGGATTCCAGATCCGTTTTCCGTCGATGGCGGCGGAGTCGTCGGAGGGCGACATTCCCGACACCCGCCTGGTCTCGAACAGCATCCGGTTCCACGACTGCACGTTTCTGGGGTCGCTCTGCGGCGACCGTCCGGACGCATTCACGCACTGGCGGAACAAGATCCAGCTGACNGGCAACACCCGGTTCTACGTCGATCCCCTGGATCCGGATCTTCTGGCCCAGGCCGATGCGACGGAACTGGCGGCGGATCTGACGGGGCTGGGGTACGACGTCCGGGCCGAACTGGCGAAGAGCTCCATCCTGATGCCCGGGTGGTCGGTGGACGTCGGCAACTTCGACAACATCGACGGGGCCAGAATCAAGCTCACGGGCATCATCGTCGCCGGGGTCATGGACATTCGCGGTACGGCGCTGGTCAACGGAACATTGATGATGACCTTCCGTCCCACGGTCGGCGAGGGCCCACTGTTCTACGGCGGATCCGCCGATGCCTTCAACACCACCATCGGCTACTTCGGCCCGGAGGAGGGCGATGGCGAGGGATCCGATCCCGCAGATCCGTCCTTTTCCGGATTCGGAGAAATCGTGCTGCGGTACGACGAGGAGGCGAGTCTGCCCGACGGCATTCCGTGGCCGGTCTCCCTCGAACCCGAGCCCGGCACGTACTGGGAGGGGGGGGCACTGTGATTCGCCGTGCGTTCAACCTGGTGGAACTCATGCTGGCCACCGCGCTCACCGCCGTGCTGCTGGTCGCGGTCATGATGTCGCTTCAGGCGTCCTTCCACGCCTACCGCGAGACGACCGAATCGGCGTCGACGGGCGTCGTGGGCCGCATCGTCATGGAGCGAATCCAGGGGTTGATTCGCAACGGGATCGATTTCGCTCCGTATCCGGGCACGATGTCCGGTGTCGCGCTGGAAAGCAACGTGCTCGAGATTCAGCGTCCCGACGGCAGCTGGGTCACGATCCGATGGGTGCCGGTCACCGGATCCCTGCACTGGGAGGACGACGGTGCGGACTGGGTGCTTCTCGAAGGCGTCACCCAGCTTCCCCGGGGGGAAACGGTCCCCGTACCGCCGTTTGCTCTGGAGTTCCATCGGGGACGTCATCTGCACCGCGCGACCATCGATCTCTGTGTGGTCGCCGATGACGTGCAGGGGCTGGAGATCGAGGGCATCGAATCCCCCCGACTGCGACTGATCGGTTCGGCCATGCCGAGAAACACGGCCTGGAACCCCTAGGTCGTCGGAGCGACTCCCGGATACCATCCGGCAATGCGATCCGACCTTCAATCCCGCATCGCCGTGCAGCGGCGGTTCCGTGCCCGGCACGCCGTGATCATCGGCGGCGTCGAGGAGGAACTGCACGAGCACGACTGGCATGTGCAGGTGGAGGTCAGCGGTGCGTTGGACGACGAGGGGCTGCTGCTCGATTTCCATCTGCTCGAGCGGGTGCTCGACGACGTTCTGCGCCCCTTCGTCGACGGTTGCTTCAACGGCACGCCGCCGTTCGACGTCATCAACCCCTCTGCGGAATGCATCGCCAGGTACATCATCGAGACCATCGTGCATGAAGCGCTGCCGTCGAGTGCCCGGAGCCGCATCGAATGGGGCCGGGCCACGCTCGAGGAGGCGCCGGGTTGTCACGCGACCTGTTTCGCCGTCGCGGCGNAGGAGAAGAACCAATGAGCGGACAGGCTCCCCTGATGCTTTCGGTTTCCGGTGCCCGGGGCATCGTCGGCGAAACGATGACGCCCGAGGTCGCGGCCCGGTTTGCGTGGGCGTTCGGCACGAGGTTGGCGGCGGGACGGGAGACGGCCCCCACGGTCTGCCTCGGTCGGGACAGTCGTGCATCCGGCGCGTCGCTTGCGCAGGGCGCGGCCAACGGACTCATGGCCGCCGGGTGTGACGTGATCGATCTGGGAATCGTCGCCACGCCCACGACCGGCCTGATGGTCACCGCCACGGGGTCCGTCGGGGGGATCATGATCACCGCATCCCACAATCCGAACCCGTGGAACGGATTGAAGTGCATCGACGGAGGTGGATCCGCCCCGCCGGCGTCCGACGCCGCTGCGGTCATCGAGGCCTTCCGGACATGCGACGCCGCGTTGCCGGACATCGACCCCGATCGATTTCTCGCCATGGAATCACGTGGTGACGACACCCACATCGCCCGCGTGCTGGGGCAGGTCGACCCCGTTCCGATTCGGCAGCGGGAGTTCAGCGTGGTCCTCGATTCGGTGAACGGCGCCGGATGCCAAAGCGGATTGAAGCTGCTTGAACTCCTCGGATGCGATGTGCTGCATCTCAACGGCGATCCAACGGGTGAATTCGCGCACGTGCCCGAGCCCAAGGAAGCCAATCTGGGTTCNCTGATGGAGGTGACCGCGGAATCCGACGCCNNGNTCGGNTTNGCCCAGGANCCNGANGCCGATCGNCTCGCCATCGTCGANGGTGCNGGCCGCTACATCGGCGAGGAATACACGCTGGCGCTGGCCACGGACTACGTGCTTCGGCACCACGATGCGGAGGCCGGCCCCCCCGTGGTGGCGGCGAATCTGTCGACGAGTCGCATGGTCGACGATCTGGCGGCCAGGTGGGGCGGTCGGGTCGTCCGTTCGGCCGTTGGAGAGGCGAATGTGGTGGAGGCCATGCGCCGCGAAGGAGCGGTCATCGGTGGTGAAGGCAACGGCGGCGTGATCCATCCCGGGGTCTGCTACATCCGGGACAGCCTCGGAGCGATGGCGATGGTGCTGGCGTCCATGGCCGAGACCGGCGCTTCGCTGGCCGAACTTGTCGACGACATCCCGTCCTACGCGATGGTGAAGCGTTCCTGCGCCCTGCCCGGTTCGGGCGGAGCCGAGGCGGTGGCCCCGGTGCTCGAACGGGTCCGTGATCACTTCGCGGAGGCCTCGATCGACGCCAGNGACGGGGTCCGCATCGACATCGAGGATCGATGGGTCCACGTTCGGGCCAGCAACACCGAGCCGATTGCGAGAATCATCGCCGAGGCGCCGCAGGCGGCGCAGGCGGAGGAGTTGATCTCCGTCGTCTCCGGATTGGCGGGATGGACGCTCGACTAGGGCTTGGGTTCGTGCACGGTCGTGTCGTACGGCGACGTGCGGCAGTCGATGTGGGCNACGAAGACCTCGTGCTCGTGCTTTTGCACNAGCGGCCAGAGCACCGTCCGATCCGATTCGGGAAGCTCCAGCTGTTCGATGTCTTCGGGCGCGATCCATTCCAGGCGCCCCTCGTCGAACTCGTAGACCGGAATCTCGCTCGGATCGATCACCCGGGTGATGCGGAAGCAGAAGAGCAGCCAGTGCCCGGCGCCCTCGTAGCCCGCTTCCGAGACCATGCCGATGAACTTGATGTCGGACGGATCGATGTCGAGGCCGGCCTCCTCCTGGATCTCGCGACGCGCGCAGGCATGCGGGCTTTCGCCGATGCCGATCTCCAGTTTGCCTCCGATGGGGGAGTACATGTCCGCATTGGGTTCCTTGCGGCGGTGCAGCATCAGCAGCCTGCCGTCGGGATCCTCGAGGTAGCACAGGACCGCGATGCGGTAGGGGAGCTCGTTGGCGTTCGCGTTGAGCACGGTGGACGGGTCGCGTGGTTCTGGCATCAGTGCTTTGCTCCGGCGTGGCTGACGATCTCGTGCATCTCGGCGACTGCGGGGCCGAATCCGGTGAAGATGGAACGGCTCACGATGCTGTGTCCGATGTGGAGTTCATCCAGTCCATCGAGCGCTGCAACGGGCGCCACGTTGCGATAGTTGAGGGCATGACCGGCGTTGAAACGCATTCCGGCGGCAAGGACCGCACGTCCCGCGGCGGCGACGGTCTCCAGTGCCGCGGCGACTGCCGGGTCGTCCAGCCGGCCGTCGGCGGCCGCGTGGGCGTGAGCCCAGGGACCGGTGTGGATCTCGCAGACGGCGAANCCGCATTCGGCGGCCGCCTCGACCTGCTCGAGTTCGGCGTCGATGAACGCGCTCACGGGAATCCCTCCGTCACCAAGCCGTCGNACGACGTCGGTCAGATGCACCGTGTTGCCTGCGACGTCCAGTCCGCCTTCCGTGGTGATCTCCATCCGACCCTCCGGAACCAGCATCGCCATGCACGGAGCGGTCTCGAGGGCGATTCCGATCATCTCATCGGTGGCCGCCATCTCCAGATTCAGTCGTTCGACCACCTCCACCAGTCGGTGCAGATCGTGGTCCTGGATATGCCGGCGATCCTCGCGCAGATGGACGGTGATGCCCTCCGCACCCGCTTTCTGGGCGTCCATGGCCGCCTGAAGGGGGTCCGGCTCGTCGATTCGCCGTGCCTGTCGGACGGTGGCGACATGGTCGATGTTCACGCAGAGCTTGGCCATCGATGGAAACCTCGTGCGGCGTGTGAAGGTGAATGCTTGCCCACGTGCCGGTAGTGGGGGGCAGGAGTATACTCCCTCGGGCCTTTCGACCGATGCAGGATCTTGCATGAACGACTTTGAACGCAAGCATTCGCAGTTGTACGACGATCTCCTCACGCAGGGGGAGCGGGTCGTCGAAATGGCCCTGCAGGCCTGCATCGCCTTCTTTGAACGGGATGATGCGAAGGCCGCGACCGTCATCGAGCAGGATGCCCTGATCGACCAGGTGGATGTCGACATCGAGCGGGCTTCGATCAAGCTGCTGCTGCTGCAGCCCGCCGGCGAATACGACATCCGATCGGTCCTGACCATCGTCAAGATCAACAATGAACTGGAGCGCATCGCAGACGGTGCGGTCTCGGTGGCCGAGCATCTGCCCCCCGAGGCGGTGCAGTCGAGCATCATCGGGACGTACAAGGTGATGGCGAACAGTGTGATCGGAATGATTCGTGACGCGAACCAGGCCCTCCGCAGCCGCGATACGGAACTGGGCCAGCGGGTGCTCGCCTTCGACGACACCGTGGATCAGTTCAAGGTCCAGTTGATGGAGGATGCCCAGCGCAAGCTGGCCTCCGGTGAATACGGGGTGCCCGTCGCCATGAGTCTGCTCGACTTCACCCGCGTCCTGGAACGCATGGCCGATCACTGCACGAACATCTGCGAACAGCTGATCTATCTGGAGACGGGCAAGGTCGTCCGTCATCTCTCGTCGGGATGGTCCGAGCCGTCCCTGCCGGATTCCTGAACAGATGACGAGCGATCGACTCACGAAGATCCGCGAACTGCTCGAGGCACACGAGCAGAGTCATCTGCTCGGGGGGTGGGATCGACTCGACGAAACGGCTCGGGAAGCGCTGCTGAACCAGCTGCAACTGCTCCCGTGGGAGACGATCGACGTGGTGCGCGAGTCCATCCAGCACCGGGTCGAATCGAATCCTCCGCCGTCGAACCTGGAGCCTCCGCAGACCTGCGACCCCGCCGGCCCCGATGCCGCCGGATTCTTCGACCGCGGTGCCGAACTGATCGCCGCCGGCAGGGTGGCCGCGTTCACCGTGGCCGGTGGGCAGGGAACCCGTCTCGGATGGAACGGTCCCAAGGGCACCTTCCCCGCGACTGCGGTGAGCGGGAAGCCGCTGTTCGCGATCTTCGCCGAGCAGCTGCGTGCGGCCCAGCGGCGGTACGACGTGGTCATTCCCTGGTACATCATGACCAGCCCCCTCAACGACGCCGCGACCCGGGCCTTCTTCCTCGACAACAAGTGCTTCGGTCTGCATCGCAGCAACATCATGATGTTTCCCCAGGGGACCATGCCCAGCTTCGATGCCCGAACGGGTGACCTGCTGCTCGCTTCCCCGGGTGTGGTGGCGGAGAATCCCGACGGTCACGGTGGGGCGCTGGATGCGATGGCCCGCAGCGGTGCCCTGGCGGACATGGAATCCCGGGGGATCACGATCGTGAGCTCGTTCCAGGTGGACAATCCCCTGGTGCGGGTGGTCGACGAATGCTTCATCGGAATGCACGAAAGCGACGAGCACTCCTCCGCGGAGGTCTCCAGCAAGATGGTCCTCAAGGAGGATCCGTCGGAACCGGTGGGGGTCTTCTGCCGGGTGGACGGTCGGACGCATGTCGTCGAGTATTCCGATCTGCCGTCGGACCTCGCCGAGGTCCGGAACGGGGACGGTTCGCTGCGGTTCGGAGCGGCCAGCATCGCCGTGCATCTGTACTCGGTTCCGTTCGTCTCGCAGCTCACCGGTCAGGGGGGCGACCCGCTGCCGTGGCACCGTGCGTTGAAGAAGTCGTCGTGGTGGGATGCCGCCTCGGGAGCGATGGTCGAACCGGAGGGTCCCAATGTCATCAAGCTCGAACGATTCATCTTCGACATCGTTCCCCGGGCCGAACGTTCGGCGATCCTGCGAACCGAGCGTTCCCACGAGTTTGCTCCGATCAAGAACGCGACGGGACCGGATTCGCTCGAGACGTCGCAGCAGATCCAGAGCGATCTCTACGGCGGTTGGCTTCGTCAGCACGGTGTGCAGGTGCCGCAGGACGATGCGGGTCGAACCACGGTCCGTATCGAAATCGAACCGTTGACGGCCATGCGGCCCGGCGATCTCGCCGGCTCGGACCTCCCGGCCGCGATCGAACCGGGCGGCTCGCTGCTGCTTTGACCGCTACACTGGCCGCATGATCTCGCGTACGAACCTGCTCAAGCCGCGTTCATTGTTCATCCTGCTCGGCGTGGCGGCCATTCTCGCGTGCATGTGGTTCGTGATGCGTGCCTGGCACGCCGAGTCGCACCAGGTGGAGATGTACGTGCGGGGGGCGTTGACCGACTACGGTCCGCTGCTGCTCTTTCTGCTTCTGATGGCGTCCGGAGTCGGTGTCTCGCTGGGCGAGGACGTCTTCATCATCCCGGCCGGCTACCTCATGGGGCAGGGGATCATGCCGATGGGATGGACGATTCTCGCCGCGTACCTCGGCGTGATCATGGCGGACACCCTGTGGCTGCTGGTCTGCAAGACCATGTCGAGGCGGATCCTGAACATCCGGATGTTCCGTCGGCTGATGCACCCGCGTCGCATTCTCGAGATCAAGTATCAGTTCGAGCAGTACGGTGTCTGGGTCGTCGTGGTCAGTCGATTCATTCCCGCCAGCCGGACCACGGTCATCACGGCCGCGGGCATCGCCCGAATGAGCACCTGGAAGTTCCTGCTGGCCGAGACCCTGAGCGCCGTACCGACCGTGATCACCCAACTGGGGATCGGATGGCTGGCCGCCAAGGCCATCGGAACGGGACCGGAAGCCCGGCATGTCCGGCTTGCGATCACGATCGGACTGGGCGTCCTGCTCGTGGTGGGCCTGTTCTGGTGGTGGCAGCGTTCGCGTCGGGCCGAAGGGCCTCGCCCGAGGGCCCGAATGTCATGGTTGCTGGAGGCGACCGGTCGCCGCGTACCGTCGCAGGAGCACTGATACCCGATGTTGGAACTGCTGCATCAATACGGACCGGTGTACGGGCCGATCATCCAGTTCCTGCTGCTGATGTGCAGTGGAGTCGGAATCGCCATCGGCGAGGACGTCGTCAACATCCCCGCCGGCATGCTCGTCGCGGAGGGGGACATGGTCCTCTGGTCGGCGCTGCTCGCGGGCTACCTGGGCGTGGTCTGCAGCGACTGCCTGTGGTTCCTGATCGTGTCCCGGTTCGGGGTGCACCTGTTCCGGATCCGTCGCTTCAAGCGACTGCTGCATCCACGACGTCTGCTGCGGGCCAAGTACCAGGTCGATCGCCGCGGCGCGTGGTTCATCGTGCTGGCGAGGTTCATTCCCGCCAGTCGGACCTCGGCCATCACCGTCGCGGCCATGTTGCACCTTCCGTTCTGGAAGTTTCTGCTGGCGACCGCGACCTGCGTGCTGATCACCGCACCGATGCAGATCGGGGTCGGGTACCTGATCGGACTGGGCCTCACCACCCGGGACACCTTCGGCACGGTCCAGTGGGTGGTGGGCCTCTCTCTGCTGGCCGCGGTCCTCGTCGTGGTGGTCTGGGTCTGGCGACGAAGTCGCCGCAGCGGCGCCGCGCTCCCGCGGGCCAAGGCACGGTGGCTGCAGCAGTTCCGAAGCGGGGCTCGTTGACCCGAAATGCCCGTTGGCGTTCGGGATCGGCCTCTGCACCGTATACTTGACATCTTTCCGGGCCCCGGAATCATCCGGGCCGGCGTGGGAGGTGCTCCATGCGTGCAATCGTCACGGGACAGATCGGAATCGACAAGAAGCCCTACCTGCAGGCCGTGGCCGATCTCGGTGGCCAGCGGGGCAAGACGCTGCCCCTCTTCAACGTGGGCAACATGATGTACGAGGAGGGACCGGACATCCGGCCCGGACGCATCCTCGATCTGCCTCTGAGTCGACTGGCGTCGCTGCGTCGGGCGGCGTTCAAGGACATCATCGCCCAGACCGCACCGATCGGAGATCATCCCGACATCATGGTGAACACCCACGCCACCTTCCGGTGGCGGCACGGGCTGTTCAGCGCCTTCGACTTCGACCAGATGAACACCCTGGCCCCCAACATGTTCATCTGCCTGCTCGACAACGTCGAAGTGGTGCACCATCGTCTCCACGAGGAGCACGACATCGACGCGACGCTCAAGGACTGCATGGTCTGGCGCGAGGAGGAGATCATCGTCACCGAGCTGCTGGCCCACGCGATGGGATGTCACAACGACTTCTACATTCTGAGTCGCGGGCGTCATCAGGACACGGTCGAGACCGCGCTGCGTCTGGTGACGCGTCCCGAGATGCGCAAGGTCTACCCCAGCTTCCCCATGAGCCATGTCATGGACATGCCCGAGGTGCTGGCCGAGATCGAATCCTTCCGGGAGGAGCTGGCGAAGCACTTCATCACCTTCGATCCCGCCGATGTCGACGAGAAGCTGCTCCTGGACAACGGAATCGCCGCGGCGAAGGAGGGTCGCGACTGGATCGAGGTCGAGCCGCACGCCTTCGGCGGTCGCAAGAGCGAGGAGATGATCCGCGTCAATGTCCGCGAGATCCTCGACATCGCAGGCGACGTGGACGGCCAGA
>PAAB01000040.1 GCA_002591705.1 Phycisphaerae bacterium
CGGATGTCAGCGGGCCGTCGCCTCGGCACGAACCTCACGCAGGACGGTCACCTTGATCTCGCCCGGGAAGGTCATCTCCTCCTCGACCCGCTTGGCGATCTTCTCGGCGATCAGGAATGCGCTGGTGTCGTCGGCCTTCTCGGCATCGACGATGACGCGGACCTCCCGTCCGGCCTGGATCGCATGAGCCTCGGTGACCTCCGGAATCTCGGTGGCCAACCCCTCGAGCTGCTTGAGCCGCTTGACGTACATCTCCATCGATTCACGACGTGCCCCGGGGCGGGCGCCGGACACCGCGTCGGCGGCCATGACGATGGGCGTGTAGGGAGTGGTCGCAGGTATGTCGCTGTGATGACCACCGATCGCATTCAGCACCGCTTCCGCCTTCTCGCCATGCCGGCTGCAGAAATCCATGCCGATGGCGGGATGCCCGCCCTCCATTTCATGATCCATCGCCTTGCCGATGTCGTGCAGGAACCCGCAGCGGCGGGCCAATTCGCCGTCGAAACCCAGCTGGTCCGCGATGATCTGACTCAGGTAGGCCACTTCGATGGAATGCCGCAGCACGTTCTGGCCGTAGCTGGTCCGGAACGACAGCTTGCCCATCGCCTCGACGATCTTGGGATTCAGACCCCGGATCCCCGCCTCGACCACGGCATCGTCGCCCTGCTTTCGAATCCGGTCCTGCATGTCGGTCCGGACCGATTCGACGACCTCCTCGATCCGCGTNGGATGCACACGTCCGTCCGCCACCAGACGCTGCAACGACTCTCCGGCAATGGCGCGGCGAATCGGATCGAAGCACGATACGGCGATCACGCCGGGCGTATCGTCCACGAGGATGTCGGCTCCGGTCGCTCGTTCCAACGCGCGGATGTTGCGACCTTCGCGACCGATGATGCGTCCTTTCAGATCGTCGGACGGAATCTTCACGGATCGGACCGTGCCGTCGGCGGCATGCTCGGCCGCGAACCGCTGGATGGCCATGAGCGTGATCTCACGACTCGTGTTCCTCGCCCCGGCTTCGGCCTGCTCGATGATTTCACGTCGGATCCCGGCGGCTTCGTGCTCGCTGTTGATGCGAACCTCGTCCAGCAACCGCTCCCTGGCCTCCGCCTCCGACAACCNGCCGATCTCCCCCAGACGCCGCCGGGCCTCGTCGTCAAGTCGCTCGAGCTCCGCCTCCGCCTGCGCCATTGCGTCCTCACGCTCCGCAAGGGACGTATCCCGACCGTCCAGCTTCGTTTCGCGGGCGGTCAGCTGCTCCATCTTGCGATCGAGGGAGTCCTCCCGATTCTGAAGCCTGCCCTGGTCCTTCTTCAACTCGTTGCGGGCGTCCGACAGTTCGGACTCCAACTCCTCCCGNCGCTCGGCAAGTGCACGCTCGGCTTCGAGTTCGATCTTCCGCTGAGCCGCCTCCGCTTCCGCGGTGGCCTTNTGCCGCATGTTCTCGGCGTCGCGCCGTGCGGCACGAATCGTTCCGCCGGTCATCATTCGGATCAGCACNACCCCGCCGACACCACCGACCACGCATGCCGCCACGGCGATTCCGATNGTGGCTGCGAGTGAAATGTCCGCGAGTACAAGCATGACGTCACCAGGCCCCTTCCGGGCTTGGTCAACGGTGCGGAACACCAGGCCGTGCGGCGCACGACCTCATGACGACACGAATGTGCAGCGAACTGAACGCGTCAGGAAGGCGGACATCCGATCGGTGCCCCCTGCTCAAGGAAGCACCGGAATGAATAATCCTTCAGAAGATCCACCGGCCGGTGGGAGTCGATGTGGACTTGAAACGGACCTGAAACACATTCTGCATGATTCGCAGTACCTTCGACTTCAATCTATCGGCCACCGGCGGTGCACCGCCGAACTTCGGGCCGCCGGCCGAAACCGGTGAGAACAGTCGCACCCGTGTCGTCATGGGCTGACCGGAAAACCGGAGGTGGAGCCAGATACGTCGCCGACTCCCGGACCACCGGGGAATACCCCATTATTTGAATCCGGAGCGTCCACCGCAAGGGTGCAGTACCGGATGCAGCCAAAACCACCCACCGGAGACCCATTTCAGCCGCTCGGAGCACGAAGCCGATGGAATCTGCGACCATGTGGCCAAGGCCACCGGAGACCGCCCTGCCATGCCCGCCCTGCTCAACTGGCTTCTGCGACTGCTGCCGACGAACCCGATCTGCCTGCGGATCGTCAAGGTCGGCTCCACGCGTCCCCGGCAGCAGTGGATCCGCGCCGGCTTTCTCGGCAGCCTCATCCTCGTGATGCTGCTGATGCTGCTGGCGAACTTCAACACCGCCGCCACCTCGCTTCGATCACTGGCCACCACCGGTTCGATGATCTTCACCTTCGTGAGTCTGCTGCAGGTGCTGCTGGTCTGCCTGCTCACGCCGGTCTTCATGGCCGGCGCCATTGCCCACGAGGCGAACCCGCGAACCTGGGAAATCCTGCTTTCGACGCCATTGAACTCGCTGCAGATCGTTCTGGGCAACCTGTTCGGCCGCCTGTTCTTCATCCTGTCACTGCTGATTGCAAGCCTTCCACTCTTCATGGTCCTCCGGTTCTTCGGTGGCGTACCCGGCGAATCGATCATCGGTGCCTTCCTGATTTCGATCTCCACGGCCGTGCTGGTGGCCAGCATCGCCGTCACGCTCAGCGTCACACGGAGCGGCGGTCGGCGTGCCGTCTTCGTCTTCTACGCGGGGGTGGTGATCTTCCTCTTCGCGACCTACGCCCTGGATCAGCTCATACGCACCTCGATTCCCGGCGGTGACGGCGCCCAGTGGACGACCATCATGACGCCGCTGAACCCGTTCCTGGCCCTGGAGGTCCTACTCGCATCCAACTCCTACGTCCCCAGATCCGGCGAGGAATTCGACTGGCTCACGCGGCTCTGGCTCGCCCGCCCCGTCGCGACCTTCTGCTGGTTGTGTGCACTGGCCAGCACCGGCCTGATCATCTTCTCCACCCTCTGCGTTCGATTCTTCGCCCGCAACGGCCGACGCGAATCCATCCTCCGATCATTGTTCCGCAGAGGAACACGAACGAGCTTCGAACGCCCGGCACGCCCCGTGGGAAACAATGCCATCGCCTGGCGCGAACTGCATCGTGATTCCAGCAACATCGCCGGACCGATCGGGCGATGGGCGTTTCTCGTCGTCTCCCTCGTGGGCATGACGATCCTCCTGTGGGTCCACCACGACGGCGGCCTGAGCATTCCCGCCCTCCAGTCCTCCATCGGATTCCTGACCTTCGCCCAGATCTCCATCGTGATGCTCACCGCGATCAATCTCAGTGCGACGACCGTGAGCCGGGAACGCGAGGACGGCACCCTCGACATCATCCTCACGACCCCGATCCAACCGTCTCCCTATCTGGCCGGCAAACGACGGGGCCTGGTCCGCTACCTGCTTCCCATGATGCTCGCACCGATCCTCTCGCTGCTGCTGGCCGTCGGGTACGTGGGAGCTGACGGATTCGGAACCCCGACCAGTTCCCCCTCCATCTCCAGCTCCGGGGTGGAGTTCGCCATCCCCCTGCTCTCGTGGCAGGGTGCCGCTGCCTTCAGCATCATGTTCATCCCCTTCATCGCATTCTGCGTGATGGTGGGACTGCTGTGGTCCATCCGAAGCCGGGGCACCATCGGATCCGTCTTCGCCGCGGTCATCATCGTGGGCGGGATCACCGCGATTCTCAGCGGCTGCGTCACCGGTGTCTTCATGGATTTCGGCATCATCGGGCCACTCTTCGCGAGCCTGAGTCCGTTCAGCATCCTGCTCTACATGATCGACCCTGCGGCGGCGGCCGACCTCTCCTCCTACGGCGGATTCGGCAACAACCTGGCACTGCTGCTCGGAGGAGGCGTGTGCGCCGCATGCTGGACGCTGATCGCGGTCCTCATGCATCGAAACATGAGCCGGACCTTCATGATGACCGTCCGGCAGCTCTCCGGCCGCTGACGACGCACGGGTGAACGACTCCATCCGCACTGCAAGGCGGTCGGATCAGACGAGCGCCATGCCCGGATTCTCGATCAGATTCTTGAGGGTGACCAGGTACTCGGCCGCGGTGGCCCCGTCCACCACGCGATGATCGTTGCTCAGCGTGACCGACATCTCATGGCCGACGACGACCTGCCCATCCCGCACCACCGGCTTCTGCTGGATGGCACCCAGGGCGAGGATCGCACTGTTGGGCGGATTGATGATCGCGGTGAAGTTGTCGACCCCGTACATCCCGAGATTGGAGATGGTGAAGGTCGCATCCCCCATCTCGTCGACGGTCAGTCCCTTGGTCCGGGCCTTGTCGACGAGGAAATGCGTCTCCTCGGAGATCGCACGCAGGCTCTTGCGATCCGCATTCCGGATCGTGGCCACGACGAGCCCTCCCCCACGCTCCGGGGGCAGCGAGACGGCCACGCCGACGTTGACATCGCCGTGGTACTCGATGTGATCTCCACCCCACGATGCATTCATCAGCGGATTGGTGTACATGGCCAGAGCACAGCACCGAAGCACGAGATCGTTGAACGTGAGCTTGACGCCGTGCGGCTTGAGCTGTTCGTTGAGGGTGCTGCGCATNTCGACCATGGGATCCATGTCGAAGACCATGCTGACCTGGTAGTGCGGCACGGTCTGCTTGGACTCCACCAGTCGACTGGCGATCACCTGACGCATGTTCGACAGCGGCTCGCTGCGCGACTGGAGGCCGAATCCACCCGACACGGCCAGTTCACCCCCGTCGCCGGAACCGGACGGGGACACGGGAGTCGCCGGAACGACCGGCGTCGCAACGGGGACGGGTGCGGCAGCCGGGGCGGCCGGNGCGGCCGACGGCGGAACGGATGCAGCGGTTTCACGGACGGCACCGACNGCGCCAAGCACGTCGCGCTTGACGATGCGACCCATGGGTCCCGAGCCCTGCAGACTGGCGACGTCGACTCCGTGCTCCTCGGCCAGCCGACGAGCCACCGGGGAGATCCGTACCTGTCCCGAACGGGTGCGTGCGGCCGGCATCGCTCTGGCGGTCGACTCGGACGGAACGCTGGCCGCAGGAGCGGCCGCAGGCGGGGATGCGGAAGCGGGTGCCGGGGCGGGCGTCGGCGTCGGCTCCGCGGCGGGAGCGGAAGACGCTTCAGCGANCTCGCCGACCTCTTCCCCCTCCTCGACCATCATCGCCACCACCGTACCGATCGAGACCGGCTGGCCCTCGGACACGCTGATGTCGGTGATCGTGCCGTCGTCGTAGGCCTGCATCTCCATGGTCGCCTTGTCGGTCTCGACGTCGGCGAGCACGTCTCCCGACTCGACCGTGTCGCCCTGTGCGACGTGCCACTTCACGATGGTGCCCTGCTCCATCGTGTCGGACAGCCGTGGCATGGTGATCTCAATTGGCATCTCGCAGCATCCTCGATCAGGCGTTGTAGGTGGCAGCGCGGACTGCCTCACAGATCTTGCGGGCGTTGGGAAGCATCTCCTGCTCGAGTTCGTACGAGTAGGGTGCGGGCACGTCGTCGTTGTGCACGCGATGCACGTGATTGTCGAGGTCGTCGAAGCAGGCCTTGTGGACCTCGGCCGCCACTTCGGATCCCACGGATGCGAAGGACCACGACTGATCAACCACGACGCAGTAGTTGGTCCGCCGGACGGACTCGACGATGGCGTCGAGATCCAGCGGACGGATGGACCGCATGTCGAGGATCTCGCAGTCGATCCCCTCCTTGGCCAGCTCCTCGGCGGCCTCTTCGCAGAAGTAGACCGTCCGCCCGAAGGCGACCAGCGTGCAGTCGCTGCCCGGCCGACGGACNACCGCCTTGCCGATGGGAACCACGTACTCCTCCTCGGGCACGTCGCCGGTGATCGAGAGCAGCCGCTCGGACTCCAGGCAGAAGACCGGGTTGTCGTCGCGGATGGCGCTCTTCATCAAGCCCTTCGCGTCGTACGGATTCGACGGGATCACCATCTTGAGNCCGGGNACGTTCGCNTAGAGGGACTCGACGCACCANGAATGGGTCGAACCNAGCTGCCCTCCCGCGCCGTCGTTGCCGCGGAAGACGATCGGACATCCGAGCTGACCGCCCGACATGTANAGGATCTTGGGGGCGTTGTTGAGGATCTGGTCCGCCGCNACCAGGCTGAACGACCAGCTCATGAACTCGACGATGGGACGAAGNCCNAGCATCGTNGCNCCGATCCCCATGCCGGCNAANCCNCTTTCGGAGATNGGNGCATCGATGATTCGACGCGGNCCGAACTCCTCCAGCATNCCCTTCGACACCTTGTANGCGCCGTCGTAGTCGGCNACCTCCTCGCCGATGAGGAAGACNCGCGGATCGNTCCGCATCTCNTCGCTCATCGCCTCNCGNAGTGCNTCGCGNAACTCGATCTCACGCGCCATGGCCGGAGCCNCCTTCCGCCTGTCGCTGCTCGAGCATGTAGCGGGGCAGNGACGTNCCGGTGTACGGCCCCCAGGTNTCGGCGTACACNTCGTGATGCANNTCGGAGANATCGGGNTCCGGCGACTTCTTGGCCCACTCGAGNGCCTCGCGGATCTCGCTGCGGACCGACTTGGACATCGCCTTGATCTCCTCCTNGGTCATCANNTTGGANGAGNTGAGGTAGCGNGACAGGTTGNCGATGGGATCGTGGGCCTCGAANTCGGCCTCNTCCTCGTTGGTCCGGTACTTCCGNGGNTCGGACATCGAATGNCCCTTGAACCGGTAGGTGTCGATGTCGAGGAAGAAGGGCTTGGATTCGGCCCGACACCACTCGACGATCTCCTTCATCTCCCGGTANACCTCGATGACGTCCATGCCGCGNATGGTGCGGGCCTCCATGCCGAAGGCCACCGCACGNTTCGTGATCTGNCCACCGGAGGCNGTGCANCGATCGATCGCGGTTCCCATNGCGTAGCGGTTGTTCTCGACGCAGAAGACGATNGGCAGNTCGTAGATCGCCGCCAGNTTCATNGCCTCGTGNACCGNNCCCTGGTTCAGGGCNCCGTCNCCGAGGAAGCAGGCGGTCACGGANTCGCTCCGCCCNCCGTTGANGACTTCGTCCANGTACTTGGTNGCNAACGCAAGTCCAGTNCCCANCGGACACTGCGCGCCGACGATGCCNTGCCCGCCGAACATGTAGTTGTCNCNATCGAAGAAGTGCATCGANCCGCCCTTGCCCTTGGCGCATCCGTCGATGCGGCCGAACANCTCNGCNAAGCCGATCTTGGGNTCCANCCCCCGAGCCAGNGCNTGNCCGTGNTCCCGNTAGGCGGTGATNACCGGNTCCGTCGGNCGCATGGCTCCGAGACANCCCACCGCAACNGCNTCCTGGCCGTTGTAGACNTGCANAAAGCCGCCGGCGAGTTTGTTCTGATANGCCTGCATGGAACGGACTTCGAANTCGCGNATGCGAAGCATGTCCAGCAGCCAACCCTTGAGGACGTCCACATCGGGNACGGGNACGTCGTGGGCCTTCGGGATATTCGTTGAGGTGGCGGTCATCTTGCTTCCGGTCACCGATCTGCGGGTATNTGGGGTTGCCGAGAAAANTGCCCCCTACGGGGGCGCCAGAGTGGAAAGAAGAGTATACCCGAGGCCCNTCCCCANATGAACACCTATNTNCGANCAAGNGNCACTCTGGTATTCNNGGGNCNNGAANNCNCCCCGCTGGAGCNGAGCGGGGGTCTGTGATAGGATCTGCCCCCTTCAAGGCAGGTGTAGCTCAATTGGATAGAGCATCGGTCTACGAAACCGAAGGTTGCAGGTTCGAGCCCTGCCACCTGCGTTGCCCGGCAGGGGCGTTTACGGGCCTCCAAGGCCACTTTGCCCCCCGAACGTTGCATTCGGGGGCAAATCGGGGATAATGCCCCGTTCACGTTTTCAGAAGAGGTCATCCAGGTGCCCAACAAGTCACACCGAGCCAAGCGAGTCCGTCAGTCCGATTCACGCCGCGCCAGAAATCGCTGGCGCAAGCGAACCATCAAGGACAAGACCGACACCTTCCTCAAGGCCCTTCAGGCCGGCGATGTCGCGTCCGCCGAGAGCGCGTTCAAGGATGTCTCCCGGCAGTTGGACAAGGTCTCCGCAACGAGCACCATGCACAAGAACACGGCCGCCCGCCGCAAGAGCCGCCTGTCACGCCGACTTCGCGATCTGAAGCAGAAGGGCTGATGCTCATCCGAACATTGCAGTAACGCCACCGGACCGCATCCGGTGGCGTGTTTCTGCGCCGATCCGCCATGGTGCTCCAATCACAGCAACCCGAGCAAGTGATCCGACAATCGGATGCGCGGCCTTCGTGGACCGAGCTCATCCTGCGTCCGTGGTGCATGCTGGTGGCCATCGTCCCGCTGCTGGTGATCGACGCGCTGGGGACATCGATGGCCCCGGAGACTCCCGACACCGTCGCCGGTCGTCTGCTTCATCAACTGCTGGGATTCTTCGATGTCCCCCCGACACTGGCCACGATTGCCACGGGACTCATCATCCTGGCGGTCCTGCTCAGCTGGCACCTGATGCAGCGGGATCCCTGGAAGGTTCCACTGCGGGTCCCGCTGGGCATCGTCGGCGAAGGAGCGGCCTGGGCGATCCCCCTTCTGCTCCTCGCATCGCTGTTTTCGGCGGCGGTCCTGTCGGGGGGCCTGACGAACGACCAACTGCAGACCCTGTCCGTGACCGACCGAATCCTCATCAGCGTCGCCGCGGGCCTCGACGAGGAACTCGTCTTTCGAATGGCGGGAATCGCGCTGCTGCACACGATCCTCGTCGACCTCCTCGGTCGACGACCCGGGACGGGAACGGTTCTGGCGATCCTGGGGACCGCGGTGCTGTTCGCCTGGTACCACGATCCGAGCCTGGCCTCGCTTTCGCGGCTCGTGTTCACGTTCCTGGCCGGGTGCTACCTGGGCGTCGTCTACATCCTCCGCGGATTCGCGGTCGTGGTGTGGGTCCACGTCCTCTACGACATCGCCGTGACCGTCCTGCTGACCTAGGCCAGAGACTCCTCCACGGAGACGCTCGCTCCGGCTTCGGCACTCCGGTACATGGCGGCCAGCAGTGCCTGCACGGTGCGTCCCTCCTCGGCCGATGCCGACGGAGCCTCGCGGGACAGGACGTTTCGGGCGAACCGCTCGTGCTGTCTGCGGAAGGCCGTGTTCCAGTCCTCACCGGGACGAACGGGCTGCGTGGTGTCCACCAGTTCACCGTCCATCTCGCTTCCGATGACGAGCGGCTTGTCGTTGAGGATCTCGAAGTGCATCGCCGCCTTCTCTCCGAAGAGGGTCACTCCATCGGGAATGGTCCCTTCCGGAAGGTGCGAAGCCCACGACATGTTGAGTGACAGGCTGAGATCACCGTCGCAGCGAAGCAATGCAGCCGCACCGTCCTCGACGTCGAACGGGCCGTCGGGGTTCGGCGGGCCGGCCCACATGTCGGTGAACCGATAGCCCGAAGGCGGATGACCGAAGCAGCTGGTCGTATGACAGTCGATCGACCGGACCCGCGGACGATCACAGAGATGAAGCAGGAGATCGAGCAGGTGCGGGCCGAGATCGATCAGCACGCCGCCGCCGGACTGGGCCCGATCGGTGAACCAGCGGCCCAGGCCCGGGATGCCGCGCCGACGATAGAGCGTCGCACGAGCGTGGTAGATGCGTCCCAGACGCCCTGATTCGATGACCCGGCGTGCGGCCATTGAGGTTGCCGCCATGCGACATACGAACCCCATCTGCACGAGGTTGTCCGACGCGTCCCGTGCGGCGATGACCCGATCGCACTCTTCGACGGTGGTCGCCATCGGCTTCTCGATCAGAACGTCCTTGCCGGCCTCCAGGGCCTGCACCGCCAACGGGCTGTGCAGGCAGTTGGGAACGGCAAGCACCACCCCCTGGACGGCATCATCGGCCAGCAGCGAGGCGACCGAGTCGTGCACCCGTGCCCCACCGGCCGAATCGGCCAGTGCCGCGGCTCGAGCGTGGTCGGGATCGTGAATCGCCGCCAGCGTGCTGCCGGCGGCTTCGATGGCCAAAGCGTGTATCCCGCCGATGCCTCCGGCTCCGATCAGACCGATGTGTATGCTCATGAAACGCTCCTTCAGATGAGCGAACACAGTAGCATCGAAGCGTATTATCCGCTCACCAGGAGCCCACCGTGTCCCACTCGGAACGCGTCATCATCATCGGCGGCGGCATCATCGGCCTGCTCACGGCGCGGGAACTCCGCCGACGTGGCAGAGAGGTGCTGGTGCTCGACGCCGGAAGCGGCGAAGGCACGGCTTCCAGCGGGAACGCGGGCATCATCGCCCCGGGGCACTTTCCCATCGCCAATCCACGCCAGCGATCGCGGGCCCTCAAGCTGCTGTTCGATCCGGACAGCCCGCTCTACATCCCACCCCGGTTCGATCTGTCCATGCTCCGGTGGCTGCTGGGCTTCCGGCGCGCGTGCCTGCCGAGGAACTACCGAAACACGGTGGAAGTCCTCAACCATCTCAGCCGGATCAGCGCCGAGGGATGGCAGGAACTGATGAACGTCGATTCCCCCTCCGACCTGGCCGCCTCCCTCCGCCCCGAAGGATCACTGGAAGTCTTCTGTGACGAATCAAGCCGCGAGGAGGCCCAACACGATGCCCGTCTGCTGCACGAGGACGGATTCGAGGCGGAGCTGATCGACGGCAACGAACTCCGAAACCGCGACGACGCATTCCGCGACGAGGTCATCGGCGCTCTGGTGCATCCCGGGCACATCATCACCGAACCGGACCGGCTCCTGACGGCCCTGCGGACGCACGTGATCGAGTCGGGCGTCGTGGTCCGACGGGACACGACCGTCCAGCAGATCCTCGCCGATCGGACCGCCTGCCATGGAGTGGTCGCGGGCGATGATGAGGTGATCGAGGGGGAAACCGTGGTGCTGTCGGCGGGGATCTGGTCGGACGGACTGGCCCGTCGACATCGCATTCGTGTTCCCATGCAACCGGCCAAGGGCTACCACCTCATGGTCCAATCCGACCACCCTCCCCGACTGGCGTGCGTCTGCCGTGAATCCATGGTCGCCGTCAATGCGATGAAGGACGGTGTCCGTCTTGCGGGAACCCTCGAACTTTCGGGCATCAACCATCGCCTCGTCCGCCGCAGACTGGAGCTCCTCGTCCAGGGCGCCGCACGATGCATCGACGGACTGGAGGAGGCCCCGGTGCTCCAACGCTGGACCGGCATGCGTCCGTGCACTGCGGACGGACTTCCGGTCATCGGACCGATGCCGGGCCTGTCCGGCACATGGGTGGCAACGGGTCACGGCATGATGGGCATCACCCTCGGACCGGTGACGGCGCTGCTGCTGGGTCAGATGATGCACGGCGAACCGACGGCCATGGATACGGTGCCCATGTCCACCGGTCGGTTCAACTGAGTTCCTCGATCGTCTCGGTATACCGGACGCCGCGCGCCTCGAGTCCATCGAACAATGCCTGCAGCACATCTTCTCGGCGTGCAAACTCCTCGGGAGGATGCACGCCGGGGGTGTCGACGACCCCCTTGATGATCAGACGCGTCATGATGGAGCAGGGAAATGCCGTGGTCCGGGCCATGGAACTGAATCCCGTCGCCGGATCGTAGTAGTCCAGCAGGTCCCAGCGCAATCGCACCGGACGGCCGGACTGGTCGCCGGTCGCCTCCACCCGCATCGCGGTGAGATCCGCCTCTCCCTCCTCGTAGGTCCAGTGCGGAAAGAGCAGGGCCGCGGCAAGGTCCCGCGGCACGACCTCGAGGTCCCCCACCCGGATCGGCTCCTCGCTCAGGAAGCCCGCTTCCCGCATCTGCAGCATGACCTCCCGGTGTCCCGGATACCGCATCGTCTTCTCGCGCATGCGGGGGACGTCGACCCGCTCGGCCAGACTGCGTAGGCCATCGGTGTTGAAGGCCTCGAGCGTTCCGACCCCGGGGAAATCGATCAGTTCCGGCTCGGACAACGCCTCCAGCACCACGATGTCCCCGTCGTCGACCATCCTGGCGGGACGGACGTACTCCTCGAGCACGTCCGCGGGCGAGAAGCCGGCCTTGTACTCGAAGGGCGGCTTCGGATCGGCGGGTATTCCGCCGACGTAGATGTCCACGGTCCGGCACGGATCCAGTCGAGCCGCGGCGCAGCCCCCCAACAAATTGCTCATGCCGGGCGCCACCCCCATGTCGACCACACAGACCGAACCGTGGGAACGGGCCAGCTCATCCAGATCCCAGGCGTCCTCGGGCATGAAGGAGATGTCGCAGAAATTCCGACCCGACTCGATCACCGCCCGCAGAGCACCGAATCCAAACCGCCCCGGCATGGCACCCACGACCATTTCATGTTCGTCGCACAAGGATGCGACCACCGCGGGATCGGAGCAGTCGGCCACCGCAATCTCGAGCTGATCGGCGGAAGCGTCCCGGGTGACCTCCAGACGGTCGCCATCGACATCCGCCAGGGTCACCGACAGATCAGGATCCGCCGCCAGATCTCTGGCGATGACCGATCCGACCATGCCACCTCCGAGTACAGCCACCTTGGTCATCGATCATGCTCCTCAGGACTCGTGTGCCATCTGAACCAGACCCGGCATCCTACACGGCCAGAAAAGACGATCGTTGAATCAACCCCACCAAATCCCCCTTTCGGACCTCAGGAAGGCACATCCGGAAGAAAATTGGCCTGTTGATCCGTGAAATCCTGCTTTGAATGCAACTATGAGTCCGAGGATCTCGTATCCAGATTCAGCCCAAAGTTGAAAGGATCCGCAGCCTGTCGGATTCTCCTCGTCTCGGGCTCGATTCGGCTCTTCACCCCAGGAGTCCGAATCAGACAAAATGATGTGCTTCACACCCGCAGGGAACGAACCCTGCGGAAGAAGCCTGCCTCGGCAACGGTTGCCGAGGCATCCTCACCTAAGCCGCGCCGACTGGACCACGAACTGTCCGGATGGATGCTTTCCGAGGAGTTTGGCCGTGACACGTACCGAACACCGTGCCTCAATCGTTCTCGACCTGTTTGAAAACTCATACCACCGCGTCTACTGCTTCTGCAGACGATCGCTGGCCCCGGACATGGCCGAAGATGTCGCCCAGGATGTCTTCGCCCGCCTCCTCCAGATCGATCGCCTGCCCGAAATGCAGATCTCGATCAGCTACCTGATCAAGATCGCTGACAACCTCATCAAGCGTCGCTACAACCGCAATCAGCGTTTCCAGCGGTTCCTGGAGGCCAATGACGCCAGGATGGACGACTCCTCCGACGATTCATGGGCCGGATTGGATACCAACGAACTGAGCGATGACGTCACTGCACGTCTCGACCAGCTCTCGCATGACGAGCGAAATGCCGTCGAACTGGTCATCTGCCATGGTCTGAGCTACCAGGAAGCCGCTCACAGCATGGGCGTGCCGGTCTCGACGGTGAACAATTGGAAGTACCGAGGACTTCAGAAGCTCAGGGAGACAACCGCCTGAACCGTCGGGCAGCCTCCCTCCGCCGCCCTTATACTGGATTCATGGACTGCAACCTCGAACCAGCCGATCGAACGCTTCGGATGACCGTCGGTGTCTATATGATTCTCGCGACGCTTCTGCTGCTGATCCTGTGCTACCTCGAGATCATGGACACCTGGTGGTACCTCGTGGCCGGATCGCTCTGTCTGCTGGGCGTCGGTGCGATCGCGTCCGCCGCAGCCGGCAAATGCATGCTGCGCAAGGTCATCGGGCACTGAGTCCACCAACGAACATCCCAAAAAACCAGAGGGGCGATTCATGACTGAATCGCCCCTCCTTCTTCTCTCCTCACCAGCCGGCCGAAGCCGGTTTTCGTTGCCGCATTCGACAGCACCTTGGAACAGGTCCAGGCGATGCCTGCTGCGGAGATGTTGGTGAGTTCCCTCTCTTCTTCTTCCGTATCACTCTAGACGTGGCGTACGCCACGTCCCACCGACCTGAATCTACCCCTGGGATTCTGGCCGTGCAAGTCCGATCCGACTCCAGATTCCATCAATCCGCACCCCATTCATTCATCCGGTTCAACGAGAGGCGGCCAAATCCCTCGAGAATGGGCCCAGAAGACGTGAAACGGCCTCTGCATGTTCTGCAAGGCGTTGCCGATGCATCCTTCAGAACGTAGGCTGCACCCGTACTGCCGCCGTAGCTCAGTTGGAAGAGCACATGATTTGTAATCTTGAGGTCAGCGGTTCGAGTCCGCTCGGCGGCTTTCTCCCCCATCGGTATCTTGCCCCTCCCCGGAATGATCGGTAGACTGCGTCGTTTCAGGGCGAGTACCCAAGTGGCCAAAGGGGGCAGACTGTAAATCTGCTGGCGTACGCCTTCACAGGTTCGAATCCTGTCTCGCCCATTGACCAGAACACCACGGGGTGTAGCGCAGTTTGGTAGCGCGCTTCGTTCGGGACGAAGAGGTCGCAGGTTCAAATCCTGTCACCCCGATTGCAGCTCACCTCCGCGGACGGAAGGTGGCTCAGAACGGCAGAGCCATGCCTTCCGCAGATCCTCAACGTGAATACCGCATCTCCTGCGCTCCCGGGCTGTCGACCTGGCTGGGCTCCGAGATCGAGTCGCTGGGGCTGTCCGTGGAGTCCACGGATCACACCGGGGTCTTCACGCGAGCCACGATGGCGGACGCCATGCGAATGCTGCTCTGGCTGCGGACGGGCTTTCATGTGCTTCAACGCTTCGCCGACATCCGTGCCACGGATGCAGACATGCTCTATGCGGAAACGACCCGTCTGCCGTGGGAGCGGGTCATCCCACCCGACGGCACCATCACGGTCGTCTCCGCGGTCGACAATCCGACCATCACCAACTCGATGTTTCCGAACGTCAAGATCAAGGACGCCATCGTCGACCGATTGATGAAGGTCAACGGTCGTCGTCCCAATGCGGGATCGAAGGGCGACCAGACCGTCATTCACCTGTTCTGGAAGAAGGACAAGGCCCGCCTTTCGCTCGATCTGGCCGGCCCGAAGTTGTCCGACCGGGGCTACCGACGGGAACCCGGCAAGGCCCCGCTTCGTGAAACCACCGCGGCCGCCATCCTGCTCGCGGCCGGCCACGACGGCATCCGCCCACTGGTGATCCCGATGTGCGGCAGCGGCACCCTGGCCATCGAGGCGGCGTTGATCTCGGCCAATCGTGCTCCGGGTCTCCTTCGCAGCGGGTACGGCATCCAGCACCTCCAGACCTTCGATCAGGAGCAGTGGCGCCAGGCCAGAGCCGACGCCAAACGTGCCTCGGGAAACGCAATCCAGGCCCCCATCATCGCCACTGACATCGATGCGGCGGTCGTGGAGGCCGCCCGACGCAACGCCCGAACGGCCGGGGTCGATCATCTGATCGAGTTCTCATGCTGCGACTTCGCGGACACTCCGATGCCCGAGGAGCCGGGGGTGGTCATTCTGCACGGCGAATACGGCCTGCGACTCGGCGACGAGCATGCCCTGGCGGGCACCTACCGTCGAATGGGCGACTTCCTGAAGCAGCGCTGCGCCGGATGGGACGGGTTCGTGTTCACGGCCAAGGAACACGCCGGTCGCATCGGTCTCAAAGCGGCGTCTCGAATTCCGTTCGAGCATGCCGGCATCGATTGCCGGCTGCTTCGGTACGAGCTCTACGCCGGCTCGACACCCGCCTGAGTTCGGCCACGGCCCTTCCGGATGGCGACCCCGAGCAGAGCAAGATCCGCCGGGCTGACACCCGCAAGCCGACCTGCCTGCCCCAATGTCGTGGGCCGGAACTTGGTCAGCGCCTCGGCGGCTTCCGCCCGAAGTCCCGTCACGGTGACCGGATCGATCCAGGCGGGAATCGGTTTCGCATCCGCCTCACGCTGACGACGGATGGCCGTCTCCTGTCGCCGGATATACCCCTCGTACCGCATCGTGGTCATGACGCGTTCCACCAGCCCCTGATCCGATTCACCGATCCGCTCGGCGACCGAAGCCACGGTCGTTTCGGGACGCATGACGATTCGATCGAGCGACCGACCGCCATCCCCCTTCTCCCGACGGATCGCCCGGTCGATCCGATCCAGAGAAGCCCGACGCTGGAGCCATGCCTCCCACCGCCGGTCGCACACCAGCCCGAATGCACGTCCCAGTTCCGTCAGACGCTCATCGGTGTTGTCGGCACGCAGCACCAGTCGATGCTCCGCCCGACTGGTGAACATGCGATAGGGCTCCCGCGGGGTCTTCGTGACCAGATCGTCGAGCATGACCCCGATGTAGGCCTCGTCGCGACCCAGGCGGACCGGTTCATCACCGGTGACGAGGCGGGCCGCGTTCAGGCCGGCCACGAGGCCCTGCCCTCCGGCCTCCTCGTACCCGCTGGTCCCGTTGATCTGGCCGGCAAGAAAGAAGCCGTGGATGGACTTGGTCATGCACGTGGCATCGATCTGATGCGGCCAGACCATGTCGTACTCGACGGCGTAGCCCCACCGCAGAATGCGTGCCCGCTCGCAACCGGGCATGGCACGCACGATCTGCTCCTGCACGTCCGCGGGCAGCGAGGTGGAGATTCCGTTGCAG
>PAAB01000041.1 GCA_002591705.1 Phycisphaerae bacterium
CGTGAAGCCGATGTGGCGATGGATCGCACCGTCCGACTCGACCGGCAGATCGAAGCCGTCCACGGCCGAAGTGCCGATCTCGAACGAGAGCGTCCCGAAGCCCACGGTGATGGACTCGTCGATCGAACCGTCGAATCCGGCACCGTTCCACAGGCTGACGCCGGAGAGGGCGTTCCAGCCGACGTTGACGTCGGGACTGAACGTGCCGGAGGAGGCTTCCCAACCGGGCTCGTCCGTGTAGCCGTCGGCACCGAACTCGGACTCGAAGGTGCGCATCTCCTCGACTTCACCGTCGTGGAGCGTTCCGGTCATGATGTGACCGTCTTCGATTGCCACCACGATGTCGCCGGCGTGCCCGTGATCATCGTGATCATCGTCGTCCCCGTGATCATGATCGTCGTCGTCGTCGCCGTGATCGTCGTGATCGTCGTCGTCACCGTGATCATGATCCTCGTCGGCCAGGTTGTCCTTGACCCAGTCGACGGCGGCTTCGTGATCCTCCTCGCTGGCCCCGTTGTTGAACACGATCCAGAACGGCTCGGAGTGCTCCGGGCCCCCGGTGGTCGCGTACAGCTCGAGTTCCACGAGGTAGATACCCGTCTGCGGCGAAGCCGACGGATGGTTCAGCGTGAAGCCGATGTGGCGATGGATCGCACCGTCCGACTCGACCGGCAGATCGAAGCCGTCCACGGCCGAGCTGCCGACCACGAAGGAGTAGGGTCCGAAGTCGATGGTGATGGACTCGTCGATCGAACCGTCGAATCCCGCACCGTTCCACAGGCTGACGCCGGAGAGGGCGTTCCAGCCGACGTTGACATCGGGACCGAAGGTGCCGGGCAGCGCTTCCCAGCCTGGCTCGTCGGTGTATCCGGGCACTCCGGATTCGCCGAACTCGGACTCGAAGGTGCGCATCTCCTCGACTTCGCCGTCGTGGATCTCACCCGTGATGATGTGGCCGTTCTCGACTCCGACACCGATGTCGCCCGCATGCCCATGATCATCAGGATCGTCATGGTCATCGTGGTCTTCGGCGGCCAGGTTCTCCTCCACCCACTCGACGGCGGCTTCGTGGTCCGCTTCGCTGGATTCGTTGTTGAAGACGATCCAGAAGGGTTCGGAGTGCTCGGGGCCTTCGGTCGCGTAGAGTTCCAGCTCCACGAGATAGATGCCGGGCAGCGGCGTGTTCGTCGGGTGATTCAGGAAGAAGCTCAGATGCCGGTGGATTCCCCCATCCGGCTGGACGGCCAGATCGAAGCCGCCCGAAGCGGAAGCGCCGATCTCGAACGAACTGGGGCCGAAGCTGACGGTGATGGACTCCTCGATCCCTTCGTCGAATCCGTTGCCGTTCCACATCCGAAGTCCGGCCAGGGACTCCCACCCCACGCGAGCGTCGGGATTGAAGGTGCCCGGGTAGGCCTCCCAGCCGGGGTCGGCCGTGAATCCGGGGACGCCGGCATCGCCGAACTCGGACTCGAAGGTGCGCATCTCGCCGGAGACCGCGTCATCCGAAATCAGACCGGTCGTGATGCGGCCGTTCTCGACGCCGACGTAGATGTCGCCGGCGTGCCCGACGTGCCCTCCGTGATCATCGTCGCCGGCCATCACCACCGGTGATGCGGCAAGCAGGGTGCACAGGGGCAGCCATGCCAGCCTGCGGATGAAACGATTTTCGTTCTTTGATGGGGATAACATCAAACCTTCTCCTTCTCCTACCCCGATCAGAAACTTCGACCGGCAACATTCGGGTCGAACCGATTTCGATCGGGGCCAGTAAATACTTCGATGAATGAGAGCGTCTCGACGTGGCCGTCGACGAACCCGTAGTTGGCACGGGCGCTCTTGGTCTTGGGTTCGCCCGACACGACGCTGGTGTTGACCTGGTTGGAGGCCAGAATCGCGGGCGCATCGGGCAGTGAATCGTTGATCCACCAGTTCTCGACGTGCACGTGATCGGCTCCCGCAAAGGAACCGGTTCCGACCATGTGCAGGAAGTGAACGGTGTTGGAGGCGCTCTTCACCCGACTGAGGCGATCCGCCGCCATGCTGCGGTCGATTGCGGCATCCGGCGAATGCGTACGGGACAGGTAGTTGTTCCAACCGTAGCTCGTCCGACGGTACCGGTTGGTCGTCCCCTGGACCGGAATCGACCAGTGTGGGCTGTCGTCCAGAGGCGATCGGATCACTCCGTTGATGTCGACGTACTCACCGATGAGGTTGAGCCATGCGATCGACTCGTTGGCCAGCCCCCCGTGGGCCAGCCCCGCATCCAGCGAACTGACCCATGGAATCCACTGCGTACTGATAGTGGGCCATCTGCAGCGAGCGGAGATTGGAGGTGTCCTCGGCGACTCGGCTCTGGTGGGCCATCGTTCCCAGCGAGGGGATCAGCAACGCGATCAGGATTCCCAGTACCGCAATGACCACCAGCAGTTCCACGAGGGTGAATCCTCGAGGAATCATCGTCTTCCGACGAATCGGGTGGAAAGTACGTACGGGGTTCATTGATCGCTCCGAGCAGGAACCGGGGTCCGAAACCAAACCCGAATGGTAGCTATCGGCAGAGCATTGTCAATACTAATGGCAATATGTTGCCATTAAATCGCCGCGTGCGTCGATTCATCGATATGCTGTGCCTATGGCACCCCAACGCCAGACCAAGCAGCTGCAGGCCATTCGGCGGACCATCGAGGAGGCCGCCCGGCCCCTGTCCATCGAGGAGCTGCACAGCCTCGCGAGTGAAACCACCGATTCCCTGGGCCTCCGAACCGTCTATCGAATCGTTCGGCGACTCGTGGAGGAAGGTGAGATCTCCCCGGTTGCGGTCCCGGGCAAGAGCGACCGCTACGAACTGGCATCCATCGCCTCATCCCACCACCATCACTTTCACTGCACATCCTGCGACCGGTACTTCGACATCCACGGCTGTCCGGGTGGCCTGAACAAGCTGGTTCCCGAGGGGTTCAAGCTTGAAAACCACGACCTGACCCTCACGGGACTGTGCGCGTCCTGCGCGTGACCGGCTCCCGCCGGGCGAACGACAACTCTCCATGATCGCCTCCGCCATCTTCCTGTGTCTCTTCTGCCTGCTTGCGTCGATGCTTCGTCGCAAGGCGTGGCTGTCGGTTGCGCTCTTCTTTCTCTCCCTGATCCTCATCGTGCTGCTGTTCATGCACCACGCCACGGATCCTTTGGACCTCAGCTGGTGATGAATCAGGATCGCCCCATGCAGACACGCCGCAGCGAGCATCCGCTCTGGAGCCTCTGGCTGCGGGTGGAACTGGCGATCCAGCACCTCTGCGTTCTGGGAATCTGCGGCGTCCTGCTCGGAGCGTTCTGGGTCCAGTTCGCCCAGGGAGAATACCCCTGTCCACTGTGCCTGCTGCAGCGGATGGCCATGATCATGACCGCCGTGGGCTCGATCTTCATCATCACGCACGGGCATCTCGCACGAATCCAGGGCTTCTCCGTCATCGGTCTCGGTTACGGCATGTCCGTGCTCGCAGCCCTCGTGGGCATGCTGATCTCGGCCCGTCAGGTGCTGCTGCACATCGAACCCGGGGACCCCGGCTACGGCAGCCCGATGCTGGGCCTGCACCTGTACACCTGGGCCCTGATCGTGTTCCTGACGGTCATTCTGGTCAGCGGCATCATGCTCATCTTCGGCCGTGATCCTGAACTGCACCGGCACCGCTTCCGATCCGCCGACGGTCAGGATGCGACGCCCGCCGGGTCCCGCCTCCCCTGGTACTCCTGGTGCACCTTCTGCATCTTCGGGGTCATCATCCTGGCCAACGCCGTATCGGCCTTCGCCGAAGCGGGGTTCAACGCCTACCTTCCCGACAATCCCACGTCCTACCTGCTGTTCGAATAATCCCGCATTTGGGTTCAGCCCCTCTCTGCACGGACCGATGAATCCGGCTCACCCGCTGGAGGAACGCCCATGTGCACCGATGGAATCTGTCGACGAATCTGCTCCCGGCCGTGCCAACACAGCCGGCCCACCGCCGCAGCGAATTTCACCGCCCTGACGATGACCACGTCCTCGGCGACTTCGGATTCCCCCGTCATCCCGTTGGTTTTCACCAATCCGGCTCCGACGCTCACGGTCTCGGCCGCCCCCATCGAACGACGGGCGTGCGCCTGAGGCGATCTGTACCAAGATACCAGCGTCGGCAGCACGCTCTACATGCGACCGAGAAACGCACTCGCCACCTCGAGGTGCTCCGCACGTTTCGCCGGATCCATCTTTCGTGCCATCGCGCACATCATCGCCCAGCGGGGATTCTTCCCCAGTTCGTCCACGTGGTTCCAGATCCAGCGCCAGTAGAGGCCGTCCCAGATGTCGGCCCACTCGCCGGCCGGATGGTTGCTCATCTTCCGGACGTAGGACGATCCCGAGAAGTACGGCTTGGTCGTGATCAGACCGCCGTCGGCGTGCTGGCTCATGGAGTACACGTTGGGCACCATGACCCAGTCGTAGCTGTCGACGAACAGTTCCATGAACCACCGGTAGATCGCATCCGGGTGGATCTCGCAGAGGAACATGAAGCCGCCCAGGAGCATGAGCCGCTCGATGTGATGGCAGTAGCCGGTCTCCAGCACCCGGCCGATGATGTCGTCGAGCGGATCGATGCCGGTCGTGGCGTCGTAGAACGACGCCGGCATGGCCCGCTCGTGCCCCCAGTGGTTGGAGGTCCGCATCTCGACCCCGTGGTCGTCGTAGGTGGCCCGCATGAACTCGCGCCAGCCGATGACCTGCCGCACGAATCCCTCCAGGGAATTGAGCGGAACGTCGTTTTCCTGCGCGTGCTCCAGCGCTGCATCCAGCACCTGCCGCGGCGTCAGCAGACCGACGTTGAGCATCGGGGTCAGCACGCCGTGCCACAGCCAGTTCTCGCCGCGGACCATGGCGTCCTCGTAGACCCCGAACAGTTCGAACCGTTGCCGAAGGAACTCGTCGAGCCACGTCGCCGCGGCCTCGTGCGAGGTCGGATAGACGAACCGCTCGATCGATCCCGGATTGACCGGGTAGCGGTCCTGCACGTGCAGGCGGGCCGCCTCATCGGTGTCGTCGTGCATGCCCGTGGGCAGATCGGGAATCGCCCCCAGCATCTTCTTGGGCACCTTCTTGCGGTTGTCCGCGTCGAAGCTCCACTGCCCCCCCACCGGTTCGTCGCCGTCCATCAGGACATCCAGCCGTCGCCGCTGGTGCTTGTAGAAGTCGGCCATGAACCAGCGCTTCTTGCCGTCGCGGTAGTCGCGATTCTGCTGGGAGGTGTTGATGAACATCGGAGTGCGGACGAACTGAAGATCGAGTCCGTGACGCTCCGCCGCCCGCCGCAGACGGCGCTCCAGCAGGTAGTCGTGCGGGTCACCCGCCACCACCGCCCGGTCCGATCCGGCGAGGCCGGATACTGCGACGTCGACCATGTCGACGCCGTCCTCGTGATCCAGATACCGCACGTCGATGCCACGGTCGATCAGCTGATGCTCGTACCGCTTCATGGAGGCCCGGTGCAGCCACAGCTTCTGACGATGCATGGCCGCCTGCAGGCGATGGTCTCCGAAGAACAGACCGTCCTCGACGAGCATTGCGGCGTCGCAGCGGTCGAGACCGGGGTGCTCCAGGAACAGCTGGTGCGGAAAGATGAGCAGCGTCGCGGGCATGCCGGATGGTAAGCAGCCGGAGCCCGCTCGGCATGACTTGGTCCGCATTTCCCTCCGAACCGTCGATCTCAGTCGTCGGACTCGATCATGAATCTGCAGTCCGGTTCATGCACTCGCCTGAGCACGGTCTGGTCTCCGTCCCAGACCACCGTGGTGTCCTTGCCGTAGTACCAGATCAGGCGGAGTCGATTCCAGCCCGATGGACCGTTGCTGTGGAAGACCGTGATGTACCGACCGGGCTGCTGGGGATCATGCACGGTGTGCAGCACGGACTGATCGATTCCATCCCAGGTCCGTCCATCCACCGTGAACGAGCCGGACTCGATCGCGATCGGATCCTTCGATCGTGCGATCCGATCCGCGGCCGTCGCGATCGCCGCCNCACCAACCAGCAACCGGTTGTCNCCGGGNGTGGTCTGCGCCATCCAGGCGGTGAGATCCCCTCCCGCCGGAGCGTCCTCGTCGACGGAGACGGTGACGCCCCCACCCAGCGTCGCCGAGATCGTCGGACTGGTCTGGGAACGAGGCAGCAGACGGTAGTAACGGCAGTCCGGATCGATCTCGACCCACGNCCCGTCGGNGGAGCGTTCGACCTCCAGGGACTGNGGCGGATCGGCCTGCAGCTCCGGNGTCGTCATCGGGACCGTATGACGCCGGACCCAACGGTCGAAGAATGGATCCAGCCATCCCCGGCCGCGATCCGGATGCACCCCTTCCGCANCCGCTTGGATCTCCCTCCAGCCGATCCGCTGCCCCATGTGCGACCGGGCCAACTCGTGCAGCATTGTCCAGACGCGGCTTTCGGAGAAATCACCCGGCGGCGAATCCCCGTCCAGCACATCCTGCAGCATCATGATCACGAAGGCNCCCTTTTCGTAGCCGACGAAACGGCTCGCNCCGTTCACNCCCGTACGCCAGCCGAAGGTTCCCAACGGAGCATCGTCGAGCCCCGGATCCAGCGAGACCTTGTTGAGGACCCCCCGCCGGTAGGAACGCGCCGCCTCGGGGCCGTCCTCCAGCGCGCGACGGCCGTAGTTGGTGCAGAAGCTGGTCAAGGCCTCGCACCAGTTCCCGTCCTCGGGATCGACGTAGACCCCGTTGCCCCACCANGCATGCACCAGNTCNTGNTCCAGATAGCCGGGCTTGAGCGATCGTGGGGCCATGCCGATGACGCGGGGCCCCAGAACCGTGAATCCGGGGAAGGCGAATCCGGATGAGAAGAAGTTCTCCACCACCGTGAACCGTCGGTACGGATAGCTCCCCAACAGCGGTGTGTAGAGCTTCAGATACCGCTCGGAAGCGTCNAGATACCAGTCCGCCTTGTCGGCCTGTGCGGCCGAGAGGTGCACGGCGATGTCGACGACGTCATCCCCCGCATCCACCGTGCGTTCGAAGACCTGATGCCGATTGCCCACCACCGCCATGCCGTCCACGGCACGGGGCGTCTTCCACGTTCGACCGGGAGCAGGATCGACCGGATCGCCCGACGCGACGAACACCCATTCNTCGATCGGCTCGATGTCGATGGTCATCGGTCGAAGCTGCGGAAAGCCGCGTGCGTCCAGAGGCTGCGGGTACCAGTTGCTGCCGTCGGAGAGGAAGACACCATCCTCGCCGACGTGGGCCCGTACGGAGAAGTTGTGGATCTGACCGATCCGTTCACCGGAGGCCACGTCCTCCTCGTGGGTTCCCATCCACTCGATGAACACCCGGTCGCCGGACTCCAGTCCGTCGANCTNNCCGTCCCCGTCGTACTCGACGGGATGNTCATCGACGGTGATCGCGAGCACCCGGGCCCCGGGNTGCAGNGCGAAGCGAAGCGANCCCGNCTCCNCCGTGTCGATGCGGGTNATGCCGTGCACCCGNTGGGTGGCGGGATCCAACCGGACTTCCAGATGCTGCGACGCCACGTCCACCNAGGCGATCGCGGCCAGTGTGCAGAGCAGATGCATGATGCATTCCTTCCTAGAACTCGCNGCGAACGATCTCTTCGGGTTCGGTGGACTCGGAGTTGAACGGATTNACCAGCATGACCTGCGCGACGTTGCCGTCATCACGATGGCTGGAGAAGATCAGCAACTGACCACGAAACGGAACCATGGTCGCGTGACGAAGCGGAATCGGCATCGACTCGGCCACCGTGGTCCAGGTGTCCTCCACNNTGTCGTACATCTCCAGCGACGCATTGGATTCCAGTCCCGATCCGTCNNGCTTCGGNGACATGCCTCCCAGCAGGAAGATGTGGTTCCCGAGGACCGCGACCTCCGGGGAGAGTCGCGGCCGGGCGGGCCCGGTCATGCCGTGCCACGTTCGGGTTTCGAAGTCGAACACGTCGCAGGGGACGACGAGTTCGAAGTCGTCGGTCATGCCGCCGATCATGAAGTATCGGTCGCCCACGACCGCCCCCCCGAAGGCACGTCGGGTCCGTGGGAGTTCGACACCGGCCTCGGCGAAGTCCTCGCCGCCGTCCACGCCCGCCGTCATGACTTCGGACAGATGTCGAAACCGATCATCCGCCGGGCGAGANGGGTCGTAGTCNAGGCCACCGAAGACCCAGTAGGAATCGCCGTGCTGCACGAGGCCGAACTGGCTGCGGGACACCGGGAGATGCGGCCCCGTGGCGTTCCACTCGTTCTTCCTGAAGTTGAAGGTGTAGCCCTCGCGCTGCGTTCGGGCGGCCGTGCCGTCGTGCCCGAAGCCGCCCAATGCGAATCCGGTGGAACCATCGGCCCCCATGGAGGTCTGGATGGATTGNCGCTGCATGGGGTAATCAGCACACCGCCTCCACTGCATGGTGGCGGGGTTGAACCGATAGCCTTCCCGAAGGAAGTTGTCCGGTCCGAAATCGTGCTGCCCGGTGCTGTTGTTTCCACCGAACATGTAGACCCAACCCCGACGNACGAAGAAGGCCTGCCGGTTCTTCGCCGNGGANGGNCTCGGCACCGTCCAGTAGCCGACNACGGGCCCGGACTCGCCGACGGTCTCCAGACGGACCCGTTCGATCTGGGACGGCCGCATGCCGCCGGACATCCCGCCCAGAACNATGAGATCGCCATGCTGGTCCCCCGCCACCTGATGGAAGAATCTCGGGTAGGTGACCACGCCTTCGTGCCGCCACTCCGATGCGCCGGGACGCCACGAATGAACCCCCCCGTCGGATCCCGTGGCCACCACCCGGCCGTTCACCGCATCCGCCGCGATTCCAAACCCCTGTTCGGGGAAATCGGGCAGCTCGGTCCAGGAACCCGTGGTGGGATCGAACAGATCCGCACGACGTACGGAACCGTCCGGCGTCATGCCCCCGAGCACCATGATCCGTCCGTCGACGGCGACCGAGGCCATGGCTCGACGCTTGAACGGGGCGGGGACCGATGACCAACCCCGGTCCGGATGTCGAAGATCCAGCGTCCACACATCCTCGTACCACATCCGTTCACCGGTGTCCGCATCGAGTTTCCAGCCCCCAAGCACGTAGAGGTTCGAACCGATCACCGCCGTNTCGTGGGACGATCGACCCGATGGCATGTCGGGCATCGCGGACCACCTGCGGGTGGCGGGGTCGTAGGCCTCGACCGTTGCGAGGGAGACCAGATGGGCGGGATCTTCCGGCGCATTGGTCGCCACCAGTCCACCGGTACGCAGGATCGTGCCGTTCCACTCCTCGAGCGGACAGCTCTGGATTCCCATGGAGTGCGGCAGCATCTCCATCTGGGACAGATCGTGGAGGTTGATTCGGTAGAAGTCCGGGGACTGACCGGTGCGATCGTAGTCGTGGGCGCGACCGTGGTACCCGCCCAGCACGTACAGCCACCCTCCGTGGACCACGGAGCCGAAACTGGTGGTTGCCCGCGGCAGGGTGCCGCACGGCTCGCCGGCGACCATTCCCTNCGACAGATCGGGGTCCTCCGGCATCGCAAAGTGCTGGGCGGACGTGGGTGCGGCGAGGACGATGCACATCGACATCGTGAGCAGTTGAACGAATGGTGGCAGCGACATGGGAACTCCCGAAGCCTAGAGGGTCTTGGTGGCGGTTTGACTTGGTTTGAATCGAATGACGTGGTCGGCGACCAGTTCGGCTTCCGACGGATCGTGGGTGACCATCAACGTGGCCACATCGGAATCTCGCAGCACGGACATCGTCTCGGCCCGGACCGNGGTCCGGGTCTCGACGTCCAGGCTGCTGAAGGGTTCGTCCAGCAGCATGACCCGCGGACGCCGGGCCAGAGCGCGGGCAATGGCGACCCGCTGCTGTTCGCCACCGCTCAAGGTGGAGGGCATGCGGTCCGCCAGCGCTTCCACTCCCAGACGATGGAGCAGTTCGTCGCAGCGTGCGGCTCGCTCCGCCCGACCGCTCGTCCGAATGCCGAACAGCACGTTTCCTCGTACCGTCCGGTTTGGAAACAATGCGAAATCCTGGAAGACGAGGCCCACGGCNCGACGTTCGGGCGGGACGTGGACTCCACCCCGGACCATGGGCTGCCCGTCGATGAGGACCAGCCCGCCGGTGGGACGCTCGAGACCCGCAATCAGACGCAGCAGGGTCGTCTTGCCGGAGCCGGACGGTCCCAACACGCAGTGGACGTCACCGGGCGGGACGTTCACCGAGAAAGCGTCGAGCAGCGGATCGTCTCCGAAGCCGAACGTCAGGTCGCGGACCACGAGTCCACTGTCTGGATCTGCTGACCGATTCAAGCCGTCGCTCCTTTCGAACCCGCCGTACGGATCCGTTCGACGTGTCTGGCCAGCAGCAGCACGGGGATGAGGCCGACACCGATGATGGCGACGGCCGCCGAAGCGGCCTCTTCGATCCGCTCGTCGGATGCGAGCTGGTAGACGCGGACCGCCAGCGTATCGAAGTTGAAGGGGCGCAGCATCAGGGTGATGGGAAGTTCCTTGGCGACATCCACGAACACGATCAGGCCTCCCGCCAGCAGGCTGGTGCGGAGCATCGGCAGGTGCACTCCGAACAGGGTCCGCGACGGCCCTGCTCCCAGTGTNCGGGCCGCGGCGTCGATCGAACGGTGCACGCGTGCGAGCCCGGATTCGACGAAGGACACCGCAATGGCGAGAAAACGGGCCTGGTAGCCGATGACCAGGGCGGCGATCGAACCCGTCAGCAGCAGTCCCGGCCTCCAGGATCCTCCACCGGCGGCGGCGAGGTCGTTGATGCGATGATCGATCCATCCCAGGCAGATGAGAAGCCCGATCGCGATCACCGGACCCGGCATGGCGTAGCCCGTCCTGGATGCAAGAGCCGCACAGGCGGTCCATGCGTTGCGTTGCAGGCGTCTTCCGTAGCCGATCAAAAGGCCGAGCGTCATGGCGACGACGGAGGCGAGGACGGCGATGCCGGCGGTCGAAACCACCAGATCGCCCAGCAGTTCGCCGGACCGTCCGTCACCACGCACGACGGCCAGGTACACAAGCCGCCCCGCGGGAAGAAGAAATCCCGCCGTCAGAGGTACCAGGCAGCACAGGATTGCCAGACCCCGGGCCGTGNGCCCGATTCGCACTCCNCCGGATCCGTTCGTTCGATCGGTCGCGCGATGCCGGGCTCCGGATCGCCTGAGCAGCCACTCCAGCCCCACAAGCAGAAACANCATCGACACCACCAGCGCCGAGAGCTGGCCGGCGGCCACCGGAGCGTCGAGGCCGTACCAGGTGCGGTAGACCCCCGTCGCGAACGTGTCCACCGCGCAGTAGTCCACCGCTCCGAAGTCCGCGACGGTCTCCATCAGCACCAGGGCCACCCCTCCCGCGATCGCCGGCCGGGCCAGGGGCACACCGACGCGGAGAAAGGTGCGCAGCGGCCCGCAACCGAGGGTGCGACTGGCCTCGAGCATCGAACGGGACTGTTCGAGGAACGCGATGCGGGCTGCGAAGTAGACGTAGGGAAACAGCGAGAAGGAAAGTATGAACGTCGCCCCGCCCAGCGTCCGGAGATCCGGAAACCAGTAGTCACCGGCCGTCAGGCCGAAGGTGTTCCGCATCCACCCCTGCACCGGACCGCTGAACTGGAGAAGATCGGTCATCGCGTAGGCCGCGAGATACGGCGGAACCGCCAGCGGAAGCAGCAATGCCCAGCCCAGCACCACACGACCGGGAAACCGGTACATCGTGACCACCCAGGCGGACACCACCCCCACCACTCCCGCCGTGCAACAGACGCCCAGCGACAGCACCAGCGTGTTCAGCGCGTAGTCGCCGAGCCGGGTGGCCTCAAGATGCTGCCATACACCATCCGAGTCCCGAAAGACGCTCGACAGAATGACCGCAACCGGCACCAGCACGACCAGTGCTGCGGCCATCGAGGCGATGGTCCAGGCGGCACGGGGGGTGGAATCGACCTTGAGCACCACTGTTCTCGCACCAGGGGGACGTGCTGCGGGCCGACTGTCCCGATCAGCGGACGGGACCGGACGACGGAGTGCAACCGTGTGTCATGTCGCGGCAGATCCCGTCAACGCCATTCCGAACGGTCCATGATGCGGATGGCTTCGGCGTTGTTGGCGCCGAGCGTTGCCGCATTCAGATCGTCTTCCTTGAAGGCACCGAACGACTTCAGGGTGTCGGTGGTTTCGATGCCCGCCACCGTGGGGTATTCCTGGTTTCCCCCGGCGAACTTCTTCTGGGCTTCCTCACCGGCGAGGAACTCGATGAAGCGAACGGCATTTTCGCGATTGGGCGCGGTCTTGACGACTCCGGCCCCCGACACATTCACGTGCGTGCCGCGATCGTCCTGGTTGGGAAAGACGACCCGGACCTTGGAGGCGGCCTCCTGATCGGATTCGCTGCCGCCGATCATCCTGGCCAGGTAGTAGTGGTTGACCACGGCCACGTCGCCTTCACCGGCGGCGACACCGCGGATCTGNTCCCGGTCNCCGCCCTGCGGGGTCCTCGCCATGTTCGCGACGATGCCTTTGCACCAGGCTTCCGTCTTTTCCGCACCGTGCGCATCGATGAGGGAGGCCACCAGCGACTGGTTGTAGATGTTGCCCGAGCTTCGAATCAGGACCTTGCCCTTCCACTTGGGATCGGCCAGTTCCTCGTAGCTGAGCGTGGTGCCTTCGGGCACCCGATCCGCGGAGACCACGATGATGCGGGCCCGCTTGGTGAGCCCGAACCAGAGTCCTTCGGGGTGCCGGAGCGACGCGGGGACGCGGGCTTCAAGCGTCTTCGACTTGACCGGCTGCAGCACACCCATTTCCTCCGCGCGGAGCAGCCGACCGGCATCCACCGTGATGAAGACGTCGGCGGGGCAGAGTTCGCCTTCCTGCTTGATGCGTGAAAGCAGGGTGTCGGATCGGCCTTCGATGATGTTGACCTTGATTCCGGTTTCTTCGGTGAACTGCTTGATCAGGGCATCATCGGTGTCGTAGTGACGGGCCGAATAGACATTGACGACCTCCTCCGCTTGGACAGCGGAGGCGCAGAGGATCGCCACGGTGGACAGGGCTTGGACGAACCGGTTCATGAATGTCTCCCTTGGGCCGACAGAGGTGGATCTAGAAGTTGGTGTGCAGATATCCGCCGTCGGAGACCTGAAGCATCCCCATGCGGAGCAGGAAGTTCGAGGCCTCTTGCACCAGTTCCGAATCCATCTGGCAGGGACAGGACGGCTCGCAGGTGGGCATGACCCACTCCGGCACCATCACGGGAGATCCCTTCATGCAGTACTCGGACTCGATGACGGCAAACAGGACCGCAGACGATGCTTCGAAGAGCAGATCGACCTGGGCCTTGGACATGGTTTCGTTTGAACGAGCCACGTGATACCTCGAGTGCAATTGAGAATCATTCTCAGTACGGCATGGTATCTTAGCCCTCGCACGCACACAATGCACAATGGAGATTGAGATATGCAGGTTTTTTTCGCGGGCATCGTGGTTGGAGTGATCATCCTGCAGACCATGATCTTTGCTCCCACCATCTTCACCACCATCGACGCCGCACCCGCGGGCAAGCTGCTGCGGGCCCTCTTTCCGAAGTTCTTCAAGCTCCTGTGCATTCTTGGAATCGCATCGATGATCAGTGCGCTGGCTTCCGACACTCCGGGAATTGTCAAGCCGTTGATCGCCGGCGCCACCATCGTGTTCCCGATCGTCTGCATCGTGATCATTCCGATCACCAACCGGGCCACGGACCGGGGCGACAAGGCCACGTTCAAGAAACTGCACACGCTGAGTGTGGTGCTGACCCTGATCCTGCTCCTTGCGAACATCGCCGTTCCCTTCCTGTGAGCTCCTGATCACAGCTTCCGGAAATTTCATCTTTTGTCACACACGGCGATTTCGACTCCGTAGGGGGTGATGTCTCCGGACCAGGCTGTGCGCAAGGGTGCTGCCTCCCGGACGGCAGACTCGGATCGGATTCGCACTCCGACCCGATTCAGGGGAAGGATTCCCCGCCCGCCGTCCCGCAGCGTCTCCTTCATGCCCGGTCCACAGCATTGGAGCATCATCATCATGTTGCGAGAAACCCTTCTTACGCTCTCCCTGACCGCCGTCCTGACACCCGCAGCCGCCATGGCCCGTCCCGCCCCCAGTTTCGAGATCGATCTCGATCGTCCGATCATCTTTCCCGGTGAAGACGAGGATCGGGACATCATGATCTTCAAGAAGGTCGTTTCGATCGGCGTGGATTCATTCCACTGGTATCGGAACGATTCCATCGGCGGGGACACCTTCGACATCGACAGCATGGACACCAACACCTCGGCTCCGTTCCAGATCGCCGTGGAGGTCGAGGGGTCGTGGGACTTCACCGTCCACAGCGCGACCTCGATCTACCTCTACACCGTCGGTTCGGGATCCACCGCCGTGTCCGCCGGGACGCTCACGCTTGGGGATGGGTACCACGTCTTCTACAACGACACCGCAGCGGGCGGATCGGAACTGCATCTGGATCTTCCGGGACCCGATGCGACAAGCGCCTTCACCTCCGGATCCAGCTTTGCTCCCATCTCGCCCCCGACGACTTCCGCCAGCAACCCCCTCTGGGACGAGATTCTCGCCGAGTACGCGCTCGTCGAGTGGGGACACGGCGAGGAACGGCTCGAGTACCGCTTCGTGGGCAACAATGCCGCCAGCACGCTGTACGCAGACCTCCACCAGCCCGGCGGCACCGGTGAAATCAAGGTGTTGTCCCTCGGTGACAGCGACTGCAGTTCCCTGTCCATGCCGGCAGAGCTGACCGAGTCGTACGTCAGCGTCTCGGCGGGCCATCATTACTTCGACGCCGGCGGTTCCGGCGACGGCCCCTGGGAACTCAACGTCAGTTGGGGACCGGAGTTCTGCGATGAGGATCTCAATCGCGACGGCCGGGTCGACATCGCCGATCTGATCATGGTGCTGAACGCCCTTGGCACGTGCCCCTGAGCGGACACCGATTCAGAACGAACCCCCCGCCCCCCTCGTGAATGCGAGGGGGGCGTTGTTCTTGGGCGAATCCTTCGAATCCTCCACATGCCAAACCACTTCGGGCCCTAGACTCTCGAACCATGAATACCCACACCAACATCATCGGCGGAGGCGGAGGCATCGGGAGAAGCCTCATCCCCCTTCTACGTGCCAAGGGTCATCACCTGACCGTGATCAGCCGCAATGCCGAGGCCCATGGCGATCTGGATGCCGACACCGTGGCCTGCGACGCTCGGGACCTCGAGGCGCTGGAGTCCGTGGTCAAGACGTGCGCGGACCGTGCCCCGATCACCGGCATGGCCTGCCTGGCGGGATCCATTCTCCTGAAGCCCGCCCACTTCACATCGACCGAGGAATGGCACGAGACGATCGCAACCAATCTGACCACCGCATTCGCCACCGTGCGTGCCGCCGGCAAGCACATGAAGGGACCCGGAAGCGTGGTTCTGGCGTCGACCGTGGCCGCAGCCACCGGACTGCCCAATCACGAGGCCATCGCCGCGGCCAAGAGCGGCGTGGAGGGACTGACCCGGAGTGCGGCCGCGACCTATGCAGGCCGAGGGCTACGCTTCAATGCCGTCGCTCCGGGCCTGGTTGACACGCCACTGGCTGAACCGATCACCCGTTCGGAACGCACACTGGAGCACTCCCGCAAGATGCATCCGCTGGGACGCATCGGACGGCCCGAGGACATCGCCCATGCGATCGCCTGGCTGCTTTCGGAGGAAAGCGACTGGATCACCGGACAGATCGTCGGAATCGACGGCGGTCTCGGTGCCACCCGGGCAAGCTCCTCATGAGCCCGAGTTCCCGCCCCGCGTGGATGCGGTACGTCCTGATCGCCGCGGGCATCTACAACCTCGTCTTCGGTCTGCTCGCCGTCATCCGCCCCGGCTGCTTCTTCATGATCGCCGAGATGGAACCGCCGCGCTACATGTTCCTGTGGCAGTGCATCGGAATGATCGTGGGGGTCTACGGCCTGGGCTACCTGGCCGCGGCCGGTGATCCGCTCCGGCATTGGCCGATCGTGATGGTGGGACTGCTCGGCAAGATCTTCGGCCCCATCGGATTCCTGCAGGCCGCGATGGCGGGAACCATCACGTGGAGCTTCGGATACCTCATCATCACCAACGACTTGATCTGGTGGCTGCCCTTCACCGCCATGTTGTGGGCGGCGTGGCAGACGCGGCGCACGCAGATGGCGGACGAAGCCTAGATCATCAATCCTTGCCGCCGCCTCCCTTGCCGCCGGAACCCTTGCCGCCGGAGCCCTTTGCTCCGCGTCCGGCTCCGCGCTTTCTGCCCCCGGCCTTGTCACCAGCGGCCTTCTCCTCCCACTGCCACTGGCGAGGGGGAAGCTGCTCGAACTGAACCGGGGCCAGCAGGATTCGAAGTGCATCTTCGACCTCGTCACCCAGGATCCGGTGGGCCTCGAACTCGCGACCACGCCAATCGGATTCCTCGAAGACGTCCTTTGCACCTTCCTCCATCCCCCAGAGACTGCGCACCGGGGCACGGGCGAGCTCCAGATCACGTTCCATCCGGCCACCGATCGCCCGGTCCCGGATCTCCCTGGCGGCGGCGGAGGCGTCCTTCCGAAGCCGCAGCAGGGACTCCATGATTTCGTCGGAGACACCCTCGAGCCGGACGGCGGCCGCCAATGCTCGGTCGTACCACCGCCGGCGCATCTCGTCCGGAAAGCCGCGTTGCAGAGCAAGATCACGGTACGCAAGCGCGGCGTCCACGTTCTCCTCCATGAGCAGCACCGTCATCTCGTCGACCATCTCCAGCACGCCGTCCCGGCATGCCACCGACGCATCGATCTGCTTGAGCCACGCCGCTGCGTACGGCGCAATGACCGCATCCCAGCGATCATCCGGGACGAACGCTTCACCGTCGTACTGATCGATGGCCCGGCGGGCATCGACCATCATCCGGATGCCCGCGATCTCACGATCGATCGCAGACTCCATCCGCCGATTCGAGAGCTGGGCGAGGACGGGATCCATTGCCGTCAGCAACGCGCCGACCGACGATGGCAGCTCGGCCATGGCGTCGGCGGCGGAACGGGGATCGATGCGCTCACCCCCCAGTCGCGCCAGCCGCAGTCCGGATGCGAATCGAAGCTGCTGCATCACCGCGTCCAGCTCGGCGGACCGCCCCGCATCCTCGCCCTCGACGATGGTCAGACGAAGCGTCTCGAGCACGTCGGCCCGGATCGCGTCACGCTGCTGCTGCAGTCCCGTCGCCAATCGATAGAGGTCCTGGGGGGTCACGTCCTCCCCCGCCTCCTCCATTCCCTCGATGGCGAGGACCAGTCGTTCCCGAAGTCGGCTCATGTTCTCGTCGAGGGAATCGAGACCGCCCTCGAGTTCACGAACCCACTCCTGGGCCAGCGCCCGGGACTTCTCCCGACCCTCCTCCGACTCGGCTCCCTGCTTGGCAACCGCCTGCCGGGCGTAGTCCTCCAGACGCTCCTCCATGGTGTCCATCGCCGCGGCCATGTCGATGTCCTGCGTCGACAGCTGCCGATCAAGTCGCGCCACCGCCTCGGCGAGATCCCGTCCGACCTGCGATCTCCGGTACCGCTGCAACGCCGCCACCAGGGGTTGCGAGATGAGTTCGTAGCTCCCGACGTAGTCGCGGAACACCAGTTCGACGATCTCCGAACGCTGGGAATCGAGATCCAGCGACTCCGTGATGAAGAGCCCGTCACGTTCGAGGAACTCCGGCTGAAGCAGTAGACGCGGGGCCCGCGGATCCGGCGGAATGAGACGCATGGTCTGGGACTTGGCGTCGTCCGCGACGACCTCCGCCTTGTCGGAGAGCAGGGTCTCCATTTCGCTCTGGAGCTTCTGCACTTCCATCGCCGAGCCCCAGATCGATCGGGCGTCCTCCTCGGTCATGGAACCGCTGAGCACGGCCGCCTTGAGCGAAGCCCCCAGCTGCCCCAGCTCCGATCCCCCACCCCCTTCGGGCTTGGCGGCCAGGACGTCGGCCGGAGAGACGAGCAGCAAGAAGACGAGGGCTATCAGGGTTCGCATGGAGATCTCCTGCCCAGATTCTAGAGTGTTCGCGACTCGAATTGTTCCCGCTGGATCCAACTTCCATCGGGCTGCTAGGATCGGACCACCCACCAGGAGCACACGGAATGCCTACTCTCTTCACGCCCGGCTTCACACCTGCTGTCCTGCTCGCCGCGTCCGGCATCGCATACGCATCGGTTGACGCTGCACCGCAACTGCCCGATGCGGGCTCACCCCCGCCGATGATCCTTGATCGGCTCGGCGAACACCGGCGTCCGATCACCACCGACTCCGAGGACGCACGCCGCTGGTTCGATCAGGGGCTCGCCCTCATGTACGGATACAACTTCGACGGGGCGATCCGCTCCTTCCGCCAGGCCACCGTGCACGATCCGAACTGCGCCATGGCCTGGTGGGGCATCGCCTACTCGGGCGGCCCGAACCAGAACAACCCCGGCATCGATGCTCCGAAGGACCAGTGGAGCTTCGCGGCGGCACAGCGGGCGAACGAACTCAAGGAATACGAAACCGGCGCGAACCGGGCGTTGATCGAGGCCATCGCCCACCGGTACAACTTTCCCAAGCCTGGGGATCTCACGGAACAGAACCAGGCCTACCTCGACGCGATGATCGAGGTGCGGGACCGGTTCCCCCTCGATCCCGACGTGGCCGTCTGGACGGCGGAAGCCATGATGGTCATGCAGCCCTGGGAGTACTGGACGCTGGACGGCGAACCGATCAAGCGAACGCCGGAGTTCCGCGCCATTCTCGAGAAGGTGATGCAACGGCATCCGAATCATCCCGCCGCCAACCACCTCTACATCCACACCATGGAGTCCTCGCCGTGGCCCGAGATCGCCGAGCCCGCCGCGGATCGACTGGTCACCCTGGTCCCTGCATCGGGCCATCTGGTGCACATGCCGTCGCACATCTGGATGCAGACGGGCCGCTACGACGATTCCGCCGACTGCAATCGAAGAGCTGCTGCTCTGGACGACTCCTGGTTCGAGGGCGATCCCGCTGCGGCCGAATACCGGTTCTACACGGCACACAATCGCCACTTCCTCGCCTTTGCCGCCACCATGCAGGGGCGAAAGCGGGAAGCGGTCGCAGCAGCCCGCGCCATCACCGAGGAAGTTCCTCCTCACCTCATGGAGGCGATGGCTTCCTTCAGTGACGGAGTCGCCGCCAGCAAGTGGCACGTCCTCGCCCGCTTCGGCATGTGGGAGGAGATCCTCGTCGAACCAGCCCCTCCGGAATGGGCCGCGGTCGGACAGTGCCTTCGCCACTATGCACGCGGCGTGGCCCTTGCCAACACCGATCGGATCGCCGAGGCCCGCGAGGAGCTTGCGGGCTTCGATGCCGCGGTGAAGCGGATCCCCGAAGGCGAATGGTGGCTGGGCAACCAGCCCGCCGTCGAGATCATGCCGCTGGCCAGACTGGTGCTTGAAGGTGAAATCGAGTTCAAGGCCGGCAATCGTGATCGCGGACTCGAACTGCTGGCGCAGGCCGTGGCGATCGAGGAGCGACTGGTCTACGCCGAGCCTGCCCCCTGGATGATGCCGGCCCGACACGCCTACGGCGCCCTGCTGATCGTCGACGGCCGCTATCAGGATGCGGAACGGGTGTACCTGCGCGATCTGGAGATCTTTCCGGCCAACGGCTGGGCGTTGCTGGGACTTCGCGACGCCCTGCGGGGACAGGGACGCACCGACGAATCCATCCGCATCGACGAGGCCTTTCGGAAGGCCTGGGCCAGTGCCGATGTCTTGCCTCCTGCATCCTGCTACTGTGGCACTCCGGTCGCATCTGCGGACTGAACCTCTACTCAAGTTTCTATTTTCAGAATGGCACACACCATGCGCAACGTATTACACATCATCGCGATCATGCTTTCCTGCACGTTCTTCACGAATCTCACGTACGCCGATGACATGAAGATGCCGTCCTCCATGGACGAGTTCGTCAACTGGCATCTGGATCGTGGAGCCTGCGGCACGTGGGTCGAAACCGGCGTCACCAAGGAGATGTGGGTCGGGATTCCCGCCGGACTCACCTACACCGGTACGAACACCATGCGCTACGAGCCGGGCACGGGACAGCTGGTGCACAGCTACCACATGGTGACCAACGACGGACGGGTCATCTCCACCGGCTCCGGAATGATGGGCTGGGATGCCAAGAGCGGCGCACCGGTTGCCAGCTTCTCAGGCTACGACATGGGCAAGCCATACCACGGGAATTCCGTCCTCAAGGGCATGACGGACGACACCATCCATTGGGAGTACACCGAAGCGTCCCAGGGCAAGACCACGACGTACATCCAATCCGTCACCTACACNGGNANGAACACCCGNAGCAACTCCGTGCANCAGGGNGCCGATGGAACCCCCTGGGTCAGCCAGGCGGTCCGNGCCAACCCCGNCGGNGANCTNATGAAGGCCACCAANCTGGCGGGCACGTGGGACATGCCCCTTCCCGACGGACGAACCNTNCGCACCACCATCTCCTGGCTGGCCGACCAGCGGGTGCTCAAGCAGGAGTCGTTCTACACGGATGATGCCGGCCAGAGCATGGATCTCTACCTGATGTACTGGGATCCGGTCAACGATCACATCGCCACCATCTACCTCGACAACCACGGAACGGTCATCCACGGCAAGGTCGATTCCATCACGGATGAAGGCGGAAAGGTCACCATCGTTTNCTCTCACGAGGGGAGCCGGTTCGGGGGCCTGACCATGAGCACCCAGATGACCCGGGTGGTGACCGACAAGACGCTGACCTCATCCTTCCAGGGCATGGCCCTGGACGGCATCCGACACGGCCTCAGCTGGAGCGAAGAGCCCAGCGTGAGCACCCGCGTGGAAACCGCCACGGACTGACTTTCTTCAGGTCATCGACTTCATGATCCGTTCGCCGCACGCCACACCGCTGCGGACGGCGGACTCGATCGAGGGGTCGTCCAACCCGTCACCGATCAGATGAACACGATCCGGCAATCCTGCCGGATCGATGTTCGTCGGTCGGCACGGGAGCGCACGGTCGATCCGCTGTTCATGAATGAACTCCCACCGGCCCGGATCGACACCGAGCATGCGACCGGCCTCGGAGCGTATTCCATCGACGTCTGCTTNCGGAGCCCCACCCCGTCGGGGTCGGCAACTGGCAACGACCACATGTCGATCATCCGCGACGTATCCCCCCGCAACCACCGTCGGGCTGCAGACCAGATTCAACCGTCCCGCCCCACTTCCGTTGAGCACGATCAGCGGCTCATCCAGGACGGCGGTGTCGCAACGGAAATGAAACGTCGTCGTGCTGCTCCATTCGACGTCCGAAGGCTCACCAGCAAGCAGGTCGAGGCTTCGGTCGACGGGACCGGCGAGGANCACGGCCCGACCCGAGTACTGCGATCCATCGCAACACACGACGCCGGGGTCGGCGGTCAGCGTCACCACGCGTCGCGAGAACTCGATTCGCGATCGGATGGGATCCGCCATCGCCTCGGCAAGACGCTGCATGCCACCATCGGGCAGTTCGGCACGACCGGAGGCGAATCGAGCGAGCGTCCTCAGAAAGCGACCCGCATCAACCCCCAGNGTCTCGTCGAGGAACACCCCTCCGAAGAACGGTCGCAGGAAGCATTCGACGAAGCGGTCGCTGAATCCGGCCGCCGTGATGACATCGGATGCGGTCGCCCCCTCGAATCTGGAGGACAGGGCACCGGACGACCACCTTCGACATCGGATCGAGGCGATCAGGTCACGGGGACGCACCAGGCCCGACGCCAGCAGCGGAAGCACTGCACCCAGCGAATGCTTCGGATCGATCACGCGGGTCCGACGCAGACCATCCCAGACGACGGCGCCCGGAACAAACGGCTTCCGGGGAACCTGCGTTCGGGGGACCAGTCTCTCCAATTCGGTGTAGTTGTCCATCGACACCTGGAAACCGAGATCGCACCAGACGTCGCCCCGGAGTTCGCTGCCCAGTCGGCCACCGACTCGATCGGTGGACTCGATCAGCCGTACCCCGACGCCGACGGCGTCCAGCGTACGTGCGCAGGCCAGACCGGCCATGCCCGCTCCGACGATGATCACCTCGGGTGTCTTCATGCCGGAAATAGTAGCGTCCGACATTTCCGGTTCCCATTCCGGGCCGTTTTGAGTCGGAGAGGGGCTTCCACCCGTCACGGATGGTTCGTACCCTATCCTGATGCAGCCGACGCACGCGTCGCCGCGCTGAGGATCACCGCCCGGTGCAGTCCACGGGATGCCGTCGGCCCCTCGAGGCCATCTCCGACTGAGAACCAGCTCCATCATGACCCGACTTCGCCCCAACATCTCCTTCGTCACGCTCGGCGTCGAGGATCTGCAACGCAGTCGGGACTTCTACTGTGCCATGGGACTTCAGGAGCACCCCCGCAGCAACGACCACGTCGCCTTCTTCGACATGGGTGGCCAGCTGCTGGCCCTCTTTCCGCGGAATGCCCTCGCGACGGATGTCGGAGTCTCTCCGGGCTCGACCACCGGCCTGACCACCACCCTCTCGCAGAATGTGCGCGAACGGGCGGACATCGACCGGCTGCTGCAGCACGCGGCCGAGTGCGGAGGCCGAATCCTGCAGGAAGCGTCGGCACCGCCCTGGGGCGGCGTACGCGGCTACTTTGCGGATCCGGACGGATTCACCTGGGAGATCGCATGGAACCCCGCCACCGTCATCGACGAGGACGGCAGGGTACGGCTGGGCGGGTCGGAAGATTGAGCGATCGGAAGGCCGGACTCAGACCGTGCTCGGCTCGGCAACCGGAATCTCGCGGGAGACGTCCATGACCATCTGGAAGGTCTCCTGCGCGACCTGAACACAGTCCGCCTGCTCCTGCTCGCTCAGTTCGAGTTCGTTGAGCGTCTTCTTGAAGGCATTCCAGTTCCGACGCTGATCCTTGCCGTGCGGATCCATGTAGCGCATGGCCTGGTCGGGCTTGAGTTCCATGGCCCGCTGAAGCCGCTTGGAGACGATCTTGTTGCCGTTGGTGGCCCCTTCCTTGACGTACAGGACGCCGATGAGGGAAGCAGGATGTGCGTCCAGGCGATGGCCGATGTACTCGACGAACTTCTGGGTCGACGGAAGCGGTTCCGGAATGGTCGTCGAATCCAGATCGGCCAGATCCTGATCGATCCGTCCCAGACGGAGATGCGACTCGTCGAAGAGCCGGGCNACCCGGTCGTCCGATTCCGCGGCNNGCTTGATNGCNGGATCGAAGGCGGCATGGATATGCCGCATCTGACCGAGGAACGAGGCGAACTCGAGCCGAGCCAACTCACCGTTCACCATGCGGATCTGGAAGTTTCCGGACTCCGCCTGATCGTGCAGGGCCTGAGTACCCTCCTTGAGCTTCCGGTGAAAGCCCGTCGCCTGGGTCAGGCCGTGGTGGTGGTGCGGATGCTCTGCCATGGACATCTACTCCTCATGAATCCATATTGCATCGTGATCGGGGTGATCTGGTGTCAATCNATCGGGGGATCGATCCGGTGCTCCGATGGTACTGGACGATCACAGACAATGACAGGCTGATTTGAAATTGGCTCTCTGGCGATGGAAGCATGAATACGAAAGACGGATTCCAATAATCCCGNGGTCATGACGGTGTCAGGGGGGCCATCGGCCACCAACCGCCCTTCCTGGAACACCAGGAGACGATCGAAAAATCGCATTGCAATCTCCAGATCGTGCAGCACCACCACCACCGTACGGCCTTCCGAACGATTGAGCTGCTCCAGAAGGTGCAGCAAGGCGTACTGGTGCTCGAGGTCGAGACCGGTGAACGGCTCGTCCAGCAGCATGATCGCGGGCGACTGGGACAGCAGAGTGGCCAACCGGACGCGTTGGCGTTCTCCTCCGGACAGACGCTCGACCGGACGATCCTCGAGATGCCGTATCTCACAGAGATCGAGCGCCCGCTCGATCGCCTCGGAGTCCTCGCGGGACCCATGCCGAAAATAGACCCGGTGCGGATGCCGACCGATCGCCACGTGGTCCCGTGCGGTCGTCATCATCGGCACCACGTCGGCCTGTCCCAGCAGACCGATGCGGCGAGCACGTTCCCGCCGCCGATGGGCGCGCAAGGGCTCACCGTCGAGCAGGACCGATCCGGAGGTTGGTGACACGATTCCCGAGATCGTTCGCAGCAGCGTGGACTTGCCGCATCCATTGGGGCCGAGCACGGCCACCAGTTCCCCGGGCTCGATCGTGAAGTCGATTCCTCGGAGCACGTGGTTGGTGGCGAGATGCACCTGCAGGTCCCGGACCGAAATCGTCATCGCAGCCACCGTGCCCGATAGAGCAGATAGATGAAGTACGGACCACCGATGAGACCGGTGACCACGCCGACCGGAATCTCGGCCGGAGCCAGCGCGAGCCGGGCGACGAGGTCCGACCACAGCAGGAGCGCGCCACCGGCCACGGCGGCGACGGGAATCAGGAACGTGTTGCCACCCAGCAGCAGGCGGATCAGATGCGGGACCACGAGCCCCACGAAGCCCACCAGCCCGGCAACGCTGGCCGCCGATCCCGCGAGCAGTGCAGCGGCCGCAAAGGCAATGAGACGGGTCCGCTCCACGGGGACCCCCATCGTGGTCGCCGAATCGTCGCCGAGTTCCATGACCGCAAGTTGCGGACGAAGCCAGAGAGCCAGACCGACGCCGGCGACCGTGTAGGGCCACAGCATGGAGATGTGCCCCCACCCACGGCCGTTGAAGGAACCGGAGGTCCAGAACATCATGGCCGGAATTCGATCGGCGAAGGCCGTCATGAGAACGCCGATGACGGCGCCGAGCACCGCATTCACCGCGACGCCCGCGAGAATCATCCGCATGGGCGACGAACCCGCGCCCGGTCGCCAGGAGACCACGTAGACCACCACCGCCGCCACCATCGCTCCCACGAANGCGACGATGGGAAGGAGGATCGCGGAGGCGGGAAAGACCGCCAGCACGATGGTGGCCGCCAGCGCGGCCCCCGCGGTCACCCCGATCAGCCCCGGATCGGCGAGCGGATTCCTCGTCACGGCCTGAAGCAGGGTGCCGGATACGGCGAGATTGCATCCGACGAGAATCGCGGCGATGGCCCGAGGCAGTCGGGCCTCGAGCACGATCTGACGCTGGGCCCGGGCTCCCTCACCCGTGACGATGTCNAANATCTTCTCCAGGGGGATGTCCACCGCACCCAGGGCGAGCGAGAACATCAGACCGATCAGGATCAGGACCAGCACCAGCAACGAACCCAGGGTCACCCGGGCCCACTGCTTCCGACCCGGCGTCGTCGACAACCGGGTCGAGATTGACAGTGGCGTACTCATTGCAGTCGGCTGGAAACGCTTTGCACGTACCCGTGGACCTGGGAGATGGCGAGATCGAGCTTGGAGCCCGGTCGCATCGCGTAGAGGTCATCGGACAGGAAGAACATCCGGTTCTCGTGGACTGCATTCAGCGAGCCCCACAGCGGATCTCCCTCGAACATCGCCCGGGACGTCTCCTCNGGACCGTGGAAGAGCACCAGCAGCAGGTCCGGGTTGTANTCGATCACCATTTCCATGCTCAAGGGAGCAAGTCCCTTGTAGACCTTGTGNGACACGAGNCCNTCNGGNCCGATNCGACCNCCNCCATGCTTGACCAGATCNCCNAGNTAGCTNTCNGGCATGAAGGCGTAGAACGAANGNGGNGTTCCGAAGATCGCGAGCACCTTGATCCGNTCGGCATCCTTCACNTCGGNCGGCTTGAGAAGACGNTCCTGNACNGANTNCACNAGTTCGGCNGCCTTCTNCTGCNGNCCGGANATCTCACCGAGCTTGNNCATGTANNTCATNGCNACGTCGATGGAATCGACGTCCATGTAGATGATCTCGGCCTTGGTGATCGACTCGATCTGCGGCATGAACTGGGCGTANACGGAAGCGGTNACGATGTAGTCCGGNTCNACNGCGATCANCTGCTCGAGNTTNGGNCCCGCNCTGTGATCCATCTGNATGGTCGGNATCTCCTTCCANGCCGGCGAGGTGTCTCCNCGCAGNCCGGGTACGCAGACCGGCGTGACNCCCATCGCCAGCANCTGGTCGGCGGCAAAGGGAAGCAGNGTTGCNATGCGCACGTCCTTTCNTGNCNACCTNGANCTCGNNCGGNTCGNCCGGATCNGGNGNNCCNTNCTCNTCGAACGCCGTGGCGACCGACGGAGCCCACAGCATGAAGCCGATGACCAGGCATGCAACCACCGCCGCACCGCCGACCCCTCGCTGCAGCATCGACGTGTAGAAGGTCCGGGCACTGGAAACGAGATCTTGCTTCATGGAACCGCACTCCTGCTTCGGACCATGCAACACTGTCAATGCAGTCGATCCGGCATAACCTGAGATTGATTCTCAATTATAACGGTGCCGCTGTTCCGTGCAAACCGACCGACCCCACGCGACTGGTGCCGCCGAGACTCAATGAGTCTCGGAACGACGCGCGTGCCGGGCCATCGCTGCCGCCACCAGCTGGCGAGTGAACCCCTCGTGGCCTTCGGGATCCAGCGACAGGCAGATATCCGCACTTCCGTAGTCGGCCGGCGGATAGTAGATCCCGCAGTTCGCGTTGATCTCGAGCATGTAGGGCGTCCCGCTGGCATCGACCCGCAGATCACAGCGTCCGAAACTCGCCGCCTTCAGCTCAACGAAGAACCGCGCGCATTCGTCACGAAGGCGCTCCGAAAGCACCGGATCGGTCACCGGAAAGGACGACAGTCCTCCGTAGTCGACCCACTTCAGATCGGAATGCTTGAATGCTTCACCGTCGGGGAAGCGGTACTGAGCCGGCGTGTAGGTCTTGGGTGCGAGGGGATCGTCCGGATTCTCGGCCACCAGGACCGTGCACTCGATGCCCTCGATGTACTCCTCGATCAGGGCCGCACCGTGCCGGGACATGATCTTCCTGGCCTGGATGCGCAGGCCGGCCGGCGTCATCACCTTCGACCGACGGCTGAGATCCACGCTGGCATAGCTGCTGTAGTGCTTGACGAAGAGCGGAAAGTTGAGCTCCTTCGCCGCCCGCTCCACGTCGTCATTCGTGCCGGCGACGACGTAGTTCGGAGTTGCGATCCCCAATCGTGCGCACGCCTCCTTCATCTCCACCCGGGTCGGCTCGTAGCATTCGGAACTGGCACCGGCGTAGGGAACCACCCGCTCCTCGAGCTTCTCGATGACCTCGATGCCGGGGATGTCCTGATCCGCCGCACCGTCGCAGAGGTTGAAGAAGAGATCGAATCGGTTCTCGTCGATCAGGGCCTCGACCTGCCGGACCGAATTCACCTTGCCGACCAGCGTCGCGACATGCCACTCGGCCTCGGGCATGAAGGGACGTGGATCGCACGGCCAATCGTCCTCGGGAAACGGATCGGCATCGAGATTCTGGGTTGTCAGCAGACAGATGCGCACGGAGGCACTGTAGCGAATCAAATCAATCGCAGTCCATCGGTCGAAGCGACTCCAGCCCGTCCGGCCATCCCTCGCATGGTCCCCAGTGACGGATCAGCCACAGCAGATCCTTGATTCCCACCTCCGGCATGACCTCGCTCGGGGTGCACTCGGCTGCGGTGTCGCCCAGACCGAACAGCATCCCGGGATTCCGGGTGCCCCATCCCTCGATCAGCATCAGGAGGTCGCCGGCATCCACCGCACCGCTCATGTCCATGTCTCCCAGGCACGAATCGCACCAGGACACCTGGCCGGCCTTGGAATCGGGCACGCCCAGGTACTGGGACGCCGAGCGAACGCCCAGCCAGTAGATCGGCGCGTCCGCCTTCAGAATGAACTCCGACAGCGCGAGGAACGAATCGGCGGGAAGCGCCGGCTGCGGTCCGGCGGCGAGCCAGTTGCCGGTGATCCCGACGGCGGTGTACGGGAAGCCGTTCACCCCCGTGTTGCCCGGCTGCCGGGCGGGCACCCAGCTGTCCTCGCCCCACTTGCGGATCCACTCGGAGAAATCGGTCTCCGGCGTTCCATCGATGTCGTAGGCCTTGAAGCCGAACGGAGACGGCGCGGTCAGGACCGCCTGCTGAGCCGCATGGACGCCCGGAGCGACCGTGGCATCCGCGAGTGCGTAGCGGCCGAGCGCATCCGACCACAACGGAATACCGTCGTTCGTCTGCAGGGATTCCGATTCGGGCCGGACACACGGGTTGTAGGACGGCCGGACGAAGGCACGTCGATCGGCAACACCGATGAGCATGTACTCACGCCACCAGGTCCCCACCACGTCGGCATTCGGCAGTGCACACTGCTGGAAGGCGTACGGCACTCCGACCGTGGGCACTCCCCACAGGATTGCCTGCTCCGTGGCGTCCGGGCCGGCCTGCATGTTGAAGCACGACCGGTCGATGCCGAGCTCGTCGAGGTGTTCGAAGGCATTGCCGTGCAACGTGAACCACAGCGTGGCCGGAGCGTCCTGCTCACTGGTGATGTACTCCTGCATGGTGCGTCTGGGCTCGAGCAGCTCGGTGATCGGAACGGATGCATTCGGCAGCGTGCTGAACGACCAGGTCACCACGAGGACGGGCTGCTCGATCTGCGTCACGACCTGCTGCCACTCGTCGTCGGGCTGCATCCACGCCGAGAACTCCACCGGAGCGTGGTCGGGCATCGTCCGGAGCCGCTGCCAGCGGGGATCGTCGCCCGGCACCTCCGAGGCATGCACCGGCTGCGATCGATCGATCGAATCCTGAAAGACGTCGATCCAGCTCTCGGACCCCAGCGGAAACGGGGTGACTCCGGGAGACTCGCAGTCATCCGCCATCGCGACGGATGCGACGAGCAGCATGGGGACGAATACGTTCGGATTCTTCATTTCGCGATCATAGTCGACCCTCCCCGCAAGGCCGGCAAATCTTCCCCGACGACGATGCGCATCCCGGCTTCGCACCTCGAATCTGCAGATATGCTGACCGGGTGATGCTGGCCAGCCTGCCCATCTCGACCGAGTTGCTGCTTGCCGCTTCGATTCTGGCGCTGGCCGTCCTGTACTCCTCCGTGGGACACGCCGGAGCCTCCGGCTACCTGGCCGCGATGGCGATCATCGCCCAGTTCCCCCAGGAGCAGATGAAACTCGTCGCCCTGACCCTCAACGTGTTCGTGGGGGTCATCGGTGCATGGCGATTCGCCAGCGCCGGACACTTCCACTGGCGGACCTTCTGGCCATTCGGCGTGGCGGCGATTCCCATGGCCTTCGTGGGTGGCCTGTGGACCCTGCCATCCGTGCTGTTTCGACCGTTGATCGGATTTGTCCTGCTGTTTGCGGCGGTGATGCTGATCGCCCGCTCGAAGGGGTCGCTGGCGACGCACGCACATGCCCGCGCCATGCCTGCCGTGTGGCTGTCCATCACGGCGGGCGCGGTGCTTGGCCTGCTGGCGGGATTGACGGGAACCGGTGGCGGCATCTTCCTTTCACCACTGCTCATCCTCTCGGGATGGGCGGACAGCAAACGCACCGCGGCCGTCTCCGTGGTGTTCGTACTTGCAAACTCCGTCGCCGGTCTGGCGGGAATCGCCACCGAGGCCCCCACCCTGCCGACGGGAATAACGCTGTATGTCGCGGCCGCGATCGTTGGAGGTCTGATCGGATCGAACCTGGGGGCACGCCGCGTTCCCGGAAGGGTGATCCGCGTGCTTCTGGCGTTCGTACTGATGATCGCATCCGCAAAGATGTTCCTGACCATGGCCTGAAGGATGCGGAAACGGCGACACTCTCGGACCCAATCGCTATTTGGGGTGATCGGCTCGTTTGCGCTTCAACCGGACACGTCGTACTGGTAGCATCCAAGATCTGCAGGCGTTCACGACCGGATCACCACGTCGATCCGGATCGTAGGGGGAGGCGCCCGGCGCAGTTCGCGCACCAGGTCAATTGAACCTGGACCATCCCCGAAGCCGCCCGGCTTCAACCACGGAAGACACCAATGAAGTTCTCAGCACTGCAGCTTGCAGAGCCCATCGTCCGCGCGGTCGCGGAACAGGGCTACACCACCCCCACTCCCATCCAGGCCGGAGCGATCCCCCCGGCGCTGGAGGGACGCGACATCCTCGGCACCGCCCAGACCGGCACCGGAAAGACCTGCGCCTTCGCACCCCCGATCCTGCAGCGTCTTTCGACCACGAAGCGACAGCAGCCGGTCCGGAACAAACGGCACAACAAGCGGGCCAGGGCCCGTGCCCCACGGGCGCTGATCCTGTGTCCCACCCGTGAACTTGCGACGCAGATCCACGAAAGCTTCATCGACTACGGACGCAACCTCAAGCTCGGCTACTGCGTGATCTACGGCGGCGTGAACCAGTACCACCAGGTCCGTTCGCTCCAGCGGGGCGTGGATGTCCTGGTCGCGACCCCCGGTCGCCTCAAGGACCTCCATGACCAGGGGCACATCGACCTCCGGGAAATCGAGGTGCTGGTCCTGGACGAATCGGACCGCATGCTCGACATGGGATTCATCCACGACATCAAGAACATCGTGCGACTCACTCCTGCCGATCGTCAGACCATGCTGTTCTCGGCGACGATATCGGAGAGCATTCGCAGCCTCGCGGTGGAACTGCTCAATGATCCGATGTCGGTCGAAACGGCACCCGAGTCGACCACCGTCGATGCAGTGCATCAGCGGTTCTTCGTGATTCCGCAGCAGCAGAAGAACCGACTGTTGATCACCCTCCTCAAGTCGGAGGAGATCGAGCGCGTGCTGGTCTTCACCAAGACCAAGCACAAGGCGGACCGGGTGGCCCGATGGCTGCGGCGGGCGAACATCAAGGCCGATGCCATCCATTCGAACCGTACCCAGTCAGCGCGGAATGCGGCCATGCGATCCTTCCGCGAAGGACGGGTCCAGGTGCTTGTCGCCACCGACATCGCGTCCCGCGGCATCGACGTCGACGATGTCTCCCATGTGATCAATTTCGACGTCCCCATCGATCCCGAGACCTATGTCCACCGGATCGGACGGACCGCCCGGGCCGGTGCGAGTGGTACGGCCATCACCTTCGTGCAGGAATCCGAGTACGGAATGGTCCACGCAATCGAGCGACGTGCCGACATCACCCTGCCCGATCCGGAACCCCTTCCGGCGCTTGCGGATCTTCCCGAACGAGGGCCGGACTCTCCCCCGCCCTCCGAGACACGGGATGAGCGTCGTCGGGACTGGAACCAGGACGGCGACCGACGGGGCAACAAAAAGAACACTGGCCGCCACGCTCCCCGCGACGATCGTGACGACCGATCCGGCAAGCCCGGTCACAAGAAGAAGTTCAAGAAGCACGCCGGCGGCCACAACAAGGGCGGATACGTCCCCCGCGACGATCGCGACGACCGATCCGGCAAGCCCGGTGGCCACAAGAAGAAGTTCAAGAAGCACACCGGCGGCTACAACAACGGCGGATACGTCCCCCGCGACGATCGCGACGACCGATCCGGCAAGCCCGGCGGCCGGAAGAAGAAGTTCAAGAAGCACACCGGCGGCTACAACAACGGCGGATACGTCCCCCGCGA
>PAAB01000042.1 GCA_002591705.1 Phycisphaerae bacterium
TTCCCGCGGACCGGTGCATGGCGAACGCCCAACACCCGCCAGATCGCCGAGTACATGGAAGACAAGTGCTACCACAAGGCCTACTGGGCCCCGAAGGACCGGGTCATCACCCGTGAGCTCCAGCAGTGCTGGGATGCCGACGGCACGATGTGCTCCACGAGCCTCATCGATCCTCAGGCCGCACTTGACATTCCGCTGCTGCTTCAGCCCAGCACCTACTCCTGGTCGCCTGCGAACATGATGAACTGCTACGTGTTCGACACGCCCGCAGACGGTGCCAACCCGTCGGAATTCTTCAATGACCCAATGTCGTTCGCAGCCGGATTCCGGGCCCCGACGATGAGTCAGGCCAAGTACTCCAGCCAGAAGACCTACCTGATGGAAACCCACTGGCTGCAGAACCTCACCACCGGTGAATGCGGAGCCAACTGGGGCGATTCCTCCGCCACCTACCACGTCGCCGCCGGTGACGGAAACGACAGCACCTGGTCGTACGACGGCTGCTATCCGCACTACTTCAACGCTTCGTGGCGTTCCATGCCCGTCGCCAGCATGTGCGACGGCAGCGTCACCGGCGTGTCGGCCGAAGTGGCCGAGAAGCACGACTACGTCGTTGCCGGTCAGCGCGGCAGCACCGGGGACACCGCCCAGTACAACGGTCTCTGGCACCGAGGCACCCCTTCCGGAGCAAACGGCTTCTTCATCGAATGCCGCTCCGACTGGGCCCAGTGGTCCGGCCACGTGCTCACCACCGGTGGCATGTGCGAAGGACGTGACCTCCTCGCAGAGGACTGAATCCGAAGCCATCCGCTTCAACCGTGTATTTCCTCGGCGGGGGGCTCCAGAGCCCCCCGCTGTCTTTTTTCGATCCGCCACCGCCGCAAGAAGTGCACGAAAAGGCCGATCACCACGCAGAAACGAGCATTGCTTCTCGTAGAATCGTGAACCGGCCGCGCCTTCATTCCTCGTGCCCTTCCGGAACGCCAAATGCATCAGCATCCCAAAGCACGACCCGCCTTCACCCTCGTCGAACTGCTGGTGGTGATCTCCATCATCGCTCTGCTGGTGGGCATCCTGCTGCCCGCTATCAGTCGCGCGAGGGACAATGCGATGGTCGGCCAGTCCAAGAGCAACATCCGCAACGTACGGGTCGCCTCCGACATGTACATGAACGACCACAACGGACGGGGATGGAACGGCTGCCCCGAGATCCTCGCACGGGGACCAAAGGGTGAATGGACCGGGCTGAATGCCCAGTTTGCGCTGATCGCCTGGCGAAACCGCTACTGGGACATGCAGGACGGCGGACTCGGCGGAAAGATGCTCATTCCGCCGGGAATCCAACCCTGCGAGACCACCGGTGGGCGACAGTGGTTCGTCAACATGGTCACCTGCGACGAAGTCGAACAGGTCGTTCCGTACTGCTTCGGCGAGGGACTGACCGTTTCACCCCGAGGCTACGCCCGCCAGGGGACGTACCGCTTTCCCAACACCCGGCAACTGGCCGAGTACATGGAGGACAAGTGCTACAACAAGGTCTTCTGGTCGCCCAAGGACCGGGTCATCACCCGAGAACTTCAGTACTGCTGGGACGCGGACGGAGCGACATGCGCCACGACCCTCAACGGCGACCTTGAAGGCGAGTACACGGTCGACATCCCGTTTCTGATGGTCCCGAGTTCGTATTCCTTCTCGCCCCCCAACATGGTGAACAGCTACTGCTACCGGAAACCCCGAGCGAACGAGAATCCCTCCGACGCCTTCACGGACCCGATGTCGATTCCCGGCGGCTTCCGAAAGAACACGCTGGCACAATGCAAGTTCCCCAGCAACAAGACCTATCTGATGGAAACCCACTGGCTCCAGAACCTGACCACCAACGAGTGCGGAGCCAACTGGGGCGACTCGCCGTATCCGTACCACTACCCCGCCGGCGATGACAATGCCAGCACCTGGTCGTACGACGGCTGCTACCCGCACTACTTCAACGCATCCTGGCGTTCCAGTCCCATCGCGGCCTTCTGCGACGGCCATGTCGCGGAAATCTCGGCCGAAGTCGCGGAGAGGCACGACTACGTGGTCGCAGGCCAGAACGGATCAACCTCCGACGTGGCCAACTACAAGGGGCTCTGGCATCGTGGCGTTGCGGGAGACCTGGAGAACGGATTCTTCGTCGAATGCCGCTCCGACTGGGCCCAGTGGTCCGGCCACACCCATACCGCCGGCGGTCTCACCGAGGGCATGGACATCCTCTCCGAGAACTGAGTCCGATCGGCAGACCGAACCCTTCGGTTGGAGTAGAATCGACTGCATGAAGCCTACTTCCACCACGCAGCGGCATGCCGTCGCGCCGATCTTCACCGACATTCTGGACATGGTGGGAAACACCCCCATGCTCGAGCTCAATCGTCTCGACACCGGGCCCTGTCGCCTGCTTGCGAAGCTCGAGTGCCTCAATCCCGCCAACTCGATCAAGGATCGCATCGCCATCTCGATGATCGACGCCGCCGAGGCGGACGGTTCACTCAAGCCCGGCGGACACATCGTCGAGGCCACCGCGGGGAATACGGGCATTGCGTTGGCCCTGGTCGGAACCCAGCGTGGCTACGAAGTCACGGTGGTCGTCCCCGACAAGATGAGCGAGGGAAAGATCTCACATCTCCGGGCCATGGGCGCCGAGGTGATCATGGCCCGCTCCGACGTCGAGAAGGGGCACCCCGACTACTACCAGGAGGTCGCCCAACGTATCGCCGACGAACGCGGCAGCTTCTACGTGAACCAGTTCTCCAACGAAGCCAATGTGCAGGCGCACTACGACACCACCGCCAGTGAGATCTGGGAGCAGACCGAAGGAACGATCGACGCCTTCGTGGCGGGAGTCGGATCCGGGGGCACCGTGACCGGAGTCGGCAGGTATCTCAAGGAACGGAATCCCGATGTGAAGCTGGTCCTCGCCGATCCGACCGGTTCGGTGCTGGCTCCGCTGGTCAACGAAGGTCGCACCGTGAAACCGGGCCGATGGCTCGTCGAGGGAATCGGCGAGGACTTCATTCCGGACATCCTCGACCTGAGCGTCGTCGACGAGGCGATCCACATCGAAGACCGTGATGCATTCCTCACGGCCCGTGAGGTTCTGCGGGCCCAGGGGATCCTCGCCGGCTCGTCGAGCGGCACGCTCGTGGCCGCAGCACTCGAATGGTGCCGGAGACAGACGGAACCCAAGACGGTGGTCACCTTCATCTGCGACAACGGGGCCAAGTACCTCGACAAGATGTTCAACGACTTCTGGATGATGGATCAGGGGTTCATCGAGCGAACCCAGCACGGCAACCTTCGTGATCTCATCGGCCGGCGACACACCCGCGGAGAGGACTACACCCTGCAGCCCGGCATGCCGCTCCTCCAGGCCTTCAAGCTGATGCGGCTGTACGACGTGAGCCAGATCACCGTGCTCGACGAACACGGATCCGTCTGCGGGATCATCGACGAAACGGATGTCCTGCTGGCCGTGAGCGAGGACCCCGATGCGTTCCAATCGCCGGTGTCGGACGTCATGACCCGAAAGCTCAGGACCATCGCTCCCGATGCGGATGTCCGGGAACTGCTCCCGATCTTCACCGAGGACAAGGTCGCCATCGTCGTCGAAGACGGCCAGTTCCTCGGTCTGATCACCAAGATCGACTTCATCACCTACCTTCGAAAGCAACTTCCGTCCTGAACGGAACCCCACGATCATGCAGCACAACACCATGCGTCCAGGAACCGCCGCCGTCCACGGGGGACAAGCCCCGTGCCCTCTGACCGGCGCGGTCATGCCTCCCATCTCGCTGGCCTCGACGTACGCCCAGGCGTCCCCCGGCGAACACCAGGGCTTCGAGTACACCCGAAGCCACAATCCCACCCGGTACGCCTGTGAACGCTGCATCGCGGTCCTGGAGGGATCAACGATCCCCGAGGATGTGGATCCCTCCTGCGGAGGCTATGCGTTTGCCAGCGGCCTCGCGGCCATCTCCACCGTCCTGGACATGCTGGAGACCGGAGACCGCGTGGTGGCCATGGATGATCTGTACGGAGGCACGCACCGGCTGTTCAATCAGGTCAAGGCCCGCTCCCAGGGGCTCGACTTCGCCTGCGTGGATCTGTCCGACCCCTCCACTCTGGCCGATGCCGTGGATGAACGCACGAAGCTGATCTGGGTCGAGACACCGACCAACCCCATGCTCAAGATCGCCGATCTGGCCGCCATCGCGGAATTCGGTCGTGCCAATGGAATCATGACCGCCTGCGACAACACCTTCTGCTCACCGATGGTGCAGCGACCGCTCGAACTGGGCTTCGACATCTGCATGCATTCGGGTACGAAGTACATCGGCGGGCACAGCGACGTCATCGGAGGATTCCTGGTCACCGGCGATGCCGCCATCGCCGAGCGCATCCGGTTCCATCAGAACTCCATTGGATCGGTGCTCTCCCCGTTCGACTCCTACCTCATGCTGCGGGGAATGAAGACCCTTTCGATTCGCATGCGCAGACACTGTGAATCGGCCATGCAACTTGCGACATGGCTCGAACAGCATCCGCGGGTTCGCAGGGNCATCTATCCCGGACTGGCCAGTCATCCCCAGCATGCACTGGCACGCCGTCAGATGACCATCGAAGGACAACCCACCGGAGGTGGAATCATCTCCGTGGATCTCGAAGGAGATCTTTCGGGTACCCGCAGGATGATGGAGTCCCTTTCGGTCTTCACGCTGGCCGAATCGCTCGGTGGTGTGGAATCCCTCGCAAACCACCCCGCAATCATGACCCATGCTTCCGTGCCCGCTGCGCTTCGTGCCGAGCTCGGAATCACCGATACGCTGATCAGGCTCTCCGTGGGCATCGAGGACGTGGCGGATCTGCAGGAGGACCTGGAGCACTCCCTCGCGGCAATGGACTGAGCCCACACCCCCCGGGGCTCTCAGGGGCTATGCTTCCTCCATGGACATGCTTCACGTTGATTTCAGCGGCTGCGGCCGTGAACGCATCGGATCGACCGGACTCGGACCGGAGGATCTTGCCGCGGACCGGGACCAGCTCGTCTCGATCGTCAAGGGCCTGCGGGAGTCCGATTGCAGCGGAATGGAGGGCTGGCGTCGGCTTCCCCACCAGCCGCTTCGCGAACAACATCTGACGTCGACACGCGCGGTCGTGGAGAATCTCGAGGACCGGGTCGAGAATCTGGTCATCCTCGGCATCGGAGGAAGTGCTCTTGGATCGGTTGCAGTCCAGGCGGCACTCAATCCCCTGACGTGGAACCTCCTTCCCACCGAAGAGCGGTCCGGCCCTCGCCTGTTCGTACTCGACAACATCGATCCGGATCTGGTCGGATCGACCTTGCGCGAGGTCCGACGCGTCGATCCGCAATTCGAACGCACGATCTTCAATGTCGTCAGCAAGTCGGGTGAGACCGCGGAGACCGCGGCCCAGTTTGCCATCGTCCAGTCGATGCTCGAGGGCATCGATCCCGACACGGTGGCTCGACGGATCGTCGCGACCACCGATCCGGTACACGGCACCTTGCGCCGGATCGCCGATGATCGCGGCTGGACCACCTTGCCGATTCCCGATGGCGTCGGAGGGCGGTTCAGTGTNCTCTCCCCCGTGGGCCTCTTCCCCGCGATGATGTGCGGAATCGACGCCGAAGGTCTGCTCGCCGGTGCAGCCGCCATGGACGCCGCCTGCCTCGATGGGGACCCGGATTCCAACCCCGCCATGCGATTGGCCTGGACGCTGGTCGCCATGGAGCGGCACGGTCGGCGGAACCATGTCCTGATGCCGTACAGCAATCGACTGGTACCGCTGGTGGACTGGTATCGCCAGCTCTGGGCGGAGTCGCTGGGAAAGAGGAAGGCTCTCGATGGCGCAATCGTGCACGCGGGTGGAACCCCGATTCGGGCACTGGGCGCCACGGATCAGCACAGTCAGGTCCAGTTGTATCGCGAAGGTCCCGACGACAAGGTCTTCGGGTTTGTCGCCCTGGATGCCCACGATGAACGACTGCCGATCCCTTCTCGCGACGATGCGAAGTCGCTGCAGTATCTCGGCGGACACGATCTTGCTGAGCTCCTGACTGCGGAGCGTCGGGCGACTGAGTACGCATTCGCCGAATCGAACCGCCCCTGCTACACGATCAGGATCCCCCGGCTCGATGCCCCTTCCATCGGCCAGTTCATCTGGCTCTGGCAGATGGCCACCGCCATCGCCGGAGGACTCCTCGGGATCGATCCGTACGATCAACCGGCGGTTGAAACGGGCAAACAGGCCACCTTTGGCCTCATGGGGCGTCCCGGATTCGAAGAATGGCCGGGCATGGTGCAAGAGAAGCTTGGCTGAGTCGTCTACCATCTGGTCATGCCACTCTACGAATACCGCTGCGAGGAAGATGGAAGCACTCTGACGCTTCTGCGGCCCATGGCCCAGGCGAATGACCCTGTCGAAGATCCCGATGGGCAGGGACGCACCTTCGTACGTGTCCACAGCACGTTCATGGTCGAAGCCCCCGCGTCGTCGCAGACGGGATTCAGCGTTGATGGCGGTGGATGCGGATGCGGGCGAGGAGGCTGCTCGCACTGATGAATCGGNTCCTGCAAATCGTGATCCTGNTTCTGTGCGCCCTGCAGACCGCGTGCAGTCTTGATTCCGGGTCCGGTGCCCGACCGGACATCCTTCGTCAAAATTCGTCGATCACGATCTACCGTCTCGACGGTGATGCCGGTCGGCAGCCTGATTCGGACGGGACATTCCATGACTGGATCGTCACCGCAGTCCGGTCGGTCACCGATCCGGCCGTTCAACGATCACTCCTCGATGCCCTCCGGACCGGCATCGAGGATCCCGACGCCCGGGCGAGACGCTGCTTCATTCCACGCCATGGGATTCGCCATTGTCAGGACGATGGGAACACCATCGACTACGTGATCTGCTTCCAGTGCGCACTCTTCCGATCGTTCCGGGACGNTGGGCCCGGCGAGGGGGGAACCATCGGTCGCAGCAGCCTGCAGACACTGATGGATTCACTCCTGTAGATGGAAGGACACTCCAAAANGGACTGCGGCGACCTGAAAAGGTCGCCGCAATCCGGATTCGGAGGGAAGTTCTGATTACCTCATCCAAGCAGNGCGAGCACGGTCGCGGGCTGGGTGTTGGCCACCCCCAGCGCGTACATCGCAGCCNGCTGGATGATCTGTGCCTGGGCCAGCGACGCGGTCTCGCGGGCAATGTCCGCATCCCGTACNTGTGATTCCGCCGAGGTGGTGTTCTCCATGGCGATCAGGAGGCTNCGCATCGACGAATCGATGGAGTACCGCTGGAAGGCTCCGATTCGCGCCCGGGCCATGGTGACCGAATCGATGGCCTCCGAGACGATCCGCTCTGCCAGCTCCGTGTCCCCGTCGAAGATGTTCGCCGAGTTGGCCGATCGCAGACTCGCCAGCGTGCCGGATGCTCCGCCCAGCGATCCCGTGGTGACGGACTCGATGCCCAGCGAGGACACCAGATCGCTTTGCGGATCGGAGTCGAACTGGAACGACGCGCCTCCACCGCTGACGGAGAAACTGGTCGATCGCTGGTTCAGATTCATGAGTTCCGTGATCTGGAAGGTCATGTCGACCAGCGTGTTCATCGAACGCACCTCGAGGCCCTTNGATACGGAAAGCACGCCGTTGACGAGAACCTGGGCATCGCGTCCTTCATCGCGGATGCCGGGCAATCCGTTGGGAGCGCCACCGCCGGCCGGATCATCGCTGTAGAGGTGAAGGACGCCTGCATCTTCCCCTTCGATGACCTTCGCCTCCACGAACGCGTCGCTGCCGTACTCCGAGGACGTCAGCACGATGGATTCGCTCGCGACGCTGACCGAGGCTTCGACCCCCGTTTCGCCGGTGAAGGAATTGATGATGTCCACCATGTCGTTGATGAGCGTGCCGGGGGCAAAGGTGAACTGCTGGACACCCAGATTGCCGCTGAACTCGAAGGTGACCGATCCACCGTCTGCGTTGTAGAAGGCACCGGATCCGTTGGTGGTGTCGACATCGATGAATGCCGCAGCCTTGGCTGCAGAGACCTGGACATCGATGTCGACCGGCACGGAGGATGCGCCCCCCTGACCGAGTCGGGCCGCATGCACCTGAAGCCACTTGATGTCCGCCACATCCTTGTCTTCCACCGTGTAGTCGAGATCACCGTTGAGCAGCTGATATCCGTTGAAGGTCGTGCCGTTGGCGAGCTGATCGATCGCCTCCAGAATGGCCTCGGCCTCCTGCTGACGGATCGCCGGGTCGTCGTTCCGATCGGCGGTTCCGTCACCGGCACCGAGAATCACGGATTGAAGATCGAGCAGCAGCGTGTTGATCTCCTGCAAGCCGGCATCGGCGGCATTGAGCATCTGCTCAGCGCGGCCGGCGTTGGCCATTGCCGCCTCGATTCCGACCAGNTCGGAACGATGCGATTCGCTTGCGATCAGTCCACTTGGATCATCGGACGCACGGTTGATGCGAAGTCCCGTGCTGAGGCGTGTCAGCGCCTGGTCCAGCTGCCTCGACTGCTGCATGAGGGACCGCTGAGCGATCATCGACGCGTAGTTGGTATGAATGCTGTTCATCCGTAGCTCCAGACGCCTGCCNAATTCGTGGGGAGTCCCCCCATTCGATTGCAGACCGATGAATACCTATCGACGTGGCCAAGCGGCCGTNCTGAATCGCGAATCGCTGNGTCCGAGAACCCGCCAACACGTCCGCTCGGGCCCGTCAAGGACTTCGTGGCGGACCGGGTGCGTGGCTTATCGGAACCCCCACCTCCCATCACGCAGTCTCCGAACGGGGTACGACCGGATTNGCGATGCTGGCGGCCGTGGCCCCTCGCCTCGACTTTCCGGCCATCGAGGTCTTGAGGTCCGGGTCCGCAAGCGACATTGCCTGTTCGTTCTCGAGGCGAATCGCGTCGTAGACCTCCTTGCGGTGCACCGGCACATGCGGTGGTGCCTTGATTCCGATACGAACCTTGTCACCCCTGATGTCGATGATCGTCAGCTCGGTGTCGTCACCGATCATGATTGTTTCGTCTCTATGTCGTGAAAGTACGAGCATTGCTGGGTCCTTCCAAGTGCCCTGGACGCCTCATGCATCCATTGATGTAGTCGAAGTCGACGCGTTCAGGCGGATGCCGCCCTGCGTTCCTCGGCCAGCTGTGCGATCTGGTGACGGGTGGTCCATCGCTTGTCGGCAAGAACCAGCTGCATCGCCTGCTGATTNCGCAGATTCAGGACCAGCGGCCCCTGAAGATTGGCCGTCAACGCATTGTCGTACTTGTTCACGATCACGAAGACCTGGGCATCCTCGATGCGGTCCAGATCCAGCGTGCTCATCTGCTCCTTGCGGATGATCGCCTCATACTCGGGAACCCAGATCTGCGGATCCGTGATCACGAAGGCAAGTTCGGGAGCCTCGACCGACTGCAACCAGAAGAACACACCGTCTTCATCCGGCTGAAGCAGCACGAAGCGGGTGTAGCTCGAGAAGCCGAGCAGCCCGGATGCGAACTCCAGCACCCGATCATCATCGACCTCAACCGTACCGAACCGTGTCGTTTGTACGTTCATGTGAACGCTCCATCTGTGTGCGGCCTCCCACATCCAGGGGTGGTCCCCGTGCACGTCGCGTGCCTTCGGGGGGACATCCTGTCCCTTCGTCCGGAGCCGGCCGTAGGCCCCGGCGTGTTGTTAGGTAATCGAACGCTCATCCCAGGAAATCCATCAGGCTCAGGGACGAGATCCTGGCCGTCGTGGCCAGACTTGCCTGCAGCTGCTGCTGCAGAGTGGCGAATCGCATGCTCGCGTCGGTGTAGTCCACGTCTCGAAGCTGCGAACGAATCGTTTCGTCGGTGATGTTTCGTGACTCGAAGCGACTGACCGCATCGGCCACCATCCGGCTGCGGTGGCCGGCACGGGCCCGGGCCGAAGCGGCGCGATCGATGTCCTGCTGAATGCTCTCCACCAACCGGCCGATGACGCCTTCCTCACCCTCGAGGAGTGCGGTGCGGAGATCAGACAGGTGCGTGAAGACACTTTCGACCTCGACGCGTGCCCGGTCGGATCCGGTCAACGTCGAGCCGTCGACGGAAGCCAGCAGCCCCAGCTGTTCTGCGGCGAGCGATCCGTTGGCCGATTCGACCTGAAGAGGACCGGTCCCACCCGTGGCATCGACCAACTGGATGCCGTTGCCGGTCGCAGCCAGACGGACCGACAGCGGCGGCGGATCACCGAACGCAGCAGCGGCTGCGGACGTGATCGCATCGAGTACATCACCGACGCTGGTCGTCCCGGCAAGATCGACTTCGAATCCGGATCCATCCCGCAAGGTGATCCGCAGGTCGCTCGACCCCTCAAGCACGTCGACTCCCGCACCGGAATTGAACACCGACAACGAGGTCGATCGCCCCATGGATCGAATGCCCAGCAGGGTGGCCGTGGAACCTCCCGCGAACTCCCCGATGCTCATGTCCGATCCGGACACTTCGTTGTGGATCTCCAGACGATCACCGGACTCCGATACCTCCACCCGGATTCCGATGTCCAGATCCTCGATCATCCGGACGATGTCGCCGACGTTCTGGGCGCCACTCAGGTCCAGATCGTGGACCTGACCGATGTTTTCCAGACGGATCGTGCCAAGGTTCACTCCGAGCGAAGCAATGGAGGTCCGCTCGGTCAGCCTGGCATCGAGTCCCCCGCCCGCAAGCGGTCCGAGACCCGCCCATGATCCGAGAATTCCGAGATCCGCCGCCATCGTGGTGTCGCCCAGTTCCGCCACCTCGATCGTGACGTTCTCCGGAACGTCAACCACCAGACCACGGTCGCCGAGTGAGAACACACCCGGCACCGCGTTCTCGAGGGACGCAAGCACATCGTCGAGGTCGACGGCCGACGAGAGATCCACGGTGACCTGCGAACCGGGTGGCGTCGTCACGATGGTCAGGATCCCCGGCTGCACTCCCAGACCGCGTGCACCACGCAGATCCTCCAGAAGCACGTTCGATTCCACCCCGGGGTCCAGATCCCGATCGCCTTCGATGCGGCTGCTGAGGGATCCGAAGACCTCGGCACCGGACATGGTGACCGGCAGATCGTGCAGCAGACCGAGATCCGTGAGCATGCCGTCTCCGATTCCCTGGTACCGCCATCCGCCCGCGAACTCAACCAGAGGAGTTCGTCCCGTCGCGGATCCGCCGAACAGGAACAAGCCGTCCCGGGAGTGGTTTGCGAGTGAGACGATCTGGTCCAGAATCGCATCGATGGCGGCGGCATCGGCCTCGGCCATCGAGGGATCCTGACCGGATCCGAGATGATTCGAGGCGATTCCCTTCGCCTCCAGAAGCAGGTCCGACAGTTCACTGATGGTGGAGTCCACCACGGCCAGCGTGCTGTCGGCGAACTGGAGATTTCCGAGATGCCGCATTCGCTGACTGATCACCGCATCCAGCGACAGCAGCGATCGAGCGGCCATGGCATCATCGGAGGGACGAGCAAGACTCCGCCCCGTCGCGAGCTGAACCTGCGCCCGCATCAGGCTGGACTGGGTCCCCTGCAGATTGCGCAACATGAGATGCGACCCGAGCAGGGATGGAAAGCGACCGAGACTGGTGGGGATCGTGAGCATCTGTGATCAGACCAGGTTCATCAGGATCTCGAGGGTTTCATCGACGACCGACAGGTAGCGGGCGGCCGCCTCGAACTGTCTTTCGTAGGCCAGCAGATTGATGGTCTCCTCGTCCATGGAGACGCCGGAGACGGACATCATCTGCACCGCCAGATTTTCACGAACGAGCGAGGACGACTGGAACATGCCGGCACTCGCGCTGGTGCGTATGCCAAGCGTTCCGACCGCCCCGGACCAGTAGTCGCCGATCGCCTGGTCCCCGAGCAGACCGCTCGCATTCTCCTGCAGGGCTGCGATCGCCAATGCCGTACCGGTCGATCCGGCGACGTCGCCGCTGCCGATCGCCAGCAGTTCGGGAGAATCGATCAGGACCGAACTCACTGCGATGTCCGCAGCCGAGGAGCCGGTGAAGAACGTATTGACGCCGGCCGCCGCAAGGAACCCGCTGGAATCGTTCGAGAAAGTCATCTCCATGCCGTTGGATGCCGTCAGCTCCACCCGGCCGTCGCCGTCGATGGCGGCGGCGACCTGTCCACCACTGCCCGCATTGATGGCGTCGACCACATCCTGCAGGCTCATGGTGTCCGCATCGACATTGATCGTGAATCCATCGACGATCTCGCCGGATTCGGGATCACGCAGGCTGATCGTGAAGCGTCCGTCTTCGACCGGGAACTGTGGAGCACCCCCCAGCGACAACGGTAGGTTCGGAGCGTCGAACGGGACCGTACCGACGAGCCGTGCCCACCCCCGCTCCCCCTGGCCCTGCGAATGGAGTCGATTTACTTCGTGGATCAGGGCGAACGCGATCGTATCGAGGGTTTCCCGGGCCGGCGCCACCGTCTCCCCGTACTGCGTCAGCAGACCATGCATCGAGCCGCCGGTCACCTCGAGCTGTGATCCATCCTGAGCGACCTGCACGGAGAGACCGACGACCCCGTCCGCATCGATCTCCCGATGGGTCTGGAGACCGCGGGAACTGTCACCGACCAGAATGGGAATCGATCCCACCCGCAGCTCGATCATGCCACCCGCAGCTTCCACCGCAGTGACGTCGATGAGCTGGGAAAGCTGGTCCACCATGAGATCACGCTGATCACGAAGCTCGCTGGCCTCGTCACCCATGCCCTCGTAGGTGCCGATCTGCCCGTTGAGCACCGCGATCTGCTCCAGCAGTTCGTTGGCGGCGTCGACCGTGTTCTCGATGCCGGATGTGATTTCAGAAGCAAGCCCGTCGTACCCCGCGGCGAGTTCGCTGATGCGGGCTGCGAGCACTTCCCCCTGCTGCAGGGCGATGGTCCGCAACGCGGTGTCGGACGGCGTGTTGGCCAGTTCCGAGAAGCTGCCGAAAAACGAGTCGATCGCGGAGGACAGACTTCCTTCACCGAGTTCGTTCTGGAGCGTTTCGAGCGCGACCAGGAACTGCTGATCGATCGCAAGCGAGGCTTCGCGACTGATCGAGGACCGATAGCGGGCCTGCAGCGCCAGGTCGATCTCGCGGTTGATGGTTCCGATCGAGACGCCGTTGCCCATGTACATGCGGGTTCCGATCACGCCCCCCTGCGCCGGGAGCAGCTGGATGGAACGCCGATGGAACCCCGGCGTAGATGCATTGGCCATGTTGTGACCGGCGATCTGGATCGCGGCCTGCGAGGCGAACAACGCCGAGCGTCCGATTTCGAAAGCACTGTGGTAACTCATCGCTGCCTCCCGGATCGCGTCCTCATGACTGCAGATCCACGTTGAATTCGAGCTGGTTCTCCCTCGCCATCATGCCGAGACGACCGTAGGTCCCGGGACGTCCCAGCACGCCATGCACACCCTGCATCAGACCACCGAGATGTCGCGTCAACGAAGCCACCGCGTTGCGGATCACGGTGCATCGCTGTCTGGTCAACCTGACGAGCGGACGAAGTCGATCGATCGAATCCCGCAGACGATCTCCGAGCTCCCTTGGCGCGGATCGGATGATTCCCTCGATGGTCGGATCACCTCCGACGTCGGCCCACGAGTTCACGATCGCTTCCCGCTCCGATTCCAGACGCTGCATCCCCAATGCACATCCCTGCTGACGTCGGCAGGCCTCCACGAACACGTCCATCTTTCCATCACGCAGTGCCGACTCGCTTTCGTCGATGACCCGAAGCATCGTTTCGTGCGCCAGCTCCTGGGATTCCAGATTCTGCAGGAGCGATTCGTACAGTCTGCGAGGATCCCGCCCGGTCATGCGTCGACCTCCACCTTCGGGGCAGCCACGTCACGCGTGAACTGTTCGACGATCGAATCGACCAGGTCGAACCGCGACGAGGTGGTGATCTCGTCGGCCAGCGCCTGATCGAGCAGCGGTCCGAACCTCCGCTCCACCACGCCCGGCTTGAAGGGCTCCTGCATGAACTGCCCGCCGTCCCGAATCGAGGCCAGAATCGGGAGCACCAGAGATGACGAGACCAGCTTCTGGGCCGCATCCCGTACCGTCGATTCCTGCTCGAGCAGGGCGGCGAAGGATGGCGAATCCGGGGCGCCGGACGCCGTGCCCCCGAGCCCCATCATGGGACTGTGTTCGACGGAAAGCATCGATTGGAGATCGCCCACGTTCATTCGCTGATGATCTCCGCGTGCAGTGCACCGCTTCGCTTGAGTTCGTGGATGATCTCGATCTGATCCTTCACCGGAACGTTGAATCGTCGCAGTGCTTCCAGCAGCGAGTTCAGATGCATCGGACGTCCCTGGATGTTCTTGCGGGCATCCAGTCCGATCCACGCCGACTGCGATGGCGCGGCCGACTGCTCCAGTCCCAAAAGTTCGTATTCGGGTGTGATGCTCGTGACCGTCAATCCATCGTGCGACACCGCCACGGGACCGATCTCCACGTCCTCTGTCACCAGGATCGTGCCCGTCCGTTCGTTGATGACGATGCGTGCCCCCACTTCGATGAGGCTGGGATCGACCGGGGTACTGAGCAGAGCCGCGATGAACGGCGCGGGATCGGTCCGATTGGCGGTCGGGACAAGGACATGGACCGACTTTGCGTTTTCAGCCGCGGCCAGCCGATCCACACCGCTGAACTCGAAGGTGCTGTTGACGATGTCCGCCAACCGGGCCGCCATCGGATACCCCGCGTACTGATCCTTCAGCACCAGTTCGACACGTCCGTTGAAGACAGGATTGCTCTTGATGTCCCGGATCATCTGTCCGCCGTCGCGAACGCGTCCACTCGTCTTGTCGTCGCCTTCGAGCACGATTGCCCCCTGGGCGAAGGCCATGATGGGTGGATTCGCGGCATGCGGAGCGGGAAGCCGCAGCGGCGAGAACACGAGTCGCCCCCCCTCGAGACTGGTGGCGTTGAACAGGGTCTCGACCTGGATGTCGATCCGATCTCCGTCCAATGCCCCGTAGGCCGGCACCTCCATGGACACGTAGACGAGGGCGAATGCATCCGCCTTCTTCAGTTGGTCCAGACTGGAGACCGGATCTCCCAGATTCTCCAGAAGCATGGCATAGGGCTTGGCGGCGATCCAGGACTCCTTCGAACTGTCCCCGGTGCCGGACAGACCGACGACCAATCCAAGCCCCTGCAGGAAGACCCGATCCTGCCCCTTCATCCGTACGAGGTCCTGGACGGTCGTTCCTGCGGCTGATTTTGCGCTCAGCGCAAGGATGGAGACCATCACCGGGAGCAACAACCCGCTCAAGATCTGTTTCACTGGGGGACCTCCTGTCCGATTTCCGTGTCCACCCAGACCGTTGCACATCCCGTGCCAGTTGCGAGGGCATGGACCACGGGCTTGACAGCCCCACTCCGGCGCGGTCCCCTGTAGGCATGCGGCTCCCCATCCGGCCTTCGATCCTTCTGGTCACCTGCATTGCCATGTGCGGTGGATGCATGTCCACCTACCCCCCCCGCGTGCCCGACCAGGCCCCGGGGCAATCGACCGCCCCGTCGGCCCAGCCCCCTCCTGCCGAGCCGTCCAGGGCCGCGGAACGGCCCGTGGCGATGATTGACGACGAACCGGTCACGCTGTCGGATCTGAAGGCCCGCATGCTCGAACAGTCCGGAGCGGAAACCCTCCGTGAACTCCGACTCGAGCTCGAACTCCGCAACGCTCTGCAGGAGCGAGAGATACGAATCTCTGCCGCGGACACCGAGGCGGAGGAGAGCCGACTGCTGGACCGGTTCTCGGATGATCGTGACACCGCCCTGATGGTGCTGCAGACGCTGCGACGAAACGAAGGCCTCGGCCCCCATCGCTACCAGGCCCTTCTGTGGCGCAATGCCGCCCTGCGAAAGCTGGTCGAACCCGATGTCAGGGTCGATCCCGAGACGGTCCAGCGACTCTACCGGCTGGAACATGGACCTCGGCACGTCATTCGGATCCACGTGGTGCCCACGCTTCAGGAGGCCCAGGAGCACCTCTCCCGGACCCAACAGGGCGAATCCTTTGCGGACATCGCTGTGGCCCATTCAATGGATTCCAGTCGGGACCGGGGGGGCCTCATGGAGTCCTTCAGCCTCGAGGATCCTTCATGGCCGCAGGCCCTGCGCACCGAGCTGGCTCCCCTGAAGGCGGGCGAACTCACCGGTGTGGTGTTTCTCGAGGACCGCTACGCCATCGCCCGCGTCGAGGAGATCCTTCCTTCGGACGGTGTTGCGTTCGGGACCGTCCGGGAGCAGCTGGAAGAGTCGGCCCGACTCAGTCAGGAACGGATCAAGATGGCGGAACTCGCCGGCAAGCTGGGCGAACGCCCGCGGCTTCGAATTCTGGATCCTGAACTTCGAAGAGCCTGGTCCGTCGATCAATCCGCCACCGACCGTTGATTCGATCAGCTCCGAATCCAACCGAAGCGGGCAAGTGAAACGGGCAGCAACACGATCACGGGCAGGAATGCACCTAGGGCGGGCGAAATGCCCGGCAGCGGCACCAGCATGAAGGTGGCGACCACGAGATAGAGCGGGACCACCACGACTGCACAGAGCAGGCTTCGCGCGAGCAGGTTCGTCGGCTCGCGATGCATGAAGAACGGCAATGCGATCAGCATGACGAGTATGTTCACCAAGATGGTTGCCCATCGTGCGTACCGGCTGCGGCGAAGCGTATCCGCCTCCTCCACATCGGGGCTTTCGAGCAGACTTCCGATCTGCCACGAACTGAGCATGCCGGTGTACTGACCGAAGCGACGTACCGTCAGTAGATCGGGGGAGAGATCGGTCTCGTAGCGATCGACGGGCTCGGGACGGGATGCCGTCGTGGAGTCCGAAGCGCCGTGCCGAATACGCACCACGGTGCCTTTTTCCAGCATCCATGCACCCTGGGTTTCATCCCAGCTCGCCGATGCCGCACGAATTCGTTCCACGGTCCGCCCCCGTTCGTCGCGAACGATGATGGATGGGGTCGCGAGCGTCTCCAGCGTCGGATCGAACGCGGGTGACTGCAGTAGACGCTGCTGCGAATCGGTGGTGAAGGGAACCGGAAACGCAGAGGTTCCTTCCATGCCGATCTGATCGTGGCCTCGGAGCAGCAACGGCGCGAGTCGCGGCAGCACGAGCTCCTGATTGACCACCTGAAGCAACCCCAGCACGAACACAACCCCGATGATCGGAGCCGAGGCCCGAAAGAGGCTTCGGCCGGCCGCGAGCATCGCGACCAGTTCGCGATGGCGACTCATCTGCGACAAGGTGAATCCGACGGCCCCGATCGCCACCAGGCCGTGCAGGTAGGCGTAGAACTGGAAGAACTGGGGACCGTGGAAGTTGAAGGCCAGAAGCAGTGAGGTGACGATTCGACGCAGAAGGCCTGCATCCTCGGAAAGACGGGCCCGGGCCACTTCGTCGAAACGCTCCAGATTCAGGATCACATCGATCGTCGCGGCGAAGAGATACAGCAACAGGAACAGGATGATGAAGTTCACCAGGACCCGTACCACAATGTATCGATCGAGAATCTGCACGCGTATGAACCTGAAACCTATTTCCTAATGCCGAGAAAGACGGGCAAAGCACACCAAAATCATGCCGATCAGAAGGCCGTTGCCGGACCACATGATGACCAGACCAACCCCGACGCTTCCGGAACGAATCATGCTGCTTCCGCTGGAAATCAGCACCAGATCCAACAAGGCGGGAAGAAACGCCCACAGGTACACGGACAGCGGCAGGGCATGACGCATCAACATCGCAAGCACCGCCCCCAGGACCAGAAGCAGGCACGCGGTGACGGACAGTGCATAGCGGCGATTGAGTCGGCTGATCACCTGCCGTTGCAATCCGGAGATCTTCGAATCGAGGTACGCGAGGCGTTGCTTCAAGGATCTCGACTTCGGCTCGACGGCTTCGGCAACCGCGGTAATCTCATCGAGCGACATGGAACTGTACTCAGCGTCGTCGACCAACGGTACCTGCACCCCGGGTACCAGAATCCGCTCCCGGGCATTCGACCGAAGAGGCGTGGGAAGATCCTCGACCACCAGATCGAGAAGCTCGAGGTTGAACTGCTTGCCCTGGAGGCCCGTGGCCGGCAGTGAAACAAGACGTGCCACGTTGCAGACGAATCTCCTGTTCGGAACCCCACCGCTTTCTTCGATGATCTCAACCGGAGATCGATCAGAGTTTCTGAACAGGTTGTTCACGACCTGGTCCGCCTCGACCACGTAGGAGCGATCCATCGGACCGGGCTGATCGAAACGAATGAATCCGTTTTCGCCGACGGCCTCGTTGAGCTGTTCGGACAAGGCGACGTCATCAAGAATCCGCGCGATCGATTCGCGAATTCGATCAACCTGCGGATACGCATCCGGATGATCGCTCACATGCAGCAGTTCGCTGAAGGTCATGGCGCCAGGCTCGCCCATCTCGGGACTGGGAATCGGGATCGCGTGCGTCGGTTCCAGCCGCGGAAATCCCCGCAGGTCCCCCGTGGTCCCGTCGTAGGACACTGCGTCCTCCATCGCCAGCTTCAGGAGAATGACCCCCGGTCGGCGATAGATGTCGATGACCGCATCGGCGGCCGTGACATCGGTGACCGCCCTTCCCTCGCTATCGAGCTGGGCCGCAATCATCTTCCGGAGACGCAGACGCTCGTCCGCACCGGTATCCTGCGGCGAGTCGTAGATCTCCACGTGCTCGGCGAGGATCTGCATCCCCTCGAACTCGAATGGAACCCCCTTTTCGACGGAGTGGGCGATCATGGCCGTGACGTCGCCGGCCAGCGTCCGGGCCATCATGCCGTAGAACTGCGGAATGATCGACTGGGTCAGAACGATCATGAGCAGGGTCAGCAGAACTCCGAACGCGACCACCGGGGCGAGGATGGCCCGGTAGCTGAGACCGACCACCGCCATGGCGAGCACCTCGTTGTCATTCGTGAACCGGTGCAGGGCGAGGGTGCTGCCGAAACCAGCCGCAAACGGCAATGCGTACTGCAGCATCGGTACCATGGCCAGAAAGACGTATTTGACGGCCTGACCGGCCGTCAGGAGCGACTCGCCAGCCAGAGGCTTGATGACGGCCCCGAATGCGATGACGGTCACCAGCACCCCGGTGGTGATGAGGATGACTCGAATCATCTCGAAGAGGATGTAGCGATAGAGCCGCAGAGGCATGGGGCAACAGTATCCCATCTGAACCGGCCGGACCGCCACCCGAGGCGGAAGACCCCTCTCTATCGACCTATCGGACCCGACATTGAGAATCTGGGCAACCCGTACGGCCTGGATCGGCTCGACCTGTTCTTTTCAGTTCCGGGCCCTCTTCACCACCAAAGAGCGACCTCCGTCAATTCGACGTTGTAGGCAGTGGTGCATCCCCGTGGCCGGATCCACCCGCTCATCCCCCGTGGCCACAAGGAGAATTGCCCGCTTCATGGTACGTGTCCCGCCCCATCCGATCCGGCTCCGAGGGTACCGAAGACCTTCTTCCGTACCCCGAATGCGAAGAGGCATCACCCTCATCGAGGCCCTGATCGCCTCCGCGCTGCTGCTGACGGTCGTCACCGCGGTTCTTTCCGCCCTGTCCGCCGGGCACCAGCACGCACGTGAAGCCCAGGGGCTGGTGACGGCCAGCCTGGCCGCGGAGCAACTGATGGCCCGGGTCAGTTCGGACGAATACGGATCCCTTGCCGATTGGAACGGATGGGACGAGGCACCGGGCGCGATGGTGGACGACGCCGACATGCCGGCGATCTTCAGCATGATCGGCCGACGCGTGCTCATCGCCCGCGAGGAACACGCCATCGATCATCTTCAGGTACTCGTCNACGGCTACACCGTCACCGTCGAGAGCTATGACGCCACCGGACGCATTCTCACCCGGCTCATCCGTTTCATTCCGGAGCCGCAGGCATGAACAGACCGACACGATCGACATTCCGCCGGGGGTTCACCCTGGTCGAAACGATTCTGGCCATCTCGATCACGGCCATGGTGGGTACGGGCATCGCAACCATGATGTCGGTACTGGGATCCGATGCCACCATGCAGTTCGACCTGCGGTCGGTCCTCGTCAGATCCAGCACGGCCCAGGCCCGTCTGTCCGCCTACATCGCTCCCGCCCGATGCGTGCTGGAAACGGACCGGGATCGGCTCGTGCTCTGGTTCGACGATGCGCGCGACAGCGACTCGGTCCACGCCTCGGAACTCCGGTGGATTCGACTCGACANGAATCTCGATCGCGTGAGCGTCGATTTCATCAACTTCCCCGATGATTGGTCGCAGACCGCCGTCGCCATCACGGACACCGAGCATGCGTCGGGGTCGGACTGGATGTCGATACGCGAATCGTTCCGGTCCAGAGGCCTGCTGGCTTCCGTGCCGCTGGCCGAAGACGTGTCCCATCTGGCGTTCGAGACGGAATCCGGGGTCGACCACGAATCACGCCTTGTTGAGGCGACCCTGCACATGCGTACGTCCACGGACCCCGTCGAAGTGCGACTCACCGAGTCGATCCGGATGCACACTCCCCCCGAACGATGAAACCGAATCACCGACCATCACGACCCGACCGCGGCATCGCACTTCTGCTGGTGCTGGTCACCATGGCCACCGCGACGACGCTGGCCATCGGCTGGCTGGCCAGCCAGGACAATGCGAGCCTGGTGGGTCGGAACGTGGTGGCCACGGCCGAAGCCAGATCCGTCGCCTCCAGCGGACTCGATCTGGCGATCTCGGTGATGCAGACCGAATCCGCATGGCGGACCGCACACGTCGACGGTGTCCTGTTCGACGCGATGCCCATGGGCAACGGAACCATCGATCTGGTGTTGGTCGATCCCACCACGAACCAGCCGCCCGCCGCCGACTGCATGGAGGTTCATGTCATCGCCACCGCCACCGTGGGATCGATCTCGCAGAGCGTGGCCGCCTATGTTTCGCTGCTGAAGGACACCGGCAGCGATGGCATCCAGACGGATGTCTCCGGGTTCGCACTCTTCTCGCTGTCCACGATCGAACTCAACGACCGGGCCACCATCGCGAGATGGAACGAGGCACCTGCGAGCGCCCTGGGCCGCCGACTCGCGATGGGAACCGCCTCCGACCGGTCACGAAGCATCAGCATCGACGACGACGCCGCCGCGATCGACGCGACCGTCTACCACAGTGCATCGCATTCCCCCGCCCTGCTGGTGAACGACACCGGCTTCAACATCGATTCCGTGGAACTCCCCTGGGCCATGTCCCTGGCTGGAACTCGGGAATCGCTCCCACCGGCAGCGTCTTCCCGGATGTCCACTCGGCGTCGATTCTCGGCTCGTTCCGCTCCCGCGGATGGATTGCGGATCGCACCGGGAGCCAGACTGCACGTCACCGAATCGGCTCCGCTGCGAATCGACGGCGATCTGCACCTGAGCGAGGGGGCGACGCTGGTCATCGAAGGTGCTGCACGCATCGAAGTCGGTGGACACCTGACCATGGATGGTGCCGCCATCGATCTGCTTCCGGGANCCACCCTGCACATGGTGGTCNAGAAAGGNGCTGTCATGGACGATGCCTCGATCGGCGGATCGAACCGGTGGATCAGCCCGGATCGGATCATGCTTTCAAGCGGCAGCGACGGCGACACGGCGCATCCGTGGCTGATCCGCGGATCCTCGAGCATCACGGGATGCGTCGAGGGACGCGGGGTCGATCTCGTTCTGGAGGACGAATCCGTCATCAAGGGACGAATCGCGGCGAACAGCATCTCACTGAACGATTCCACATGCGTGCTGTACGACCACGGACTCGACGATGGGTTGAGTCTTCCTCGAGCGGGCAGGCTCGTTCGCGACGTGCTGTCGGCCCGCCAGCGACGTCAACTCGCCAAACGGCTTCCGAACGCCTTCGTCGAGGAACTGCTCGATCTTGGACGATCACGCATCCACGAAACCAGACGTTCGCAGCGTCGAACCGGACGTCAGCAGCGAAGGCGTGCCAGACATTGGAGTTCCCGACCGACACCTCGTCCGATTCCCATCGAATGCCGGCTGCTGACCCACGGATTCGACACCCTGGGATTCGAATCCATGGTCAGCATGCAGGAGGCGACGCCATGAGACGTGGAGTNGGAATGATCGAACTCATGATGGTGCTGGGCATCCTNGCACTGGCGACCATGCTGGTGGTGCCATCGTGGGGATCCGACGCGTCGTNGCGGACCGATGCGGCGGCCAGACTGCTACGCAGCGACATCGAATACGCCCAGGTCCATTCCATCGCCAACCCCGATGCCACCATCGGCGTGGTGCTCGCTTCGGACGGCAGCGGCTACTGGCTGGCACGAAGCGAATCGCCCCGAATTCCCATCGTTCGCGAAGACTCCGAAGAGCCCTACCGGGTGACGTTCGGTGAGGGGCGTGCCTCGTTCGCAGCCGGCGTGTCCGCACGCGTCGAGCGTCTGCAGGACGGAATGCTGCTCTTCGACGCGCTGGGAGGACTGGCCAACCCGGCCGCGGATCCGGCCTACCTGCTGTCATGCAATGAGGAACATGTACGGATGACGGTGCGAGCCGGAACCGGATTCGTGCGAATCCATCGCTGAATCAGCCGCAGGTCCCCCAGGCTCCGATCAACTCGAGCAGATCGTCAACGCCGACGATTCCGTCGAGATTGAGATCGGTTGCACAGGCGGGGCACAGACCCCAATCGCCGATGAGAGCAAGCAGATCGTCGACGCCGACGACCCCGCTGCCGTCGATGTCCGCCGCGCAACTGGTTCCGATCACTTCCACATCGAACTGTCCGAGTATGGAGACTTCCTCGAGGTCCACGGTCACGTTGCCGAAGGGAAATCCGATGTTGTAGGTGGCGGTCCCCAGCACGACATTCGTCATGTCATAGGTGGCACGGCCCTGCTCGTCGACCTGCAACTGGACATCGAACGCGATCGTCACGGGCTCCGGTGCCGCCGGTTCCCGCACGCTGCTGCCACCGAAGTCGATCGGACAGGGGCCATCGGCACTGGCCTGCTGCACCGCATCGCCGCCCAGCTGATCCGTCACGTCGATGGGACCGAATTCGATGCCGATGTACGACACCACGACCCCGATCGATTCAATCTCGAATCGGACGTCGTAGGTCTGACCGTCGGTGCGGACTCCGTCCGGACTGGTCCAGCTGATCGGCTGGCCGGTCGTCGAGAAGTCGACCGACCAGGAACCGACGTCCGCGCCGGCGGACGCCGCCGCCGAAACGAAGCAGGAAGCCAACAATCCAGCCGAAATCCTCATGGACAACCTCCCCTGATGAAGACCAGTGTAATGACTGGCAAAGAGGGATCAAGGGTTTCCTTGCCGGTGGGCAGCCCGGTCGGGATCGGTCCGCGGGGCGGGAACACCCTCAGTCCGTGCCGTGGGCACGCCGGCGGGCCTTCGCCATGGCACGACGCTTCGATTGGGGAGGGATCACCTTCTTCGCCAGACCGAGCTTTTCAAGCAGCTTGATCTCGTAGTAGGTGATGTCGAACTCCCACCACCGATGCTGGTTGCTGGCACTCGCAGGGTCGTGATGATGATTGTTGTGCCATCCCTCACCGACAGTCAGCAGGGCGACCAGCCAGTTGTTGGTGCTGTGATCGTCGGTATCGTGATTCTTGTAGCCGAACAGATGCGACAGTGAGTTCACGGACCAGGTGATGTGCCAGACGACAACCGTACGCACGATCGCTCCCCAGACGAAGATGCTGAATCCGAACTGCAGTGCGCCGGCAGCCGTACCGTCGATGACCCATCCGAGGCCGTAGCCGACCGCGAAGTACAACGCGGCGTGGGCGACGTAGATCCAGACCCAGAGATAGCTCTTCTCCAGTTTCATGTAGAAGGGGTCCTTGAGGATGTCACTGGCGTACTTCCGGTAGGTGTCGATGTTGTGGGTCCGCTTGTTTTCGACCAGTAGCCAGCCGATGTGGCCCCAGAGGAAGTTCACCAGCGGNCTGTGGGGATCCTCGTGCTCATCGGCATGCAGATGGTGATAGCGATGGGTTGCCACCCACTTGGCCGGCGTATCCTCGAGGCAGCACAGCGCCATGACGGTGAATCCATGCTCCAACCACTTCGGAAGCACACAGCTGCGATGCGTGAGCACCCGGTGGTAGAGCAGGTTGATGGCCTGGCCGAAGACGTGCACTCCGATGACCATGACCACCAGACCGGTCCAACTGAATGCCCACGGCAGGATGGCCAACAAGGCGAGCAGATGCACACCGATGATCGAGATGGCGTAGGGCCAGTTGATGCTGCCCTTGATGACCGCATCCGGCAGCGGCAGCACCGGCTTGGTCCCGGGCGCCTCGACGGGCACCGGAATCGGGACCGGGGAGGAGACCGGTCCACTGGCCACCGTGGCGGAAGACACCTTTGGCATCTCGGCCACCGGAGAATCGGTTGGAGGAGGACTGGTCAAGCGGACTCCCATCCTTGGTCCACATGGCAGACCGCAGAGCGGCCAGATGCGATCCGTCACTGAGTACACTTTAGCAGAATAGGCTCCGCATGGCCCCCGGGATCATTTCAGTCCGTATTCCTTCAACTTCCGGTAGAGCGTCCGCTCGCCGATTCCGAGCATTTCGGCGGCCTGCTCCCGATTGCCGCCCGTCATCTGGAGGGTCTGTCGGATGGCTTCCTTCTCCAGCCGATCGAGCCCGACCCCGGCCAGACTGCCCAGATGCAGATGCTCATCCTGATCGCTCATGCGGATCTCATCGGGCACGTCCGCGGCCTCGATCGTCGGTCCGGTGCTCATGACGACCATCTTCTGGACGATGTTNAAGAGCTGGCGGACGTTTCCCGGCCAGTTGTAGGCGACAAGCCGNAGCATGGCCGGCTCACTGAACGTGGGAGCCGCCCGTTCCAGTTCCGCGGCAAACCGTCCGGCCGCATGATTGACCAGCAGCGGAATGTCCTCGCGACGCTCGCGCAAGGGCGGGATGTGGATCTCGGCCCCGTTGATGCGGAAGTAGAGATCCTCGCGAAACCGCTCGTCGTCGATGAAATGCTTGAGATCACGATTGGTGGCGCTGATGAAACGAACGTCCGTGGATCGTTCCGTATTGGTGCCCAGCCGGGTCACGTCCCCCGTCTCCAGCACACGAAGAAGCTTCGCCTGCATGGTCATGGGCATGTCACCGATTTCGTCAAGGAACAAGGTGCCCTTGTCGGCATATTCGAAGACGCCCTCGCGATCCTTTTCCGCTCCGGTGAACGCTCCCTTCACGTGGCCGAACAGCTGATCCTCCAGCAGCGATTCGCTCTGCCCGGCGCAATTGAAGGTCACATAGCGGTGATCCGACCGTTTCGACTGGTTGTGGATCGCCCGGGCGATCAGCTCCTTGCCGGTTCCGGACTCCCCCGTGATCAGTATGGGAATCGTGCTCGGGGCCACCTGTCGGATGACCTGCACGACCTTTCGGATGCCGGACGATTCTCCNATGATCCCTTCGAATCCGAAGGCGGAATCGACCTTTCCACGCAGCTGGGTGTTGTGATGCCGCAGATGGACCGTCTCGCAGGCCCGATTCACGAGATTGCGGAAGACCTCCAGATCCAGCGGCTTCTCGATGAAGTCGTAGGCTCCTCCCTGGAGAGCCGCCTTGGCCGTTGCAACCTCTCCGTGCGCCGTGACCATGATGGTCTCGGCGTCGGGCTGGTGCTCTCTGGCCATTGCCAGGACATCCAGCCCGGAGGTGTCCGACTCCATGCAGAGATCGGTCACGATGACATCGAAGTTGCCGAATCGAAGCTCCTCCTCCGCGGCGGTCGCTCCGTCGACGATGGTGCAGACGTGGCCGACCCGCCGCAGGGCTTCGGCCATGACCTCGGCGTGATCCACCTCGTCATCGACGAGAAGAACCTGAGCGTGAAGTTCGTGCGGGGCATCCGACATCGCTGGACAGTGTACCCGCCCCACCGGCACCTCTGAAATGTCCAGTAATGCCGCAACGGACGGCGATAGAATGTAGAGATGACCGACTCCGCTCCAACGAACCACGGCATGGCTGAAACGTGCCAGGGATCACCGCGGCCGAGCGATCCACTTCAGGGGGTGCGGAGGGTCGATTTCGTGGGCATCGGCGGATGCGGCATGTCCGGACTGGCCAGAATGCTCCAATCCATGGGCATTCAGGCCACCGGATCCGATCCGGTCTCCTCCCCGATCACCGAATCGCTTCTGGCCTCCGGAATTCCGGTGCGAACCAACCAGGACGGGACCGAAGTACCCGACGACATCGATCTGATGGTCATCTCTGCCGCCATTGCGCCGGATCATCCGGAGGTGCTGGCGGCCGAGCAGCGTGGTGTGCGCATCAAGACCTACGCCGAAGGCCTCGGAATGGTGCAGCACGGCCGCACCGCACTCTGCATCGCCGGGACGCACGGCAAGAGCACCACCGCGGCCATGCTCTGCCACATCCTGATCACTTGTGGGTTCGATCCGGGATTCATCATCGGTGCCAACTGCGATCAGATCGGAGGCGGCAGCCGCATCGGGGCCTCCCGGATTCCCCAAGGAGGACCGCTGGCCGGTGACCCGGGCATCCTGGTCAGCGAAGCGTGCGAGTTCAATCGATCCTTCCACAACCACCGACCGACCGTCGCCCTGATCAACAACATCGAAGAGGATCACCTCGACATCTACGGTTCCCTCGAGAGCATCATCGAGGCGTTTCGCGACTTTGCGTTGATGATCCCACCCGCGGAGGAGGGCGGCAGCCTGCTCATCTCCCACGACGAAGCCCATCGCCATCAGATCACCCCCCCCCTGCAATGCCACGTCGCCACCTTTGGATTCCATCCCGAAGCGGACTACCAGGTCGTGTGGGACCAGGCGGTGCGACGAACCGGAATCCTCCGGGACGGCATGTGGACCATCCAATGGACCAACCCCATGGCCGGGGCNCACAATGCACTCAATGCGGCNGCCGCGGTCATCCTCGCCCATCAGTTGGGAGCCGAGTGGGAGGAGGCGGCGGAGGCCATGGCCGCGTTCGGCGGGCTCGACCGCCGAACCCAGCGACTGGGCGACCGCGGCGTGGAAGGGGGCGTCGTGACGGTGTACGACGACTACGGTCATCACCCCACGGAGATCGAACGCACCCTGAAAGCGCTGCGGGCNGAAGAACAGCCGGATCGACTGATCTGCGTCTTCCAGCCCCATCAGCACAGCAGAACACGATTTCTCCTCGAGCAGTTCGCCGAAAGCTTTGCCCAGGCCGATCAGGTGATCGTGCCTCCGATCTACTTCGTACGCGATTCGGAAGCCGAAAAGCAGCGGGTCAGCGCCGTCGATCTCGTACGACGACTGCAGGACCGCGGGACCGAGGCCAGGCATGTGGAATCATTTGCGGGCATCGTGGACCTCCTGGAGGAGGATCTGGCCGCAGGCGACCTGTTGGTCATCATGGGGGCCGGCCCGGTCTGGACCATTGCCCGGGACTACCTGGAACGTTCCCCGTCATGACACGTCCGCCGCGATGGGAACTGTTCGGCGACCTCAACGTCACCGCCACGCCCGACGCCCCGATCGGGGCCATGACCTGGTTCGGCATCGGGGGCCGGGCCGATCTGCTGATCCGACCCCACGACGAGGAGTCTCTGGCGAAGCTGGTGAGACGATGCTCCGAGACGGGTGTTCCCATCCGGATCCTCGGCAAGGGTGCCAACCTGCTCGTCGACGACGAGGGCGTGGACGGCGTCGTGCTGCTCCTGAGCGACAGGATCTTCTGCACCCATCGGTTCAACCGTCGGGGCGAGATCGAACGACTGCACGCCGGAGCGGGCGCCGACATCTTCACCACCGTCAACGAAGTGTGTCGGCAGGGACTGACGGGCATGGAACAGATGACGGGCATTCCTGGTTCCATCGGCGGCGCCATCCGCATGAATGCCGGGGGCAGCTACGGATCCATCGCCGACTGCCTTGAAACCGTCCAGTGCTGCACGATGGACGGCGAACTGCTTTCGTACCATCGATCCGATCTGGAGTTCGCCTATCGGCAGTCGAACCTCCCGGACTGCATCGTGCTCTCGGCGACCTTCAACCTGGAGCCCAGCGATCCGGTCTCCGTCCGGAAGACCGTGCTTGAGATCATGGCCGCCAAGAGAGCTTCGCAGCCGATGGCGGACAAGTCGGCGGGCTGCTCCTTCCGCAATCCCGTCGGCGCCGAAGGTGTCCGGGTTCCGGCCGGACGTCTGATCGACACCGCCGGGCTCAAGGGGCTCACGGAGGGAGGTGCCACCGTGAGCACACAGCATGCGAACTTCATCACCACCACTCCCCATGCGACGGCCCAGCACGTCCGGCGACTCATGACCGAGATCCGCAAGCGAGTCCTCGACCACCACGGCATTCAACTCGTACCGGAGGTGGTGGTCTGGGAACGAACGGGAGCCCNTGCGGAATGACGACGAACGCACCACTGCGGGTGACGGTGCTCATGGGCGGCCCCGACCAGGAGCACGCGGTCAGTCTCGCGTCCGGGGAGGCGGTGACGGCCGCGTTGCGACGGACCGAACGATTCGTCGTCGAAGCCATGGTGATCGACAAGCCGGACGCCTCCGAACTGGCACAACATCGGGCCGACGTCTTCTTTCCCGTCCTNCACGGACCGTGGGGCGAAGGAGGCGGAATCCAGCGGGAACTGGAGCAGATCGGTGTGCCGTTCGTGGGCTCGGGCAGCGATGCGGCGGGNATCGCCATGGACAAGATCCGTACCAAGGATGTGGCCGTGGATCTCGGCATTCCGACTCCGTCCTGGCAGGTCCTGGATGGCAGCACCACGCGCACGCTCCCTCCCCCGCTGGTCCTGAAGCCGCCTGCAGAGGGGTCGAGCATCGATCTTTGGATCCACCGTGACGACACCGGACTCGATGCTCGGATCAGTTCGATGCTCGGACGCTACGACCGGATGCTGGCCGAATCATGCATCACCGGACGCGAACTCACCGTCGGCGTGGTCGGAACCTCTGCCCTGCCGCTGGTCGAGATCATTCCCGCCGGGGGGATCTACGACTACGAGGCCAAGTACAACCGCGACGACACCCGGTACGTGATCGAACCCGATCTGCCTCCACGTCTGGCGGACACCTGCCGGCATCACGCCTTGGCTCTCGGAAGATCCCTCGGGTGCAGGGACCTCTATCGCGTGGACTTCATCGCCGATGATGAGATTCCATGGATGCTGGAGGTGAATACCATGCCCGGATTCACCGATCATTCGCTCCTGCCCATGGCGGCCGCAGCCGCCGGACAGCCCATGGAGCACCTCTGCCGCGAACTCGTGCTCANGGCGCACGCCCGCGGGCAGGAGGCCCGCTCCTGACACCGATTGGCCATCCCACGTCCGCGGAATGAAGGAAAGAGCCCTTCTTGGCCGATGCCAGAACTACCCTCCGAGGACGGCTGCACATGCAATCAGTGATCGACCGCATTTCATACGTGCTTCAGGCCATGGCCGGCCGATTCAGCCACCGGTCCATGACCTCGTGGTTCGGCGTCCTGGTNGTCGGGTGCGCGCTCGTCGTGATCCTGATGCTGGCCAGGAATCCCCTCCGGGCCACCGCACACCCTCCGGTCGAATCGGTCACCATCCGCTTCGTCGATGCACCAACCTGGATCGGCGATTCGCTCCATCAGCACCTGACCGACATCGTCGCCCCCTGGCTCCTGAATACCCCGCTCGATCGGACCGCATTGATCAACGCGAGGGAGGCGCTGATCGCATCGGGCTGCTTCGCCGAAGTGCGCCAGGTTCGCCGGGCCGGAGACCAGGTGGTCGAAATCGAGGGACGATTCCTGAGGCCGTCCGCTCGGGTGCTTGACAACGGCAGCAGCCTGCTTGTGGACCGCGAAGGATTCGTGCTGCCGGGGGGCTACCGCGTCGGCGACGCATCGCATCTGGTGCAGGTCATCGCTCCCAACTACCGGTCGCCCGAACACGCAGGCCAGCGCTGGCCGGGAGACGACATGGCCGCCGCCCTGCTGCTGCTGGATACGATCAAGGACCGGGACTGGTACGAACAGATCGCAGCCATCGATCTCACGGAGTTCCGGGTCCGCCAGCAACTGGTTCTGGTGACCGATCTGGGCACCAGGATCATCTGGGGATCGATGCCGGGTCGAGAAACCCCCATGGAGGCCATGTCCTCGGACAAGATTCAGCGACTCGAGTGGTTCCATACCCACCACGGCCGGGTNGATCAGCACCACCGGGGAATCATCGACGTCACCGATGCTGGCATCGTGACCAAGCGATAGGCCGCCTTTTGCGGCATTTTGACCCCAAAAACAACGCCCGAAGTGGTGCAAACCGTTGAAATCACTGCGGTTGGGGGTAGAGTATCGATGGAACAAGGGCTCGATTGGGCCTCGGAAGGAAGATAGATGCCTCGTAGATCGATCATGGCACCAGGGCTGTTCGCCCTGCTGACCGGCTCCGTGGTGGGATTCCCACTGCAGTCGGCCGATGCTTCGCGCATCCTGATCCAAGGACCGGGCATCGAGGTCGAACTCCAGGCCGGAAGCATGTTCGGAACCCTCGATGACGGCGTCGGGATCTTTTCCGCCGATGACCTCGAGTTCATGCAGCAGGAACTCGCCGCCGACGGCATCCAGACCGGTGGTCACATTTCACTTCTGCTGGCCGACACCGGCAACGGACTCGCTCTGATCAACCTGTTCGACGGCTCGACCATTCCCGCCCGAGGTCTGAACGATACGACGCTCGGCTTCAACAGCATCGCCGGGAACGAAGTCGATCGGCATTGGAACAACGATGCCGGCGGATCGGTCAGTTGGTTCGATTTCGGTCTCACCCAGATGGTCGACGGCCAGTTCGAATGGCAGAGCGGTGTGAGTTCGCAGGGATTCGCCTGGTCGAACATGCAGGAAGGCGATGCCGGCACCGTGAGCTTCGTCAACCTCGGGCTCGATCAGCTGATGCCGGAGATGCTGTTCCAGTTCATCACCTTCGACGGTGGCGCGTGGGAAGTCGCCGCGACCGGTGACTTCGAAGACGGATCGTCCCAGTTCAATCTCAGCTACTTCGTCACCAGTGTGCCCGGACCGGCGACCATGGCGGTGCTTGGTCTTGCGGGATTCCGCAGACGTCGTCGCCGCTGAATCCCGGACTCAGGAACACCCTCCCCAGGAACCGATCACGATGAGCAGATCGTCGACTCCGACGAATCCATCGTCGTCGACATCGGCACTGCAGACCCCTCCGCAGGCCCACTGACCGATCACGAGCAGGAGATCGTCCACGCCGACGATGCCGTCTTCGTCGACATCACCGTCACATGGCTCCGTGACGCAGGCGTCGGCAGTGCACGTGGTGTCCATGCCCAGCCAGAGAGCTCCGAACGCCAGGCAGATGCCCTCCTCGAGTTCGGTGCACGTACCCGACGCGAAGCAGCAGGCCCCGAGGGGCTGCGGGCAGTCGGCGGCCGAGCATGTCGTCCCGTCCCCCTGGAAGGTGCCGCCCCCCAGTTCGCACACCTCGGGATTCACCGCATCCACACAGGTTCCGTCAGGCAGGCAGCACGAGCCCACGGGGAAGCAGGTGAAGTCGGAGCATGACTCCGANCCGTAGAACAGACCGCCACCCAGGCTGCAGAGCTCGGCGTCGACCTGAATGCACTCGCCGGTGGCCTCCACGCAGCAAGCACCCGTCGGAGCAGGACAATCCACGTCGGCACACGCCACCGCATCCCCCTGGTAGCTGCCTCCGACGGTATCGCATTCCGCCTCGGTGAAGCCGTCCGTACAGGTGCCGTTTCCACGGCAGCAGGCACCGGTGACCGGAGCGCAGCCCTGCGGGGTGACCGTGGCCCGCATGACCCAGTCACCGCTGGGACGACAGATGACCGGAAGAGACTGGAAGTTCAGCCAGCCCTGACCGCAGAGGCAGAACGGGCCGGTGACGAGATCGAGCCAGTTGCCCGAAGACACGTCCAGACCACTGGTATCGGTGCACGGAAATGCGTTGTTGTTCTGATTCGGCGCCTCGAGACACGGCGAACCGGGATCGTTGTGCTGATCGACGCGGACTCCGATGGTGAATCCCTGCGTTCCATCGTCATCGATGAAGATCTGTTCGGGATCCTGGGGATCCACCAGAAACTGAAGGATCGTACCGGTGNTTCCGGGAGGCATCACCAGATGCGGCAGGACGATGTCGTCGGAGGAGAACTCCGCGACCAGTCCACCGGTGTCCGGGGTCCCCCGATAGATCCGGACCGTCCATTGCGTCGTGGTCTGACCGATTGCATTCGAGGTGGCGAAGAGCACCTCGAAGAGATCCAGCCGGAGCGGAAACTGGTCGGCGTCCACCGTGTAGTAGCCGGCCGCGGTCTCGCCTTGTGCGAAGCCCGCCTGCACGATGTATTCGCCGGGGCCCCAGTCCGAATCGGAATGGGTGAGGATTTCATCGGGGCAGGCACCCCGAAGTGTGGTCGGGGCGGTGCGGACTTCCACTTCACCGGCTTCGACCGCGACATCAGACGTCCGGCTGGAAAGCAACGAGGGTCGCAGNACGATCTGCTGCACGGTCACAGTGTCCAGCTTCTGCAGAACGGGTTCTCGAATCTCCTGCGCTGCGACAGGAACGGAGAGCAGCAGCAGTGAGGCGGCAATGAGCCAGTCAGGGCGTGTCTTCACGGGAAATCCTCCATATTTCATTGTGATGGAGAACCCAATCAAGTCAATCGACAAACTTGTCCAGAACGCCCACACAGGTCGTTACGAGGGTTTTTTTACCCGCCGCCCCGCCCGGATCGCTTCGGTTCCCGCAGAAAGAGCGAAAGCAGGAAGGCCACGAGCATGGTGATGGGCAGCAGGACGAAGGCGGTCCGAAAGTCACCGGACCCGTAGGTCGGGTCCTTCGCCCCCCCCGCTTCGACGTCCAGCAGGACACCGACCACCCATTGACCGATGCCGGCAAAGAGCATCTGGGTGAAGTTCACGAACGTGAGCGCGGTCCCCCTGGCGTAGCAGGGGTTCTGATCCATCGCCAGCGGAAAGGCCAGCACCATGACGCTCACCACCAGCCCCACCAGCAGCAGGATCAGGATCAGCATGACCTCGTGTCCGGGGTCGAGCATCAACAGCAGACCGGTCGAAAGGACGCCCAGAGCGGCGAAGATACGGAAGAAGACCACGCGCCGCCCGAGATGATCGGACAACCACCCCAGGCAGGGACCACCGACGGCAAGTCCGACGAAGATGATGGAGACGAGACCACCGGCCTGCGAGTCATCGATGCCCAGCACCGTGTTCAGATAGCGAAAGCCCCAGAGCGCTGCGAACGTCCCCATGGGAAGGTAGACCAGCCCCGTCACCAATCCCAACAACAGCGTCTGGCGATTGAGAAGCACCTGCTTGAGGCATGCAAGCATGCCGGGATGGGCCGCTTGCCCCGGGGCGTGTGAAGCATGCACGTGCTCCATGAACCACGCCGGTCTCCGGGGAATCAGCATGTACTGCATCCCCGCAAGGACCAGACCGACGACGGCGAATCCGTACATGACGTTGTGCCAACTGGTGCGGTCGACCAGAAACTGGAGCGTCGATTCGGCCACAATCGCACCGAGCATGCCGAGAGTCACGGTCAGGCCGGAGATGAGGGCGACTCGTCGTCCCGGAAACCAGATGGTGGCGACGTAGACCGCCCCCACGTAGGCGAAGGCCGAACCGAACCCCATCAGAAACCGGCCCGCTCCGAGTCCGTAGAGGGAACTCGCCAGAGCAAAGGAGACCGCCCCGACGGCACAGACGATCGCCGCGACGGTCAGGGGAAGCCGGGCTCCGAAGCGGTCCAGCAGCACCCCCACGGCGAGCTGCATCGGACCGTAGGCGTAGTAGTAGAAGCTCATGCTCAGACCGAGATCGCCTGCGGTGGTCCTCAGCTCATGCTGCAGCGGCCCTTCGATGACCGCGGGAAGCACCCGNATCATGAACTCGTACAGGAAGAAGACGGCGGGGATGCTCCATGCGATCCAGGCCCGGGCACGTCCTTCCGGATAGTGCTCATGCAGATGCTCGGAACTGTGGGTGAGGCCGGCCATGGAGGTGATCAGAGTGTAATCGACCGGTTTCCCGGTCCACGGGCGATTACAGTATGGCATTGCCGGCCGTGCCCGAAGCCGGCCCGGATCGGATCCCATGCACATCGGACTGGCAACCTGTTCCAAGCTGCCCGACTGGGAGGTCGACGACCGCCCGCTCGAGGACGCCCTGCGGGCCGCCGGGGCGACCGTGCACCATCCCGTCTGGGACGACGAGCGGTTCGACTTCGAAGCTCTCGACGCATGCCTCATACGCACGACCTGGGATTACGAACATCGACGGGATGCGTTCGTNTCCTGGTCGATGCGAACCGCATCGAGGACCCGCTTCTTCAATCCACCGGATGTGATCGCGTGGAACACGCACAAGTCGTACCTTCGTGATCTGCACGAAGCAGGCATCCCCTCGATTCCCACCGTGTGGATCGACCGGGGCGACTCCGTCGATCTGGATGCCGTCCTGTCGGAACATGCCTGGGAGCGGGGATTCCTGAAGCCCGTGGTCGGCTCGACCGCACGGGCCACGTTCCGCTTCAACGCCTGCGACTCCACGCTCGATGCCGCCCAACGATTCATCGATGAACGACTGGACCGTGAAGNCATGATGATCCAGCCCTACCTCGAACGGGTCGAACGACACGGCGAGGAGTCGATCATGCTGGTGGACGGGGACATCACCCACGCCGTCCGCAAGACTCCGGTCCCCGGCGACTACCGCGTGCAGGACGATTTCGGTGCGACCGACGCCCCCATGGAACCCGGTGCCGCCGAATCGGATCTGGCCCGGCGGATCATGGCGATGGTCGCGGACCGGTTCGGAATTCCTCCCCTCCTCTACGGCCGGGTCGATCTGCTTCGTGATGCGGACGGCGCACCGATGCTCAATGAACTGGAACTGGTGGAACCGTCGTTCTTCTTCCGACACGAACCCTGCGCGGCCGAGCGACTCGCAACGGCGCTGATCGAACGGACACGGTGATCAGGAACCCGGGAGCAGGATGGCGTCGGGATCGACCGCGACGTGGCGATCGGCACGGCTCACGGACATTCGGAACCCGGGACGAAGGGCGACGCTGGCCAGCGCACCATCCGCCGTCAGGGCCACGAGACAGACCTGATGGGACGCGGTGAGCGTGTGGTCCGACTCGATGCGGGAAAGCACCTCCAGCATGGCATCGACCGGGCCGGCNCCACGTCGCATCGCCTCCACGGCGAGGAAGGAACCGCAGCAGCCCATCACCAGTTCTCCGCTTCCGGTCGCGGTCACCGCGGCCACGGCGGGATCCACGTAGAGTCCGTGCCCGATGATCGGCGAATCACCGATGCGACCGGGCAGTTTGAAGGGCGCACCGCTGGTGGTGCAGCCACCCGCCAGACTGNCCCGNNGCATCGAGGGCNAGCGTGCCGATGGTGTCGTGNTGCNTCCAGTCGGATTCCCGGGCCGAACTGAAGAGACGACCGCTGCCCTCCTGATCGACGGGCCGGGGAGCGTCTCCGATCTGATCGGGAATGGTGCCGTCGATCCTCCACTGCTCCCAGGCGGTCCGCGCCGTGGGCGAGAGCAGCATCGCTTCGGACTCCCCCTCCCGATCGGCGAACGCATCGGCGGCTTCACCGGCGAGCATCACATGATCGGTNCGTTCCATGACCATTCGCGCGATGCGAACGGGATGGAGATGGCGACGGAGACAGCAGACGCTGCCGCAGGACGAGGGTGACGTCATCACGCACCCGTCGAGGGTCATGTGACCGTCGGCATCGGGAAGACCTCCGTAGCCCACGGAATCGATTTCCTCGTCCCGTTCGATGGCACAGCAGGATTCGACGATCGCATCGAGGCTGGATCCGCCGGCCGCCAGCCCGGGCCAGGCGACCGCGTGCCCCCGCAGCCCGAAGGACCAGGTGGAGACGATCGTCGGGATGTGTTCAGCGGTCGTCAAGGGGGTTTTCCCTCCTGCAGATGCCGTTCGTGGGAGTTTGCAAGCACGGATGCTACACTGGATCCCGGACGAGCCCCCCCGCCCACCCGCGGTGCGGCTCGTTCGCCTTGGAGAATCACAGGTATGGAATACATCACCCAGGAAGACAAGGACCGGCTGGAAGAGGAGCTCAAGGAGCGAATCCATCGCCGCAAGGAGCTGTCGGATCGCATCGGTCGAGCCCGGGAAATGGGCGATCTCAAGGAGAACGCCGAGTACCACGCGGCNCGCGAGGATCAGGGCATGAACGAAGCCCGGATCAACGACCTGGAGGAGAAGCTTTCCAATGTCGTCGTCGCCGATACNGAGGAGGTTCCCGACGACATGGTCTTCGTCGGTTCCACCGTCCGGCTCAAGGACACCTCGACTGGAAACGAGGAGTGCTACAAACTGGTCGGTGAGATGACCGGTTCGTTCGTCGACGACGTCATCGAGGTCACTCCGAGTTCGAATCTCGGCCTCGGCCTGATCAAGGCCCGGGTCGGCGAGACGATCCGNGTCGAACTTCCCAGAGGCGTGAAGACCTACGAGATTCTCGAGATCCTCTGAGCACGAGACGATGACCACCCCGCCCCACCAGTGGACCGTCTATCTGGCCGGAGAAGTCCATTCCGACTGGCGAGCACGAATCGAATCCGCAGCCGCCGACGCGGGCCTTCCCGTGGTCTTCACGGGTCCCGTGACGGATCACGACGCCAGCGACCGCTGCGGCGCCGCGATTCTCGGCGACCAGGACGATCCCTTCTGGTTCGATCACACCGGCGCAAAGGTCAACTCGATTCGGACCCGGACCTTCCTGAAGCACGCCGACATCGTGGTGGTCCGGTTCGGAGAGAAGTACCGACAGTGGAATGCCGCNTTCGATGCCGGCTACGCCGCGGCGCTGGGCACGCCGCTGATCGTGATGCATGATCCGGNGCATCGGCACGCGCTGAAGGAGGTCGACGCGGCCGCGGCCGCGGTGGCGACCACGCCCGAACAGGTCGTACAGCTNNTGGTCTACGCGATCGAGGGACGACTCGACTGATCAGCCGGTCTTGCTGCGGCGGGACGCGACGAACGACTTGATGCAGAGCACCACGAAGATGCCGCAGAAGACTGCGAGCAGTCCCTGATCGATGAGCTTGGCCATCCAGCCCTCNCCCCGCTCCTCGCTGCCCAGGCCCTTCATGAACATCGAGACTCCCCCCCCGATGCCCAGCAGGGCCAGCAGGACGTTGAGATGCATGACGTGCATGCGAGCCGCGGGGACCCGACCGGCCACCAGTCCCAGACCGCCGATGAGTATTCCGAAGAAGGCGGGAATCGCGGCGGTGAATCGAGCCGGTTCGAATCCCGTCAGGCCCCAGAAGACGACCCCCTGGACGATGAGCAGAACTCCGAGCAGCACGGACAGACGAGGCATGTGAGGTGCATTCATGCGGTTCTCCTTCGTGAACCNCATGGTAGCACCCCGCCGCCTCGAGTCACGGGGAGCCGGCACCCCAATTTGCGATCACGATCAGCAGATCGTCCACACCCACGAAGAGATCTCCGTCGACGTCCCCGGGGCAGCCCACGCCCCCGCAGTTCCAGCCCGCGATCACGATCAGCAGATCGTCGACCCCGACGAAGCCGTCACCGCTGGCATCACCGACCACACTGGTCCCCTCGATCGAGAACACGCCTTCGCTGTCGTCGAATCCGGTGTTGCCGTCGGCGTCGACCACCCGGACGCGCAGGACGGCCTGATCGGTGTTCACATCGGGGACCACCCAGTTCCACGCTCCATCGTCAGCGGTGCCGCTGACCACCGGCGTGAAACCGGCTCCCCCGTCCACGGACAGCAGGATGTCCACCGTGCGNCTTCCGAACACNTCGTCGTCGTCGCTTCGCCAGCGGATCGGCAGGACATCGCCGGGNTCGTAGGCGCCGCCCGGCGACGACTCCAGATAGGCCACCGGATCGGCGCCGCCGGCGTTGGCCGGGATGTGCATGGTGATGCAGTGGAACACGCCCGCGGAGTACGCGAGACTGTCCGCNTTGATCTGGAGAATCGTCTTCTCGGGCATGGCGGNCTGCACGACGTCGCGGGCNCCGTTGTTCCACGAGGATCCGAGATCGTTGTAGCGGGGCAGGATCACCAGATCGTTGCAGAGCACCATGTTCGTGTAGGTGTAGTGCGTCCACCCGCTGGAGTAGGAGTTCGTCCGGTGGACGGTCCAGCCCAGGGACTCGTAGTAGTCGGCGGTGTCGTCGCAGATGTCGTCCTGGGTGCTGCCGGGCTGGGTGGGCCAGTCCGCGATGATGATCTCCTGNTCCCCGATGATCTGCATCCACATGTCGATGTGCTGCGTGGAGTCGACCGACGTGGGGAACGGCGCGTGGAGCTCGGTTTCGACATTCTGGTAGTCCCGCCAGATCTGACGGATCTGCGCCTCGGAGTACCCGGGATTCTCGTTGTTGATCAACTGGGTCGCGGCTGCANCCCCGACCCCGTTGGCGTGCCAGTTGCCGCCGCCGTGGGACAGCGGAAGCCGGTAGTAGTCGAAGTCGAGCACGTCGGCGAAGGAGACGTTGAAGTCGTCGTCATTGGGACGCGGACGGTTGTAGTTGTGGTCGACGACCGCCCGACAGCCCCCCACCCGGATCATGCGGGGNCCGTAGTCGCGNATCCAGACCGTNTCGGTCGGACGCACGATGGTGACGATGCGGTTCGGATCGGCNCCCGCCGAGATCATGCTGTTGCGCGCCGAGTTGGCCTCGTTGTTGCTGTCGCAGGCCACATAGACGTTGGCATCGCCGGTGGTCGTGATCGCGGCGGCCATCTGGGCGATGGTGCTCGTGAATCCCTCCCATGCGAAGAGGATGCCGTCCATGGGCTCGTACTCGGATGCGCATTGGACNGGCCCCACGGGTGGATCCGTGGTCGGCAGACCGCGAACGGGCGGGTTCGCCCGCATCCAGCGGGACTCCGTCTCCGTGAGGTACTTCGGAATCATCGCCCCTTCGGGATAGACCAGTTCACCGTCGACCAGTCGCGGTTCGTCGGGCACGTCGGGGGNCTGCTGCGGCACGGAGGTCGCCAGCGACCCGGCCAGCAGAATCGAACCGGGAATCANCAGTAGCAGGGTACGAGTCGACATGAATGCTCTCTCTTCGGGGGAATGCAGGGACCGCGCGATCCAGATCCCTCATTGGAATCCAAGATCGGGGGTCGAGCAACCACACACNCGAAAGATGGNANGAAAGCNGNNCGAGAAACCCACTTTTTCTCAATGGGAAGCCATTTGACTGGATCGNGGGCCCATCATCAGCAGCAACGCGGTCAGGAGGCCGGNGNCCGCCATCACGGTCAGGGCGGCGACGAACTGATGCTCCTTGGCGGCGAGGNNCGCNGCCAATCCGAAGATGATCTGGGGGCNCAGTGCNCCNCCNACNTGNCCGATGCCGTCGGTGATCGANACNCCGGTGTTGCGGACCACGGTCGGAAACATCTCCGCCGTGTAGGTGTACATCATCGGAATGATCATCGCGATCGAGATGGCGGCCACGAACCCCGCCGCCATGATCATCACCTCCGACGGGAACCATCCGATCAGGAGCAGCAGGATCGTCCAGGAGACCGCCAGCATCGCACACGACCACTTTCGCTCCATGCGGTCGCTGAGAAAGATCGCCATGATGGATCCGACCACGAAGCCCAGCGAGGCCACGCCCGTCAACCAGAGGCTCTTGGCGACGTCGAACCCCTGTTNCACCAGCAGTTCGTTGGACAATTCCAGCCAGCCGTAGTTCCCGGTGTAGTAGCAGAACCACACCAGACCGAAGAACAGCACCCGCCACCGATGCGGCATGTGCAGCAGGGTCTGCAGCCCTCCCCGTTCCAGCGTTACGGGTTGCTGGACGACGGGAGGCAGTTCCCTACCGGATCGAGTGCGACTCCGGACCTCGGCGTCGGCGATGATCGCCTCCGCCTCGGTGTATCGTCCCTGGTTCAGAAGCCAGCGCGGAGACGGCGGCATGTGCCTGCGCATGAAGCAGATCACCAGGCCGCCCAGACCACCGATGATGAACAGCGCTCGCCAGCCCCAGGCGAATTGGGGAACCAGGACCACCGCCACGAAGGGCACCAGCGCCAGACCGAGAAATCCACAGGCCACTGCGATGCTGGTGTACCGGCCACGACTTCGCTGCGGCGACATCTCTCCCATGTAGGTGGTGACGCAGGCGATCTCCGCACCGATGCCCATGCCGGATACGAATCGCCANACCAGGACCATCCAGAATTCCCACGCGGTTGCGGTCATGATCGACCCCAGCGTGAACAACCCCACCGAGATGTACAGGGCGATCCGGCGACCGAATCGATCACTGATCAGACTGTCCAGCAGCGAACCCGCGATGTACCCCAGCAGACTGGTGGTCACGGCCCAGTTGACGATCGACTCCGACACCCCGAACTGATCCTGCATCACCTTCAACGAGAGCCCGATGGTGATGATGTCGAAGAACGAAAAGAAGAATCCGAACCCGATGACCACGAGCAGGGTGCGCCGCCAGGGCCAGCCCGGAAGTCGGTTGAATCGTCCCAGAAGCGCGACGGCACCGTCGTGTTCGGTATTTTGCATCGTGATCTGGACCCCACAAAGGTACGACTCTCTCCAAGCCGGTATCCTCTGACGATACCAGATGACTTCGGACCACGATTCCAACGCATCCACCCCCCGCCCCCTCGACGAACTGCGGGTGCACATCGACGACCTCGATCGCCAGATCGTGGAGTTGCTGGGGCAGCGGGCCGAGCTCGTCGTCGAGGTCGGCGAGTCCAAGCGCGNCACCGACACGCCGATCTACGCTCCCCATCGCGAGCGAGCGGTGCTGGACAGGATCCAGTCGCTCAACCGCGGCCCGCTCTCGAACCACACCCTCGAGTGCATCTACCGGGAACTGATGTCGGGCAGCTTCTCCCTCGAGCAGGCCCTGCGGATCGGCTACCTGGGCCCCCGCGGATCGTTCAGCCATCTCGCCGCGGTCCGGCACTTCGGACAGTCCGTCGAGTTTGCGGAATTCGGAGGCATCGACTCCGTGTTCCGGGCCGTCGCGGGCGGCCACTGCAACTACGGACTGGTGCCCTACGAGAACTCCACGGGCGGCAGCATCACGGACACNCTNGANGCGTTNCAGGAGTTCGACGTGACCGTCTACGCCGAAGCCCAGATCGAGATCAACCACTGTCTGCTCTCCAACGTCCCCGCCGAACGAATCCGTCGAATCGCCTCCCGCCCCCAGGCGATCGACCAGTGCCGTCAGTGGCTCGAACGCGAATTCCCCGAAGCCGAGCAGGTCGTGACCGCGAGTTCGTCGCTCGCGGTGCAGTCGGTCGTCGATGCCGATGACGCGGCGGCCATCGGCTCATCGCTCGCAGGCTCGCTCTACGGAGTCAACGTCCTCTTCGACGGNGTCCAGGACAAGCCCAACAACGTCACCCGGTTCCTCGTGATCGCGATGCAGGAGGCACTGCCGACGGGCAACGACAAGACCACGATCTCCTTCGTGACCACGCANGAACCCGGAGCCCTCGTCGACGTGCTGGNCGTGTTCCGCGATGCCGGCATCAACCTCAGCCACATCGACAAGCGGCCGAGCGGCCGCGAGAACTGGCAGTACATGTTCTTCATCGATGCGGACGCACACCGCGAGGATCCCGTCATGCGTGAGGCGATCGAACGGGCCCGATCGCTGTGCCGGGTCTTCAACGTCCATGGCGCGTATCCGANGGCCGAGCAGGTGCTCTGACGAGTCCGCCGGGGTACCATGCAGGTCCCATGGTCGACATCGAACGAACCACCACCGCCCTGCTCGAAGGCCTCTTCGACCACGACAACGAAGCCGCGTGGTCGCAGTTCGACACCCGGTACCGCCCCATCGTCGTCGCCTTCGCACGCAAGCTCGGCCTCAGCGAGTCCGACGCCAGCGATGTCGCCCAGGAGACCATCTTCCAGTTCCTNCAGGAATACCGNGACGGCAAGTACGACCGTGATCGTGGGCGACTGCGATCCTGGCTGGTGGGCATCGCCCGGTTCCGGGTCGCGGGCGTCTANCGCAAGAAGGGCGTNAAACGCGANTACCGCGGCGAGTCGGCGATGGTCACCCTGCCCANCGACGATGAATGCTCGACGCTCTGGGATCAGGAGCGGCGAACGGTCATCCTCCAGTTGGCGATGCAGGAACTCCGAGCCACCACCAAGGCCCACGACCGGACCATCAAGGCGTTCGANATGGTGGCCATGAACCAGATTCCCGTGGCCACGGTGGCATCCGATCTCGAGATGACCGATCAGGAGGTCTATCTGGCCAAGAGCCGGACGGCCAAGCGACTGCGGGCCATCATCGAACGACTCGAACAGACGTACGACGACGAGGCGACGACATGACCTCGGCCGGGGACACACCGCCGCCGCCCCGTCCGTCGCACGAGGAGTTGGAAGCCATCGCCGCCGGTGCGACCATGAGTTCGCACGTCCTCGAGTACCTCAGCCGGTGGGACGAGGACGGATCCGTCCAGGCGGAACTGGAATCCCTGCAGAAGGACCAGGACTTCCTTGCGGACTTCATCGAAGCCAACCGCGATCGGGTCAAGGGCCCCGCCCCCATCACCGAACAGNCCCCNCCCGANGGATACGAGATCATCCGGGAACTCGACCGGGGCGGGCAGGGCGTGGTCTACCTCGCACGGCAGCTCCGNACCAAACGCGAAGTCGCNCTGAAGATGATCATCCAGGCCGCCTTCACCACCGAACGGCAGAAGCAGCGGTTCGAACGCGAGGTGGAACTCGTCGCGTCGATGAANCATCCCAACATCGTCACGGTGTTCGACAGCGGGGTGACGCCCGACGGGCGNCTCTTCACCGCGATGGAGTACATCAAGGGCGTCCCGCTGAATCTCTTCCGGATCTCCGATGGTTCCGAGACGGGACGCGAACCGGATCGCCGGGAACGCATCGGGGTCTTCCTGAAGGTCTGCGCCGCGGTCAACTCGGCCCACCTGCGGGCCATCATCCACCGCGACCTCAAGCCCCTGAACATCCTCGTGGACGATGAAGGGGAGCCCCACGTCCTCGACTTCGGACTNGCCAAGGTCGTCGGCCCCGAAGCCATGACGGACACGGCCATGGCCGCCACCGCCGCCGGAGAGTTCATGGGCACCTTCGCCTACGCCTCGCCCGAACAGGTCAGCGGCGATCCGGAACTGATCGATACGAGAACCGACATCTACGCGTTGGGTGTCATCCTCTACGAACTCCTGCTGGGCGAACGCCCCTACGAACTCGGCGGCAGCATCAACGACATGATCAAGGGCATCATGGAGGTCCAGCCCACCAGACCATCGGTNATCGAGGCGGGTTTCGACCGGGACCTGGAGACCATTCTCCTGATGGCGCTGTCGAAGGATCCGGATCGGCGATTCCAGTCGGTCCGCGACTTCGCGGACGACCTCGAACACTGGCTGAACGGCGAACCCATTCTCGCCCGCCGCGACGACGCGTGGTATGTGCTCCGCAAGTACGTCCGCNGGCATCGCCTGCCGGTCTCCCTCGCCGCCGGATTCGTCCTCCTCCTGATCGCCTTCGCGATCACCATGTCGGTGCTGTTCACGAAGGTGGCGATTGCCAACCAGCGNCTGGCGGGAACCCTGGGCATGGCCTCGAACGTGATCGCCTCGGCCGATCCCGAGAACGTCCAGCGAGGNTCAACCGCCACCACCGCCGTGGACATGCTGCTGGCGTGGTCCGAGGTGGTGCAGGCCGATCTCAAGGACGACCCGGACATCAGCACGCGCATCTACAACGATCTCGGGGAGAGCTTCATCGGCTTCGACCGCTACGACCTCGCCCAGCGGCATCTGGAACGGGCCTACGAATCCATTCCCGACGACAATCTCGCCATCAGTCCGGAAGCCGCACGTACGTTGCGCAACCTCGGTCGCATCGCCTACAAGCAGGGTCGGTGGAACAAGGCCGGCGAGTACTTCCAGCAGTGCCTGGACATTCGTCGGCAGATCCTGATCCCCCCGCACCCCGACATCGCGGACTCCCTCCAGCAACTCGGCTCGACCTATCGCCATCTGGGACGCATGGAGGATGCGGAACAGCACATGCGCGAATCACTCGCAATGTACGACCGCCTGATCAATACCGCCGGCGAGGACGGACGGGGACCACTGGAGGCGGCCCAGGCCAGTGTCTTCAACGGACTCGGGCTGCTGCTCTCCAGATCCAGACCGGACGAGGCGATCGGGTTCTACACGAAGTCCATCGAACTGCTCGACAACCAGCCCGGCGACGACGACTGGCGTGTCGCACGTCTGAAGCACAACATCGGCATGTGCCACTTCCGGACCGGCGATCTCGAGGCCGCGAGCGACCACATCGAGGAGTCGCTGCGGATCAAGGAGGCGGGCCTGCGGCGACTGCAGGCCGAATCCCAGACCGTCCAGGACGCCGACGCCGGCAATCGACTGCAGATCGCCACGGGCAAGCAGGCTCTCTCGAGCGTGCTGGTCCAGCTTGACCAGTTCGACCGGGCCGAACAGTTGGCCACCGAGGCTCTGGCCATTCGAACCGACGTGCTCGAACCGGACCACTACCAGCTGTCCGACAGCAGGGAACTGCTGGCACGAATCAGTCTGCAGACCGGACGGGCGGATGCGGCCGTCGACCTGCTGACTTCCATCCGGACCGAGCGGACGAACCGCGGAGACGCNCCGAGCAAGATCGCATGGACGGAATCGAATCTCGGGCAGGCCCTGCTCGCCGCCGGACGCCCCGACGAGGCCGAGGCGTCGCTGTCCGCAGCGTGGAGCGTACTGGCCTCGAACGAGGGGCCGGGACCGGATTCCCCGCAGGGCCGGGAAACCGCATCGGCACTGATCGACCTGTACGAACGGACCAACCGATCCGACCGGGCTCGGCAGATCCGGAACGAGGCCTTCCCCGGGGAAGACTNAGTCCTACGGACACGTGCCCCAGTTCTGGATGAGGGCCAGCAGGTCGACGACGTTCACCGCACCGTCTCCGTTGACGTCACCGGTGCAATCGTCACCGCCGCTCTGACACTCGATGTCGTTGCACATGGCGTAGGGATGGAATGTCCCCTCCTCCGCAATGCACAGGGCTTCGATGGTCAGGACGCAGCCTCCGTCGACACAGCAGGCGCCGTAGCACGGGTCCGGACAATTGATGTCCGCGCACCTGGTCCCCGGTCCGTACCACGTGGCGGCGTATTCCGCGACGCAGTCGGCTTCGGACAATTCAAGGCATTCCCAGAAGCAGTATTCCTTGAGGAAGCAGCACGCTCCGGTCGAGCAGTTGAATCCGTCGCACGAGACATCATCGCCTGCGAAGGTGCCGTTGCTGTCGAGGCAGACCTCCTCGAGCACCTCGACGCAGGTCCCGTTGGGCAGACAGCATGCACCGGGTGACGGTGGCAGGAAGCTCACTCCACTGAGGGAGATGACGTAGTCTCCGGTGCCNCCCACCGGCGGTCCCCAGTCCGTGATCNGCAAGCCACCGCCCTGCCCGTCCGGGCCGGATACCTCGAACGGCGTCTGCGGATTGAAGAGGAAGATGTCGCCTTCCGGACTCCGGGGCCGGGAGGGCGTGCCCGAGATCGCAAGAAAGTACGAACCGGGTTCCTGGATGGACACATCCGTACCATCGGTGGATACGTTCAGGATGAGAGGATTGATCGAAGGAACGTTGTCCTGCAGCGAGTCGTCGTTGGCAAGCAGACCGCGACCGTTGGCACCGAACAGGAAGAGTTGTGCATTCAGCCCCTTGCTGACCTGCTCGACCTTGAGCCGCAACTCACCCGGCTCCGAGATGAGGATCTCGTACATGTCCTGGTAATCACCTTGCCCCCGATTGGAACCTTCCAATGACCCCACGATGAGCAGCACTGGACCATTCCCCTTGACCTTCTTGGAGGTGGCCGGCAGGCTTCCGGCGTCATCGTCTTCCTCGAACTGGGGCCCACGGTCGTCCGCCGACGCAAGCGGCGCCAAGCCGCACATNGCGCACCCCAGGCACAGCAACAAGAATGTTCTCAACATCGTGATATCTCCTCCCGAGGAAACCGTCCTGCCGCGGCCTCGGATCTCTCCGANCCCAAGGTATCACCATCGAACGTCCATGCAAGGAAATGACATCATTTCGACCCCTTCGGATGTCTTTATGCCCTCTGGGACGGCACCAGGACGGGAAGGACGCCGGGCAGGCACTCCAGCGACAGGCTGTCGACGATCGAGGGGGAATCCGTCGGCGGCATGTCTCCGTCGAGTTGCCACGGCACGGGAGCGTCGAACTCGAGACGCACTCGCTGCGCGCGGGCGTGAAGCACGCCGTCGCGTTCGAGATGCCGCCCCGATCTGGCCCGGGCCATCCAGGCCAGCACCTGCGCGCGTGATCGGGTGGGAAGAAAGACCACGTCGAGCAGGCCGTCGGACATGTCCGCCTGCGGAGCCGGATCAAATCGGGCACCGTACTCGCGACTGTTGCACACGAAGCACCATCCCGATTCTCCGTCGAGCACCGTCAGATCGTCGAGGGAAATCGACATGCGGGTNGGACGCCAGTGNGCCAACTGCCGAAGNATGCACGGNAGATAGGTCCAGTNACTGATGGTGCCGCTGCGNCGCGNCGACAGATCGTGCACCACCGCCGCGTCGAAGCCCACGCTCGCCATGAGCAGGGCCAGCGAGCCGTTCGCCCGNNCGGCATCCAGCGCACGGANCCGACCCGANTCGAGCGCCGAATGGATGGCNGCNTCATCCGCNGACATTCCCANNCCGCGTGCAAANAGATTCTCCGTCCCGCACGGCACCTGCCAGCACGGCACGGCGCANCGCACCAGACTCTCCGCCACCATNCGNAGCGTNCCGTCCCCNCCGACNACCAGNGCNGCATCGGTCTGCCCNAGGACGGGATCCAGCCACGAACGGNGGTCCGACAACTCGGTCCANACCTCNCGNACCTCGTATCCGCGNNNNCGCAGACCTTCCGACAGCGATCGTGCGGTCTCCCGGCTNCGACCGGAACCGGAGACNGGNTTTGCGATGAGCGTGACGTCCTGCATGNCGAGAATCCGTGAAATCNACCGGTGCNNCTGCACCCTCCGGTCCCGCTCGGCGTAAGGTGCTGAGGGCACGATACGGTCTCCGACCATGCCTGCCCAGTCGAGGTACCCGTGTCCGAACTCTCACGTCGCCATTTCATCCAGCGGTCGATCGCCATGTCGGCGGGATTCGCCGGCCTGCGCCGGGTCATGGCCGAAGAGGTCCCGGCGCTGAACGAATTGGCACGACCGGGGTACGGACCGCTGACGGACGAGGCCTCCCAGTACGTGAGCCTTCCGGCCGGATTTCGCGCCCGGGTGTGCTCGTACGCCGGTCAGCGGATGAACGACGGCCTTCTCGTACCGGGTAAACACGACGGCATGGGCGTCATTCCCGGTCCCGACGGACTCACCATCATCGTGCGGAACCACGAGATATCGCCGGGACACGACACGGTCGGCCCATTCGACGCCGGCGGCGAAGGGCTCGCGTCGATCGATGCGACGAGGATCTTCGATCCCGGCATCGAAGGCTTTGCTCCCTCCCGCGGCGGCACGACCACGCTCGTCTACGACACCAAGGGCGGTCGCGCACCGGGCGAACTGGTGCACCATGCGATGAGCCTGGTGGGAACCGAACACAACTGCGCGGGTGGAATCACCCCGCACGACACCTGGATCAGTTGCGAGGAATCCGTGGTCGGCCCCGGCAACGAACTCGGCCGGGCCCGCATCCACGGGTGGTGCTTCGAGGTGCCCGCAACCACCACCCCCACCCTCATCGAACCGGTCCCGATCAAACCCATGGGACGGCTCAATCACGAAGCGGTGGCGATCGATCCACGCACCGGAATCGTCTACATGACCGAGGATCGCAACGACGGCATCCTGCTGCGGTACATCCCGGTGAAACCGGATCGACTGCTGGAGGGCGGTCGGCTGCAGGCGCTGGCCATCGTCGACCAGCCGTCCCGCGACCTCCGCAACTGGCCGGACGCCGCCACCCCCCCACTGGCCACGGGCACGTCGCTGGCGACCCGATGGCTCGATCTGGACGAAGTCGAATCACCCGACGATTCACTCCGCTACCAGGGCTTCGATCGCGGCGCCGCCCGCTTTGCACGCGGCGAGGGGATGTGGTTCGGCAACAACGTCGTGTACTTCGCATGCACCACGGGCGGACGCAATCAGCGTGGTCAGATCTGGAAGTACACCCCCGCGAAGCCGGACGTCGAAGGATCCGGCGAGCACGCGGAAGCCGGTGGACAACTGGAACTCTTCGTCGAACCCAACGACGCCACCGTGATCGAACACGCCGACAACCTCACCGTCGCCCCGTGGGGCGATCTGGTGGTGTGCGAGGACGGCTACGAGGACCAGTACCTTCTGGGAGTCACTCCGGAGGGATCGATCTACCGGATTGCACGAAACCTCATCAACCAGTCCGAGTTCGCCGGCGCGGTGTTCTCACCGGACGGGTCGACGCTGTTCGTCAACATCCAGAACCCGGGCATGACGCTCGCCATCACCGGACCGTGGGACCGTCGCCCCGCCTGACCGGGCGACGAGGACGAGCTGATCATTCACCGGAACTGAGTTTCTCGTTGATCGCCTCGAGGATGAGGTCGAACACCGGAAGATCCGACTCGGGCACCTGACTTCGCTGGGCCTCGAGGATGCTCTTCATCATCGCCAGCTGGTCCACGGGGATGTTGTCGACGTTCTTGAGGAACTGCTCTACTTCGGCCTTCTGCGCGGGAGTCAGCGAATCCATCGCCTGCTCCGGAGTCTTGGGAGCAGGCTGCTCGGCGACCGGAGCGGGCTCGGCCGGCGGCGTCCACGCCGCGACCCCGTCGATCGACAGGTTGCCGAGATCGCGGAGTTGGGCCGTCGACTTCGCGACATCGCCGCCGTCGGGCTGGACCCGTCCCCCCAGGTGCTTGCCGAGGAACTGCTCGGTGATCGAATTGAAGGCCATGCTGTTCTCGGTCCGAGCGAACCCGTGCCCCTCGTCGGGGAAGACGACGTACGTGACCGGAATCGACTTCTCGTTCATGGCGGCCACGATCTGGTCGCTCTCGGAGACCTTGACCCGTGGGTCGTTGGCGCCCTGCGCGATCAGCAGCGGACGCTTGATGTTGCCCACGTGCGTCAGCGGGGAGATCGAATCGAGCCACTCGGTCTCGTCGGCTCCACCGACCCGCTCGGTGAACATGATCTTGACCGGCTCCCAGTACATGGGGATGGTCGACAGCAGGGTTCCCACGTGGGACGGACCGACGATGTCGACCCCGCACGCCCACTTCTCCGGATCACGGGTCATGCCGGCCAGGGTGGCGTACCCGCCGTAGCTGCCGCCCATGATGGCGATGCGGTCCGGATCGGCGATCCCTTCCTTCACCGCCCAGTCGGCGGCGTCGTTCACATCATCCTGCATGGCGTGGTACCACTCGCGGTTGCCCGCGTTGACGAACGACTTGCCGAATCCCGTCGAGCCGCGGAAGTTGGGAGACAGCACGGCGTACCCGCGGTTCGCGAGCCACTGGTGATACGGGTTGTAGCCCCAGGAGTCGCGGGCCCAGGGACCGCCGTGCACGAGCACGATCGTCGGGAACGGCCCCTCGCCCTTGGGCACGGTGAGGTAGCTCGGAAGCACCAGTCCGTCGCGAGCGGTGATCTCAACCGGACGCATGGCGGCCAGTTCGTACTGCTCCATGTCGGGTCGGTTGGTGAACAGGTAGCGTCCCTGCTTGGTGTCGCGATCGTAGATCCAGAACCTGGCCGGGCCGCGGTCGCGGGTGTAGACCACGATCCACGTCCGGTTGTCGAGCGTGGAGTCGGTGATGTTGGGATCCCCATCGTCCATGGCGGCGATCGCGTCGTAGTCGGCCTGCAGCTCCGGATCGAGCACCGTCCAGGTGTTCCGCAGGTAGTTCGTGGAGACGGCCTTGGGCTCGTTGGTATCCGGATCGGTGTAGACGCCGCCCACGTCCGCCTTGTCGGAGGCGAAGAGGACCGTGGGGTCGGCGGCGCCGCCCCGGGCCGCCTTCATCGACACCAGTGCCGAGGTGTCGCGTCCGGTGGCGTCCATCGCGTAGATGATCTTTCCGTCCTTGGAGAAGCCCATGGGCGAGGTGTTCATGGCGTCCTCCATGGGGACCTTCATGAACTCGTACCACTCCCCATCGGCGCTGTCGCGAAGATCGAACCGGGTTCCGCCGTCCTCGGTCATCATGGCCCGACCGCGCACCACCCAGTCGTCGTCGGGAATCATGCCGGCGTAGCCATCGTCGTTCTGGAAGATCATCTCCGCCTCGCCGGTGCGGGTGTTCATCCGGTACATGTCCATGTTGCGGGGATTCCGCTGGTTCATCTGCACGAGGATCTCGTCCGGACGCTCCCGATGCTGGCCGGTCAGGGACGCCTTGACGCCCTCGAACGGAGTCAGGTCCGTCGTCTGCTTGGTCGCCACGTCGACCGCGTAGATGTGCGTGTCCTCATTGCCGCCCTGATCCTGCATGTACAGCAGCTGGTCTCCGTTGATGGCCCAGGTGTAGCTGCGAATCGGACGATCCTGCGAGTTCGTGACGACTTCGGCCTCGCCGCCTTCCACGGGCATCACCCAGACGTTCATGACGCCCTCGTGCGGCGCGAGGTAGCTCATCTGCGTACCGTCGGGACTGATGCGGACCCCGGTTCGTTCGGGGTTGCCGAAGAACACCGAGCGCGGAATCAACCTGGTCTTCGTCTCGGAGACCTCATCCCCGGATGTGCTTTGGGCAGAAGACAAGCCCGGCAGTCCGGTGATGGAGACGAGCAGGACCAGTCCAATCGCAGGCGAGAGCGTGGAATGCATGCAACTTTCCTTCTTCTGTATCCAGGGGGCGATCAGGCCCGGAAATCAATAGAAAGGCCCGGGGACAGGCCCCGGGCCGGTTGCGCGATTCTACGCCAATCTAGAGGTTCTTGTGCGACGGTCGTACGATTCAGTCTCGGCGACGTCTTCGGGCCGCCAGACCTGCACCCAGCAGGAGCGCCAACGCGCCGGGAGCGGGCACGCGGCCGTAGATGGTCGGATTGTCCAGCCAGGTCGTTTCCTGGATGCCGGTCCAGGTCTCCCCGGTGATGTTCATGTCCTGGACATCGCTCAGCACCCATGCGAGTTCCGTCAACGTCGCAGTCTGGGCCCCGCTGCCATAGTCGATCTTCCAGTCGACCGACATGTCGAAGACCAGATCGATGTGATGCCAGGTGCCCGGAGCGAGTCCGGTCTCACCGACTCCAATGAGACGGACGCCATCACGCCAGAAGTACACGGCGGGTCGCCGACCGTCCATGATCATGTCGGCCTTCCAGTCGAAGAAGACCCCGCCATTGCCGACGGCACTGGAGAAATCCCCATGGAACTGGTCGGGCGCCTCGAAGATGTAGCCCCCGGGGGTCACGTCCGCGAAGGCGAGGTTCCCCGTCGGGACACCGCCGGTGGGATCCCAACCCGGAGTGAAGTAGGTGACGTTGCCGTTGAGCGTGTCCTTGACACGCCAGTCGTCGTGGTCGACGTCGAAACTGCTGTGAGCCAGATAGGTGCTGCCCAATGCGGGTGATGCGATGGCGACGGCCGCAATGGCGGCGAACAGTGAACTTCTCATGCGTGTGTTCTCCGTAACTCGATGATTCAAGGCTGATCCTGCCAGCCACATCGAATCTGCGTGAACGACATGGATCTCTCACCAAAAGTCACAGAAAGAGAAAAGTAGCTCGTCTCCGTGCGACATGGTCTACATCATGATCCAGACCGACCAAGGGCAATGAGGCCAGCTCCCCGACCCCCTCGGCGTCTTATCCACAAGGCCTGCACCGCGCCGCCGGGGCCCGCTTGCAGGCTTGCCCGGCGGGCGTAGGATTCAATCGTCGTCGCCGTCCGTGCGAAGCGCGATCGAGGACGATGGCTGGAGGGGAGAAAACCAGCTCGGGCAATCGAGTTGGCAACCGACAGCCACCCCCGAAACCCCGGATCGGCAACGATTCGGGGTTTCTGCTTTGCCGGCTCGGCCCCTTCGATGCCGATAGAGACCAGACCACATGACCACCCTGCTGATCGCCATCCTGTCCGGCCTCGGATTCATCGTCGCCTACCACACCTACGGCCGATGGCTGGGCGGACGGATCTTCGGTCTGGCGACCGGCACCCCCACCCCGGCCCATCGCCTCGAGGACGGACGCGACTACGTGCCCACGCGACGAAGCGTCGTGTTCGGCCATCACTTCACCTCCATCGCCGGCACCGGTCCCATCGTCGGGCCGGCCATCGGGGTGCTCTGGGGCTGGCTGCCGGCTCTGGTCTGGGTCGTGTTCGGTTCGATCTTCATCGGTGCGGTGCACGACTTCGGCAGCCTGCTGGTCAGCCTCCGCAACAACGGCCAGACCATCGGCGACGTCGCCGGACGACTGCTCAACCGGCGGGTGCGTCTGCTGTTCATGATGGTGCTCTTCATCGGCCTGACCATCGTGCTGGCGATCTTCGGACTGGTGATCGCCGCCGTCTTCCGGATGTTCCCCTCCGCGATCTTCCCCTGCCTGGTCCAGATCCCTCTCGCCGTCTGCATCGGCCTCTGGCTGCAGCGACGGGGCGCTGCGCTGCTGCTGCCGTCCCTGTTCGCCCTGCTGCTGATGGTGGTCAGTGTCATCTACGGCGACGTGGGACTGCTCGGCGGCTTCAACGACGCAATGGCCGCGCTGCCGACCATCGCCTGGGTGGGCATCCTGCTGGTCTACGCCTACATCGCGTCGGTCCTACCGGTCTGGACCCTCCTGCAACCCCGCGACTACATCAATGCGCTGCAGCTGATCGGCTCGCTGGGACTGATCCTGATCGGGCTGATCGTCGCCGCGGTGGCGGGCGGTGCGCCGGTCGGAGAGGAGACGGCGCGTCCGTCGTTGGAGATCGTGGCCCCGATGTTCCAGTGGGACCCCGAGGGCGCACCGCTCATCGTGCCCTTCCTGTTCATCACCATCGCCTGCGGCGCCATCAGCGGATTCCACTGCCTCGTCTCCAGCGGCACGACCAGCAAGCAGCTCGATCGCGAGGAGGACGCCCGGTTCGTCGGCTACGGCAGCATGCTCACCGAGGGCTTCCTCGCCGTGCTGGTGATCCTGGCCTGCACGGCGGGTCTGGGGCTGGGCATCGTGGGAGCCGAGGGGCTGCCGCTGACCGGAGAAGCCGCCTGGAACCATCGCTACGGTTCCTGGGACATGGCCAACGGACTCGGACAGAAGGTGGGCGCCTTCGTCGACGGCGCCGCCAACTTCATCGGATCGATTGGCATTCCCGCGAGTATTGCCGTGGCGCTGATGGGCGTGTTCGTGGCCTCGTTCGCCGGCACCACCCTCGATACCGCCTGCCGGCTCCAACGGTACGTGGTCCAGGAACTGGCCTCGACGCCGGGGATCGACCGCAGTCCGCTGCGGGTGTTTCGAAATCCCCACGCGGCGGCGGCCGTCGCCGTGCTGCTGGCGGCGGGCCTAGCGGCCGTGCCCGCATCGGGTGAATGGTCGTGGTCGTCGATGGGCACCGGCGGACTCATTCTCTGGCCGCTGTTCGGCGCGACGAACCAGCTGCTCGCCGGCCTGGCCTTTCTGGTGATCGCCAGCTGGCTCTGGCGGCGACGCAAGCCCACCTGGTTCCTCGTCCCCCCCCTGCTGATCATGCTGACGATCCCGATGTGGGCGATGATCGATCAGGTGTTCCTCGGCACGGGACGGGATGCGTCCTGGATGCACGACGAACGATGGCTGCTGGCGTCGATCGGCATCGCGACGCTGCTGCTGGAGGGATGGATGATCGTGGAAGCCGCCCTGCTGCTGCCGAGAATCAGAGGCGTGATCGAAGACGATCAGTTGAAGATGCCGGCGAGGATGTAGTAGAAGAGGATCGCAAGACCGGCTCCGGCCGGAATCGTGACGACCCAACTGACAACCACGTCACGGACCGTTTTCAGGTTCAACGCCCCCAGACCACGGGCCAGTCCGACCCCGACGACGGCACCGACGAGCGTATGCGTCGTGGAGATCGGCAGAGCAAGCCAGGAGGCGATGACGATGGTCGTCGCGGCTCCGAACTCCGCTGCGAATCCACGACTGGGCGTCAGTTCGGTGATCTTGGTACCGACGGTCTTCATGACCCGCCAGCCCCAGGTCGCCAGGCCGATCGCGATGGCCACTCCACCGAGGGCGAGGAACCATCCCGAGACGGGCGCCTTGGTACCGACGACCCCCTCCTTGATGGTTTCCCAAGCCGCTGCCATCGGACCGATGGCGTTGGCGACGTCGTTGGAGCCGTGGGCGAAGGCCACGAATCCGGCGCTGATGATCTGCAGGTAGATGAAGATCCGCTCGACCTTCCAGACCGAGCTCCGTGGATTGGGCGGTGCGTTGGATTCCTGCTCCATCGATGCGGTCAGCATATCGACCTTGTGCAGCACGTCCTTCACATCGTCCTCGACGGGCCCCGACGACATGTTCTGCGCACGACTCAGGTGCTTCTTGGCCCGACTCAGAGCTCGGCTGAGGTAGAGCTGCCTCGAAGCGTTCTCCTCGGCTTCGCCGTCGGCATCCTCGACGTCCACCCGACGGACAAGCAGGCCGGACACGAAGGCGGCGATGAGGCCGATCGCACCGGCGATCAGAAGAGCCTGCCACAGTTCGAAATCGACACCCTTGAGGCGGTGCTTCAACCCCTTCATCACCAGCACCATGGACAGGATCGTGAAGACGACGAACACCATGTAGGGCGTGAAACGGCGCGCAGCCTCCACCGGCCTCGGGTTGTGGAAGATCTTCCGCATGATGATGTTGAATATGAAGTAGCTGATCGCACCACTGAGCACCGGCGACACCACCCAGCTGGCGACAATGCTGGAAACCTTGCCCCAGTGAATGGCCTGGATGCCCGCATAGACGATGCCGAAGCCGAGAATCGAACCCACGATGGAATGCGTGGTGGACACCGGCCAGCCGTAGTACGAGGCGATGAGGAGCCAGGTGCCTGCCGCCAACAGAGCGGCCAGCATTCCGCACACGAACAGCGTCGGATCGGAGGAGAACAGTTCGGGATCCACGATCCCCTTGCGGATGGTGTTGGAAACACTCGCTCCGGCGAAGTACGCACCGGAGAATTCGAGCACCGCGGCGATCAGGACCGCCCGCCGAAGGGTCAGGGCTCCCGAGCCGACGCTGGTCGCCATGGCGTTGGCGACGTCATTGGCACCGATGTTCCAGGCCATGTAGAAGCCGAAGATGATGGCCAGCATCATCAGGATGTTCGGATAGGAAATCCCGGCGACAGCGTCTGCGACAGTGGTGACGAGTGTGAGGTCCATCTTTCAATCTTCCGGTGTGCAGCGTGGTGGGTGTGCTACTTGATCGCAAGCATGATGCGAACACGATTTGCCAGCTTCTCTGCGTAGTTGCTCAGGCCTCCGATGTCGCGGAGGAGATTCCGCCACAGCAGGAACTCACCCTTGCTGAGATCGTCCTCGTGGGCGAAGAGCGACCGGAGGATGTCCCGCTGGATCACATCGGCTTCATGTTCGAGCAGCGCGACCTGATCGACCTTCTGCTCGACCCGACTGGCTTCTTCTCCACCAAAGCCCATCTCGGCGAGTTCATCGAGATCGGCGATGATCTTTCGCACGACCCGGAACGCCTCGACGTTCTTATCCACGAACGTCGGGAAGTGTTCCTTGAGCGGCGCGATCAGTGGAATGGACTTGAACGAGAGCAGCACGCCGATGTCCTCCGCCTTGTCGGCGATGGAATCCTGATCCGTCAGCATGTGCATGAGCGTGCTGCGATCGACCTGCATGAACAGGCCTCTGGGAAGCGAGTTGCGGATGTCGTTCTTCACCAGATCGGCATCATGTTCAAGCTTCGAGACGGTCTTGGCCATCTCGCAGATCTCCTCGTGGGACATGCCGTTCATGAATCCCTCGAGGATGGCGACGACGCCGTTGACGCACTCCTCGACCTTCTCCATGTGAACTTGGAGTGGGGTCAGTGGCGATCGGCCGAATAGTTTTGCGACGCTCCGCACGGCGTGCTCCTTCCGGTGGAATCGAGTCCATTTCGACTCGCCGGAAGGGTACCCAATCCGATGGGCAACTGCCACAGCCAACGCGTTTGGATCGAGTGAACATTGCACTCACATGGCGTTCACAGCACGCCCGAAACGTAGATGTCGAATGTTCAGATCCCGTTCAGAAACCGCCTCGCGGGCATCTACCGATCCAACTGATCGCCCGACTCCCCAAGGCTCTCCACAGGCTCCATCAAGGGCAATCTGATCGCGAACATCGACCCCTGCCCCACCGTGCTCTCCACCTCGACCGTGCCCCCGTGGACCTGGGCGACATGCTTGACGATCGCCAGCCCGAGCCCAGTCCCCCCCATCTCCCGGCTACGCCCCTTATCGACCCGGTAGAAACGCTCGAACAGCCGATGCAGGTGCTCGGGTGCGATCCCGGGGCCGGTATCCCGGACGGTGAAATCGATGCAGTCCCGCACCGTGGCCTGGGCGGCCAGTTCGACGGAGGACCCCTTCTCGCTGTAGCGAAGGGCGTTCACCACCAGGTTGGTGATGGCCTGGATCACCAGCTGCCGATTGACGAAGACCTCCCGAGCGGCACCGGGCCGAACCTCGATCGAGATCCCCCGCTGCATGGCCTCGTCGCCACAGTCGCTGGCGACGGTCTCGAGGATCTCCAGAGGAGCAATCGACTCGCGGGACAGATCCTGCGTGCTGTCGGGCTCCTCCAGCCGCGCGAGGGAGAGCAGGTCCTCGATGATGGCCGAGAGCCGCATGGTGTTGCGCAGCACCACCTCCGCATAGTCGCGTCGCGTGGAGGCGTCCTGATCCTCCGTCAGCAGTTCCGCATAGCCCTGGATGGCCATGATGGGGGTCCGGAGTTCGTGCGAGACGTTGGCCGCGAAGTCCGTCCGGATGGACTCCAGACGCCGAAGCAGCGTGACCTCGTTGAGCACGAGCACGACGCCCACGACCTGGTCCTCCACATCGAGCAGCGGCTCGCTGGTGATCTCCATGGATCGATCGCCGAGCGATACAAGCTTGATCTCCTCGAACCGGCGTTCTCCCTGCCGAATCGACGTCTCGACGAAGCGAGACAGTTCCGGATCCCGCACGAACTCCTGCAGCAGATGACCACGGGTGTCACGCCCGATCAGCTCGAACATGTTCTGCGCCACGCGGTTCATGCTCAGGATCCGGCAGTCCAGATCGAGCGCGATCACGCCGTTGCACATCGACTGGAGAATGCTCGTCAACTCGCTGCCCTGAAGTCTCAACTGACCGAGTCGCTGCGACAACTGCTCGGCCATCTGATTGAGCGACTGACTCAGGAGATCGAACTCGCGCCCCGGATAGACGGGTACCCGGTGGGTCAGATCTCCGCTGGCGAATCGGTTCGCACCATCGGCAAGTTCGCGGACACTTCGGCTCAACCACCGGGAGACGAAGAAGATGATCCCGATGGTCGCGAGGAAGTACGCGCACAGCACGAGCACGACCGTCTGCGACACCCCCGCCAACTGCTGCTGGAGCTGGGTCAGCGGCAGAGCGACTCGAACGACCTGAGGGCGGTCGACGGGTCCCCGTCGCAACGCGTAATAGATCAGCTCCTGCTGGAGCGTCGAACTGAATCGGGTGGCATACGCGGAACCGTCCTTGAACGCCTCGTCGATCTCCGGCCGGAACCGGTGATTGTCCATGACGGCGGGATCCTCCTCGCTGTCGGCAATGACGACCCCGTCCTGATCCACGACGGTGACGCGGAGCCCGTCGGCCCAGCGATCCGCCGAGCTCAGCCCCTGCACAGCACGGGTGTCGTCACCGGCGGGACCGATCGAACCGGCGACCCAGGGCGCCAATGATCGAAGCTCGTCCAGCCGCTGCTGATTGAAGAAGCTGGCGATCCTTGCTTCCAGAAACCAGCCGACCACCACCACCAGCACGAGCTGGAGTACGACCAGCACCACCCCCACCTGCCAGAGCAGCGAACGGTTTCGACCGAACAGCATCAGAAGGCATCCGCCCCGAGGCGTTCCTCGAAGCGGTAGCCCACTCCCCGAACGGTCTCGATGCACCGTCCGGCATCACCCAGCTTGCGACGCAGGGCCGTGATGTGGACGTCGATGGTCCGCTTGGACAGGATCGCAAGTTCACCGTGCACCGCACTGATGATTTGATCCCTGGTGCGTACGAAGCCGGGACGCTCGCAGAGAAAGACGAGAATCTGGAACTCGGTCAAAGTCAGATCGACCGACTGTTCGTCGACGACGACCTCGTGCCGATCCACGTTGATCCTGATTCGTCCCCGATCGAGATGCTCCTGCTTCGCATCCGCCTCCTTCGCGTCGCCGCTGCGTCGCAGGACGTTGCGTATCCGCGCAGCGAGGACGCGCGGACTGAAGGGCTTCGTGATGTAGTCGTCGGCGCCCATCTCGAGCCCGGCGACGATGTCGGACTCCTCGCCGCGGGCCGTGACCATGATGATCGGCGTCTCCCGGCTGGCCGGCTCCCACTTGATGCGGCGACAGACCTCGAGTCCGTCGATATCCGGAAGCATCAGATCCAGCAGGATCAGATCCGGTTGGATTGACTGGACGAACTCGACCGCAGGTTCACCGGTGTGGAGGACATCGGTCTTGAAGCCCTCCTTTTCCATGTTCAACCGAATCAGTTCTGCGATCTCCGGCTCGTCTTCAACAATCAGGACATGTGCATGTGCCATTGAGCGAGACTCCTGAACCACCGGCTCGGTGACGGATGCCTGCATTCGGACGAAGCGGCATCGCCGCGTCCTGAACAGAGTGAAGGGGAGAATAGGCAAACTTTGTTCAGGCGATGTTCATTACGGTGTCCCCATGCCCATTTTTCGATCCGATACCGCAGGCCCCACCGCGTCACGAACTGCCAGGATCCCGGCCGGTCTCGGGTAGGATCTTCCAATGCTCCGCACCGGTCCTCAGATCGCCATCGCAGCCCTGCTGACCTGCTCAACGGCACTGGGACAGCAAGGCGATCGACCGGGCGAGGATCAGCCTCCACTCCCCTCCGACCTCGCGATCCCCTCGGCACCCCCCCTGTCGCCGGCCGATGCCTTGGCCGCCTTCAGCACCCACGAGGGACTCCGGGTCGAACTGGTCGCCGCCGAGCCCCTGGTGGTCGCCCCCGTGGCCATGGATCTGGCTCCGGACGGCCGGCTGTGGGTCGTCGAGATGGCCGGCTACATGACCGACCCGGACGGGAGCCGCGAAGGCGATCCCAACGGACGCATCGTGGTGCTCGACGACGACGACCGCGACGGCGAGATGGATCGGCGAACCGTATTTCTCGACGGACTCGTGATGCCCCGCGCCGTACACGCGCTGCCCGATGGCGTCCTGCTGGTCGCTCCCCCGCATCTCATCCTCGCCCGGGACACCGATGGCGACGACCGGGCCGACGAACAGATCGTCCTGGATGACTGCTTCGCCGGACTCGACAATCCGGAGCACGCCGGCAACGGGCTTCGGTTCGGCATGGACGACTGGCTGCACTGCTCGCAGCATCCGTGGGAATACCGGTACGAGGATGGAACCGTGCAACGACGCGCCGTTCCGCCGCACGGCCAATGGGGCACGACCCGCGACGAATGGGACCGCTGGTACACCACGCCGAACTCCTACCCCCTGTTCGTCGACCTGGTCCCCAAGCACTACGCGAACATGAACCCGGCCTTCCGCTGGTTCGACGGGGTCTACGAACGGGTCCCGGCCGACACCAGCATCCATCCGGCCCGCATCAACCCCGGCGTCAACCGCGGCTACCAACCCGCGACGCTCCGCGACGACTTCACCCTGCGAACCTTCACCGGTGCGTGCGGCCCCGAACTGCTCCTAGACGACACCCTCGGCGAGGCCTATCGCAATGCCCTGTTCGTCT
>PAAB01000043.1 GCA_002591705.1 Phycisphaerae bacterium
CTTCGGGTGCGGATCGCCCTGCTGCCCGGGGAGGCCGTCCCAGCCCACACTGCTTCGCAGCAGTCTCGGCGGCGTGCCGGTCTTGAGGCGACCGAGTTGGAATCCAAGACGCTGCAGCGTTCCGCTGATGCCGTCCGCCGATCCCTCGTCCACCCGTCCTCCGGGCGTGCGATCTCCCCCGGTGTGCATGAGGGCGCGCATGAAGGTCCCGGTGGTCAATACGACCGAACGGGCCTGCAACCGGACCGCCCGGGGACTTCGGGACGTCGGCTCCGNCTCGTAGANGGAACGGGGNCNGTGNTCGGNCGCGTCCNGNTCNCGATCCNNGCGNGGCGGCACCNGNCCGGNNCCGGNCGGCAGTTCGACNCCGACAATNCGNCCNNNCTCGACGATGACGTCATCNACGGCGGCGGCGATCACATCGAGGTTCGGGGCCCGTGCCAGCAGACGCTGGACCTCGACCCGATAGGCTTCCTTGTCGGCCTGCGCCCGGGGCCCCCGCACCGCGGGCCCCTTCGACGTGTTGAGCATCTTGAACATGATGCCGGTGGCATCGATGGCCAGTCCCATCAATCCACCCATGGCATCGATTTCCCGTGCGATCTGCCCCTTGGCCAGACCTCCGATGGCGGGATTGCAGCTCATGGTGCCGATCCGGGACGGGTCCATCGTCACCAGCGCGACCCGGCCACGCCCCGCAAGCACGCTGGCCGCCGCCCAGGCGGCCTCGGTTCCGGCGTGCCCGCCGCCGATCACGATCACGTCGTATCGGTCGGGCAATGAATCGTTCAGTCGATCGTCCACGTCTGTCGGCCCTTGACGAGTTCCTGCAGATCAGGATGGGGATGCGATTCGACGGCCTGCCGCATCTGTTCATGCGATGCCGATTCGTAGCTCTGACGATCGGAATTGACGTAGATCACACCCAGCGGTTCGGGAAAGGCGGGCTGGAACATCTNCGCCAGTGCGAAGGCCTGCACGAGACTGTGCTCGTCGTGGACCATGAGATCGTCCTCGGTCACCCCGTTCTCGCCGATCGTCACGACCTCCGGTGCGCCGCGTTCCAATCGGATTCCGAACTCCTTGTCGAAACCGAAGATCAACGGCTTGCCGTGTTCCAGCAGCACGGTGGTCTGGGGACGCGAATCCCGCTGCGATGCGTAGTACCAGGACTGATGGTTGAAGATGTTGCAGTCCTGGTAGACCTCGATGAAGGACATCCCCGGGTGTTCGGCACCACGGGTCATGACCTGNCCGAGCAGNTTCGCGTCGATGTCGAGGCTTCGGGCCACGAAGGTGCACTCGGCGGCCAATGCCAGCGCGATCGGATTGATCGGGGTGTCCAGCGAGCCCATCGGCGTCGACTTGGTGACCTTGCCGCGCTCACTGGTGGGCGAATACTGCCCCTTGGTGAGACCGTAGATCCGGTTGTTCAGNAGCAGGATGTTGATTCCGACGTTGCGTCGCATGCTGTGGATCAGGTGGTTGCCGCCGATCGAAAGCAGGTCGCCGTCTCCNGACACGAGCCACACGTCCAGCTCCGGCTTCGCGAGCTTGATGCCGGTCGCGAAGGCGGGGGCACGACCGTGGATCGANTGGAGACCGTAGGTCTCCATGTAGTACGGGAACCGGGCGGCACAACCGATGCCGGAGACGAAGACGTAGTCCTCCTTGCGTCGCGCGAGCTTGGGCAGCGTCTTACGCACCGCGTTGAGCACCGCGTAGTCACCACATCCCGGACACCATCGCACGTCCTGGTCCGTCGCGAAGTCCTTGGGCTTGTAGACCGGCAGTTCGACGCCGGAAGCGGGCTGATCGGTCATTCNGCCGCCCCCTTCATCGCATCGCGGATGCGCGCGGCCAGTTCGGCGGTATTGAAGCTGCGGCCCTTCATCTCGCAGACGCTGACGATCTCNTTCAGGTACCTCGCACGCAGCAGCAGGGCCAACTGGCCCATGTTGATCTCGGGCACCACGACGGTGTCGTAGGTCGCCAGCAGTTCGCCGAGGTTGCCCGGAAACGGATTGATGTGCCGCAGATGCGTGTACGCCGGTNCGTCGCCTTCCTTCTCCAGCATGGCGACCGCGGAGGCGATCGAACCGCTGGTCCCCCCCCAGCCGAGCACCAGCGTCGAGCTCGACGTGTTGCCACGGACCTCGAGCGGCGGAATGTCCTGGACCACCGCATCCACCTTGGCCTGCCGGGCCCGGGTCATGGCGTCGTGGTTGTCACCGTCGTAGCACACGTTGCCGGTGTCGGCCTCCTTCTCCAGACCTCCGAGCCGATGCTCCAGACCGGGGGTACCGGGCACCACCCAGGGGCGGGCCAGCGTCTCCTCGTCACGGAGGTAGGGAAGAAATCCTTCCTCGGAGTTCGGCGTGGTGGGATGTTCGACCACAATCGGATCGTAGGAGGACAGATCGGGAATCCGCCACGGTTCGGCCCCGTTGGCGATTCCACCGTCCGACAGCAGGATCACAGGACACATGTAGCGAGTGGCCAGTCGCACGGATTCGATTGCACTGTCGAAGCAGTCGGAGGGACTCGAGGCGGCCAGGACGATCACCGGCGCCTCACCGGATCGGCCGAACATCGCCTGGAGCAGATCCGCCTGCTCGGTCTTGGTGGGCATTCCCGTGGANGGTCCCGCACGCTGGACGTTGACGATGACGAGCGGGAGTTCCAGCATCATGGCCAGGCCCATGGCCTCGCCCTTCAACGCCAGACCGGGGCCCGAGGTCCCCGTCATTCCGATCTTGCCCGCGAAGCTGGATCCGATCGCCGCACAGACCGCGGCGATCTCGTCTTCCGCCTGGAAGGTCTGCACGCCGAAATGCTTCAGGCCGGAGAGGCCGTGCAGCAGATCGCTGGCGGGTGTGATGGGATACCCGGCAAACACGACCTCCTTGTCGGCCAGGCGACTGGCGGCCGCGTAGCCGATCACCAGAGCTTCGTTTCCACTGATCTTCCGGTAGAGCCCGGGCTCCATGGTGGCGGGCGCCACGGAGAATCGGGTCGGGAACATCTCCGCGGTCTCACCGAAGTGATACCCGGCCTTCAGGGCGCGGATGTTGATGTCGGCGACATCCGGCAGTCCCTTCTTNTCCCGAAAGTAGTTCTCCAGATGATCGATGGTGTGCTCGAGGGGACGCTGGTACAGCCAATAGGCGATGCCGAGCGCATACATGTTGCGGCACCGGTCGATGTCCTTTGATCCCATTTCGCTGTCCACGAGCGACTCGCGGGTCAATCGGCTGATGGGAATGCGGAAGAGCTGGTAGCGACGATTGATCTCCTCGTCGTCCAGCGGCTCCTCCCCATCGGCGTAGCCCGCCTTCTTGAGGTTCACCTTGGTGAACTCGTCCTCATTGGCGATCACGATGCCGCCCGGCTCGACGTCGGCGAGGTTCATCTTGAATGCCGCCGGATTCATCGCCACCATGGCGTTGATCGCATCTCCGGGCGTGTGGATCTGCTGACTGGAGAACTGGATCTGGAATCCGGACACCCCGAACGTGGTCCCCCGGGGGGCACGGATCTCGGCCGGAAAGTCCGGAAAGGTCGCGAAGTCGTTGCCGATGGCCGCCGTGGTGTTGGTGAACTGACCACCGGTCAACTGCATGCCGTCGCCCGAATCACCGCAGAACCGAATGGCGACGGAATCGAGCTCGACGGGTTGAAATGGGGCCTGGGCGCTCATGACATGTGATCCGGCCCCCCGATGGGAGGCAGGCGTTCGATTCACACAGTGTAGATGAGCCGTCTCCATCGTGCCGCAAATGGAGTGAAACCGGCCCGATCAGCGGCGGGACGTTCCCCCACGCCGCGATCCCCAGACATTCATGAGAATCGCCATGTCGTTGATATCGACCTTGCCGTCGCGATTCATGTCGCCCGCCTGCGGCTTGGGACAGAAGGCCTCGAGAATTTCATCGCAGGTCGTGTTGGCGCCGGACCAGGATCCTCCGGCCTCGATGCAGGGGCCCTCCTCGACCTCGATGCACGCACCGCCGAGGCAGCAGGCTCCCTTGGGGTTCGCCACGCCCATGAGGTATCCACCCCCGGCAATGTCGTCGTTGTCGGTCTGGAACCGACTGGTCCCGTCCTCGATCAACGTGCCGCTTCGGTAGCCGTGGTAGATGGCCCCCCCCTTGTAGGTGGCGGCATTGTTGAAGAACAGGCACTTGGAGATGGTCGGGGTACTGTCGTAGTTGTAGATCGCTCCACCGTTGTAGGTCGCCAGATTCAAGGTGAAGTTGCAGTCCTTGATCATGGCGGCGCTCTGGTTGGCGTTGTAGATGCCGCCACCGGCGTAGCGGGCCGCATTCGACTCGAACTCGCAGCCGATGATGCGGGGAGAACTCTCGATGTTGAAGATCGCGCCGCCCTTTTCGGCGGAGTTGCTCTTGAAACGGCAGGATTCGAGCGTCACGTCGGACCCCCCGCCGTTGAAGATTCCACCTCCGTTGTAGCTGNCATTGTTTCCCTCGAAGACACAGCGTCGCACGACGGGACTGGAACCCATCACGACCATCCCACCACCGACCGTCGCCTCGGACCCGTAGAAGGTCGGATCGCCACTGCCCGAGACGATCCTGAATCCCTCGAGCACGGTCCGCTTGTCTTCACCGCTGACGCAGCGAACCAGACTCGCATCAACGTCGGTGCCGTCGAGGATGGTGACCTGCGGCCCCTCGGTTGCGAACACCCGGATCGCCTTTCCCTTGAAATCGATCGATTCGTAGTAGCGGCCCGGAGCAACATGCACTTCATCGCCCGCAACCGCGGCATCGATGGCCTGCTGGATCGTGAGGTAACCACCGGGAACGTCGAGCGTGTCCGAGAAGCCCGTGGCGCAGACGGACAGCATCGCCAGGGCCGCGCACGTACGACCGACGATTCGGATGCCACCACAAAATGCCCCTGGGCTTGCCACTCTTGTCCTCTCAGCACTCCGCTTGAAGCCGCGACTTCCTGGTCCGGACACCGTCGTGACGAACCACCGGTCCTATACGCACGGCCGCGTCCACGGGTTCTCCGTTTGCNCCCAAATGCGCGGGATGGGCCCGTTTGACCACCAGAATCATCGACCCATATCCACGCTCAGGAGCAGGAAATGCCCCTGACCCCCTCCGAGGCCCCTTCAGGCAGGCTCAGAAATCATCCAATCCCCCCAAACCAATCATGCGAACGGACGACGGATGAGATCGACCCGGCTGGTAGAATCGGGCCCTGCGGGGTTTTCGACCCCGCCCCCCCTGGAAAGAGGACAGCGTCATGGCATTGATTGAGGTTCGAACCCGGCAAGGTCGAAAGCGGATTGATCTTCCCGCCGAACCGTTGACCATCGGACGTTCGGACGACAACACCCTGGTCCTCCAGGACGACCGGGCCAGCCGGCACCACTGCGTCATCGAACCGATGCAGGGCAANGAGGACGGCTGCTTCCAGCTTCGCGATCTGGGCTCCCGCAACGGCACGAAACTCAACAACGAGGAAGTGGATATCCAACCGCTGGACAACGGCGATGTCGTTCGAATCGGCGGCACCGAGATCCGTTTCATCGATCCCCAGCAGACCTTCACGCACAAGCGGTCGAACGTGCCCAACTTCAGCTCGTCGATGGATGACGTGGATGCGCCGCTGGACTCGAACATCCCCACCCTCGACATCGATCTCCACGCCGACGCCGCCGGAGGTGTGCAGACGGGGTACGAGCGCCGACTTCGCGAAATGGCGGCCGGTGGCGTGGAACGGGGCTTCGATGAAACCGACATCAGCCTCGTCGACACCAGAGGCGTCACGCTGCACCAGGCGACATCGTCGGGCATCGAATCCGGAGGCGACGACGAGGCCGGCGAGAGCATTCGCGCCCTGCGATTGCTGCTCTACACGTCGTTCCGGGTTCGCGCCACCGACCTGCACGTGGAACCGAAGATCCAGGGGTCGACCATTCGGCTTCGGGTGGACGGATACATGATCACCGCCGTGGACATCACGGAGACCCTCTTCAAGCGACTGCTCGGCCTGATCAAGATCCTCTGCCAGATCGAAACCAGCCAGAAAAACACCGTCCAGGACGGGCATTTCTCGGTCGCGGTGCTGGGTCGGCGGGTCGACTACCGGGTGAGCCTCACCCCCTCGGTGCACGGGCAGAAGATGGTCATCCGCGTGCTCGACTCACAGAACGCACCGAGTCGGCTGCACGAACTGGGCTGCCTGCCCTGGCAGTACGAGAAGCTTCGATCGATCGCGACCAAGGACGCCGGTCTGCTGCTGGCCTGCGGTCCGACCGGCTCGGGCAAGACCACCACCCTGTACTCGTGCATCCGCGAGATCGACGTCGAGCAGCGCAACGCCATCACCATCGAGGATCCCGTGGAGTACTACCTCGACGGATGCACGCAGATTCCCGTCGATTCCGACCAGGGCAACTCGTTCGGCAGCATTCTCCGTTCGGTGCTGCGTCAGGACCCCGACGTCATCTTCGTCGGCGAGATCCGTGACATCGAGACCGCCACGGTGGCGATGCAGGCTTCGATGACGGGACACCTCGTGTACACCACGGTGCACGCCAAGGATTCCATCGGCGCGATCTTCCGGCTGCTGGACCTCGGCGTGGAGGCCTTCCTGGTGGCCAACGCCCTGAATCTCATCGTCGCCCAGCGGCTCGTGCGGATGCTGTGCGACTCCTGCAAGAAGAGCGTCACCCCGACGCCGGCCCAGAACATGAAGATGGGACAGGCCCTCGGTGGCGTTCCGGAGATCTTCGTCCCCACGGGATGCAAACGATGCCTTCGGACCGGATTCATCGGCCGCCGGGCACTCTTCGAGGTGCTCGAGGTCACCGACTCGATGCGGGACATCATCATGAAGACCCCGACGATCCAGGGCATTCGGGAGATCGCCAAACAGGGGCTCTTCACCTCGCTCGAGGAATACGGCTTCCATCTCGTCTCCGGGGGAGACACCACCTTCGACGAGATCGACCGGGTGGCGGGGACCGAATAGCCCCGGAAACGGGCCTCACTCCGGGCAAACCGCCCCTTGGCCCCCGACGGTGCACCTGATACACTCTGTGGCTCGAATCAAGGCCGCCCCCGAAGCGGCAGGAGTCCGACCATGTCGATCGCTGACCAGATCACCCCCAACCAGACGATGACCTTCACCGTGCAGCGTGCACCCCGCACGACCGCCAGCCGCAAGACCATCGAACGCCTGATGGGCATGCAGACCTCCATCCAGAGCGGACGCAACAAGCTTGCCAACCAGCGTCGACTCAAGGACAACGTGACCTACATCCGGGCCGGCCGAAAATGGGTCAACCGCAAGCGGGCCACCAAGCTGGCCATCGCCGAACCCGGTGCCACTTTCACGCTGCTGGTCACGCCTCAGATCGTCAACGATCTGAAGAGCGTCGCCGACTGCCTCGAGGTCGCCTGACCGATCTTCATTGATTTCGCCTGCACCACCGGGCCATCGCTGCGCACCGGGCGAGCTACCCGAAGTCGGGAAGCAGATCACGCATGCGCTCGGCCACCGGACTCAGCGACTCCGGCAACTCTGCTGCGGTGCACCATCGAAGTTCCGAGTACTCGTCGGTACCGGGGGCGAAGCGTTCCCCGTCCGCGGCCAGTTCGTAGACGAGTTCCCAACTGAACGCCTCGTTGTCCAGCATCAGCCCCCGGGCGACCGGAGCCCCGCCCGGCGTGCATCCGGTCTCCTCCGCCAGTTCGTCCAGCAGCACCGCGGCCGGGTCACGGCCCGGCTCCACTCCGCCGGCGGGAGCGAACTCCCACCGCCCGGGATAGTGATGCACCCAATCGGCCCGTCGGCCCAGCAGCAGCTTGCCGTCGCAGTGGACCATGCCCTTGACGCCCAGCGTCCGCACGCCGCAGTCGAACGCCGCGTCCTGCACCGCCGCATACCGGTAGGAACACTCCACGAGATGCATGGTCACCCCGCCGTGGCCGTTGCGATGGACCCCCAGCACGTGCAGCACCGTTCCGTCGAAGAGTGCGGGATTGAATCGGCACATCCGCTGCCAGCGGTCGTCGACCTCGACCGGATCGACGCCGTCGGGCACGAACGGATCATCGACGACCGACAGCACCGGCGGACGACGGAGTCGAATGCAGCGTTGGCCATCGGCCCCCACCGGATCAACCGAACTCGATGCCCTGGGCCAGCGGAAGATCGTCGCCCCAGTTGATCGTGCAGGTCTGGCGCCGCATGTAGAACTTCCAGGAATCGGAACCGGACTCCCGCCCGCCCCCGGTGTCCTTCTCGCCACCGAAGGCGCCGCCGATCTCGGCTCCACTCGTGCCGATGTTGACGTTGGCGATGCCGCAATCGGATCCCGCGTGCGAAAGGAAGCGTTCCGCCATGCGGACCGAATCGGTGAAGATCGCGCTCGACAGTCCCTGATCGACCGAGTTCTGCTGCTCGATGGCGTCCTCGAGATCGTCGTACTCGTAGATGTAGTGCAGCGGCGCAAAGGTCTCCTCGCGGGCCATGGCCGGATCCGCACCCTTGGGAACCCGGACGATCGTCGGGGCCACGAAGTGCCCGGGCGAATCGGCATGACGATCGATGGCTTCGATGCCCCCGGCGATGACCGTGCACCCCTGCTCGACGGCCGCGGCGACCGCGTCGCGCATGGCCTGGACGGCGTGGTCCCCGATGAGCGGTCCCACCAGGGTGCCCGCGTCCATGGGATTTCCGATGGGGACCGATTCGTAGGCGGTGGCCATCCGCTCGGCCACGGTGTCGACGACACTGCTGTGGCAGAAGAGGCGACGCGTGGAGGTGCAGCGCTGGCCGGCGGTGCCGACGGCGCCGAAGAGGGTGCCCCGGATGACGAGCTCCAGATCGGCGTTCTCGGTGATGATGATCGCATTGTTGCCGCCGAGTTCCAGGAGACACCGACCGAGCCGCTTGGCGACCTGGGTACCGACATGCCGGCCCATGCGGCAGGATCCGGTGGCACTGATCAGGGGCAGGCGGCGATCGGCGATCATCGTCTCGCCGACCTCGTCGTCGCTGCCGATGACGAGTCCGAAGAGATCGCACGGATCACAGCCTTCCGGGGTGAAGATGTCCTGATTCCGCATGACTTCGTGGGTGACGTTGGTCATCGCCACCGCACACAGCGGCGTCACGAGGCTGGGCTTCCAGATCATCGCGTCGCCGCAGACCGCGGCCAGCATCGCGTTCCAGGCCCAGACGGCCACCGGGAAGTTGAAGGCGGTGATGATGCCGATGGTGCCCAGCGGGTGCCACTGCTCGTACATCCGATGAAGCGGACGCTCCGAATGGATCGTCAGGCCGTAGAGCTGCCGGGACAGTCCGACCGCGAAGTCCGCGATGTCGATGCATTCGACGACCTCGCCCACGCCTTCGGCGTGGATCTTGCCCATTTCCATGGTCACCAGCGCCCCCAGCTCCTGCTCCTTCTCCCGGAAGGCGTTGCCGATGCGACGCACGATCTCGCCACGCTTGGGAGCGGGCAGCATGCGCCACTGCTTCTGCACGGCCTGGGCGCGGACGACGGCCTGCTCGTAGTCGCTCTTGGACTGCAGGCGAACGGCGGCCAGAGCCTCACCGGTGGCGGGGTTGGTGGAAACGATGCAGTCATCACCGGCGGTCGAGGGATCGACCACGAGGGGATGCTGCCAGAGTTCGGCGATTGATGCGGTGTGTGTGGACATCCGCGCAGTGTACCGGGGCGGCCGATTTCCTGCGGAGCCGCGATGCCCTACAATCCCCCTCCATGCCACTCGACCGCAACGCAATCGCACGACGTGCCGCCCTGGAACTGCAGGACGGCTTCTACGTGAACCTCGGCATCGGCATGCCCACGCTGGTGGCCAACTACGTGCCCGAGGGCATGCAGGTGCACCTGCAATCCGAAAATGGGCTGCTGGGCATGGGGCCCTTCCCCACCGAGGATGCCGTCGACGCCGATCTGATCAATGCCGGGAAGCAGACAGTCACCGCCGAACCCGGTGCCAGCTACTTCTCCTCGGCGGATTCCTTCGCCATGATCCGGGGCGGTCACATCAACCTGGCCATCCTGGGCGCCATGGAGATCTCGCAGGAAGGCGACATCGCCAACTGGATGATTCCGGGCAAGATGGTCAAGGGCATGGGGGGCGCCATGGATCTGGTGGCCGGCGTCCGGAAGGTCATCGTGATGATGGAACACGTCAACCGGAGGGGCGATCCCAAGCTGCTCCCGAGCTGCACGCTGCCCCTGACGGGACTGCGCTGCATCGACATGATCATCACCGACCTGTGCGTACTCGAGATGGACCCCGCGGAACGACGCTTCGTCCTCACGGAGCTCGCCCCGGGAGTCACCGTGGACGAGGTGCTGGAGAAGACCACCGCCGAGATCCGCATCGCGGAATCGATCGGCGTGCTCTCCGACTGATTCAGAACTCCTTGGTCCGGTGCTGCATCTGCGCCTTGAGCCTGGCCAGAATCGACGAGTGCATCTGGCTGACACGCGACTCGGAGAGATCAAGGGTGATTCCGATCTCCTTCATCGTCATCTCCTCGTAGTAGTAGAGGATGATGATCAGCCGCTCGGCCCGCGACAGCCCCTTGGTCATCAGCAGTTTCAGATCGTCACGCTGAAGCTGGGTGACCGGGTTCTCCTGACGCGTGTCCTTGACCACGTCGATCTCACGGACGTCCTTGTTCGAATCGGTCTCGAACCACTTGCGGTTCAGCGACACGACACCGACGGGACGGGAGTCCCGGGACAACTTGCCGAACTCGTTCTTGTCGACCTCGAGCTTCTGGCAGATCTCGTCCTCGGTGGCGCGACGACCGTTCTGCATCTCCAGCGACCGCCGGGCCTTCTCGACCTTGGCGGTCCGGGACCGGACCAGACGCGGAACCCAGTCCATGGCCCGCAATTCGTCGAAGATCGCCCCCCGGATCCGCTGGGTGCAGTAGGTCTCGAACTTCACACCCCGGCTGAGGTCGAACGCGTCGATCGCATCCATCAGTCCGAAGAGCCCCGAGGACATCAGGTCCTCGACGTCCACCTCCGACGGCAGACGGGTGTGCATCCGCTCCGCGGTGTAGCGGACCAGCGGGAGGTAGTTCTCGATGAGGAAGTTGCGGATGAGATCGGTCGGGCCGGCCTGGTACAGCGTCCAGACCTCCACGATCTCCATCTCATGCAGCATGTCGACGGACACCGTTCCGGCGGCCTTGCGACGTGACTTCTTCTTCTTGGTACTGGAGGAGGCTGCAGAGGACTTGGTCGTCCGGCTGCTCCTGCTCCCCGTTGATTTCGAGGCCGGCTTCAATCCAGCGCTCGTGGTTGCCTTCGGCATCGGTCCGCTCCTTGACCATGTCGCCGCTGATGGAGAACGCATCGTGCGTTCGTGTTCGATCATCCGGTGTCGAATCCTTTCGACGCCCGATCGATGTGCACAAACCTACCATCTTGCCGGTGCAGCGGTCAAGTGGACGTTCAGGCAGCGGCGGAATCCGTTGCATGCGTTGCCTCGTCGGACAGATGATCCTCGTCGCCGATGTCCTCGCGTTCCCCGCGCGAAGAGTCGTCGTGCGACACTGCATGCACGATGACTCCTCCTGCGAACCATGCGAGGAACCAGCATCCGATCATCGCCAACATGGCGCGGAAGACGATGGTCAACGGTTCATTCGCGGCAACCATGCCGCACACGACTGCGATGGAGAAACCTGTCAGCGCCAGGCACGCCGCCAGGCGGGACGGAAGTCCCTTCCACCGCTCGAGTTCCAATTTGCGACCGTTCAACTCATCCATGCGTTGCATTCCTACTCACCGGAAGACAATCCTTCTCACCCTCCGGCCTGTTCAACATCGTCAGAAAATCCCAACCAGCGTGTAAATCGGTTGAAAAACCCGGTTTGCGCCGCTGCAGGGGGGGCGGAATCCCGGTCGCCGAGTTCCGAACCGACCATGGCGCGGATCCGACGCGTGGCCAGGCCGTTGGGCGATCCGATCACGAAGGGCAGCTGGGCACGCACGGCCTGCGGCACCGAGGGGTCGCGCGGCACAAGTCCCGCCAGGGCAATTGGATACCGCAGGAACGTGGAGCAGGCCTGCTGCATTCGCTGATGCACATCCCGACCTTCGGCCTCCGATTCAACCATGTTCACGAGTAGACGGATGGAGATGTCGCGCGACGCGGCAAGCAGCGACTTGATCATGCCGTACGCGTCGGTGATGGATGTCGGCTCCGGCGTGCAGACCACCATCACATGCTCGGCCGCTGCAGCGAACCCGACGACCGATCGACTGATGCCCGCCCCGGTGTCGACCAGGATCACATCCGCGCTCCGCTCGAGTCGGGCGAGTTCACGCAACAGGATCTGTCGCTGATGCGGTTCGAGATCCGCCATGCCGGCAACACCGGACGCACCGGGCACGAGCATGAATCCGCCGGGGCCGGGGACCATGATGTCTCGTAGCGTGGCGCGACCATCGAGGACATGCTCGATGGTACGACGCGGCGTGATGCTGCACAGCACATCCGCATTGGCGAGTCCGAGGTCCGCGTCGAGCAGGACGACCCGACGGCCCGACTGCGCCATCGCCGCCGCCATGTTGACCGCGATGTTGCTCTTGCCCACGCCCCCCTTTCCCGACGTGATCGCGATCGCCTTCGCGCTGCGAACCGACGGCTCCTGGTGCCCGGTCAGCCGGGGCGAAAAGGACTGCGTGGCCGACTCCGCGCTGCGAAGTCGACTGCTGACCAGTTCGTCGCCGATGATCGAACGCAGTCGGGTGGCCTGATCGCTCATGAGACGCCTCCGGCGTTGAGGACCAGTTCCGCGAGCCTCGAGGGCCTGGCCGTCTCGATGTGATCCGGCACTTCCTGCCCGGTGGTGAGGAAGCTCAGCTTGCGACCGATGCGATGGGTCACCTCGACCAGCATCCCGTAGCTGACCGCCTCATCGAGCTTGGTGAGCACGACCCGATCGATTCCGATCGCGGAGAACTCCTCGGCCTCGCTCATCAGCACCGCACGCGATGCGGTGGATGCCAACACCAGATTCACCTCGTGGGGCTGGGCGACCTGAAGCCAGTTGCGCAACTCGGAGATGCGATCCGAATCCTTCTGACTTCGCCCCGCGGTATCGATGAGGACGACGTCCAGATGCGACATCCGTTCGAGGATCTCGGACAACTGCTCGGGAGACCGGGCGACCTCCATCGGCACCCCGATGATGTCGGCATACGTCCTGAGCTGCTCGACGGCCGCGATCCGGTAGGTGTCCAACGTGATCAGTCCGACTGTGCGTCCCTGACGAAGACGATATGCGGCGGCGATCTTCGCGACCGTGGTGGTCTTCCCGACCCCCGTGGGGCCGACGAGCGCCATGGTCAGCGGCCGATCATCGGGCGACGTCGAAAGCAACGAGCCGTCCGCCACCGGAATGAAGGTGGCCAGATGATCCACCAGAGCATGCCGCACCCGCTGCTGATCGGCCAGCTCGTCGGGAGCAAGGGTCGACGTCACCGTGTTCAGTGCATCCGCCGCGAGCTCCTCGGAGCACTCCTGTGCCAGAAGATCGAGATAGAGATCGAAGACCTCTTCGGCCACGGGCGGATCCTGCTCGGGCGACGCATGCTGCTGCACCTTGAGGACCCGCTCGACCAGACCGCGTATCTCGTCCAGTTCCTCACGAATGCCTTCGCCCGACGGCGACGGGGCCGGCGGTTCGGACGGGCCGGATTCCATTTCCCGGAGCATCGCCTTGGCCATGCTTCTGGTCTGTTCGCGACGAGCCTCGTGTCCCAGCGGCGTGCGGGCGGGCTCGACGGAGGACGCGAGATAGGCGTCCCGGGCCGGTGTCGAGGTCGAGATCAGCGGAGGCGACTGCTCCCGTGGCTTTCGTGGCCGCACCTGATCGGCGGTCGTCGCCCTCAGTTCGATGACGGTGCTCGCAAACAGGCCAAAGAAGCCTCCCCGACGGGTGGAACGCGTCTCGAGGATGACGGCATCCGATCCCAGATCACGTCGGACGGCCTGCACGGCCTCATCCATTGAATGCGCTAGGTACGTTCGTACGTTCACGTGTCAGCCCTCCATGGCTGGTGGCGGTCCGGATCTCCGGACCTGAGTTCAGGCGACGGCGAGTTCCGTCTCCAGGTGCACGAGTCCGAGCGACTCGACATCGATGTCTCGTTCGACTTCGTTGTACGCAAGCACGACGGCGCCCGGTACGTGTGGTTCCAGAATGGCCCGGACCTGGGCCCGTACGTTCGGGGAGGCCAGCACGATCACGCGATGCCCGGCCCGCACCAGAGGCTCCGCGGCGGAGGCCACGGCGGCCGCCAGCTGGGCCGCGCGATCCGGCGGCATGGACAGGGTGGTGGACGCCGGCGATCGATCGATGTGTGCGTTCACCAGCTGCTCGGTATCCGGATCCAGCGTGACGCAGTGCAGCTTCAGCGAACCATGTTCGTCGGCCACGGCGTGCTGATGCGAGATCGTTCGTCGCAGGGAGTTCCGCACGTACTCGGTCAGCACGGATACGTCCCGGGAGTGCGGCGCCCAATCGGCAAGCGTCTCGAGAATGGTCTCCAGATCGCGAATCGGGACGCGCTCCAGCAGCAGATTCTGAAGCACCTTCTGCAGTTCGCCGGGCTTGACGACCGCCGGCACGGTCTCCTCGACGAGCTTGGGAGACGAAGCCTTGAGCTGCTCGACCAGCCGCCCCACTTCCTCGCGGGTGACCAGCTCCGCCGCGTGCGACCGGATGAGTTCGGCAAGATGGGTGGACAGGACACTGGCCGCATCGACGACGGTGTACCCGAGCATGTCGGCCCGGCCGCGTTGATCGGGTTCGATCCATACGACATCCAGATCGAACGCCGGCTCGCGGCCTGCAAGCCCGTCGATCGGCTCGGTCGCCATCCCGGCGGCCATGGCCATCAGAAGGTTCGGGTGCAGGACTCCGGTGGCGACCGCCTCGCCCCGGAGCTTCACCCGGTAGCTCGACGCGTCCAACTGGACGTTGTCTCGGATGCGTACGGGAGGCACGACCAGTCCCAGTTCCACGGCGAGCTGACGTCGAATCGCACCGATGCGATCGAGCAGATCCCCGCCCCGCGCAGCGTCCACGAGCTGGACCAGTCCGTACCCGATCTCGATCTCCAGAGCATCCATCGCCAGCAGTTCCTCGACCGCAGGTTCCTCCGCTGCCTCCGCTTCCGCCTCGGCTCCGGCCTCCATCGCATCCCGGGCCGCCACGTCCGCCTCCGAACGAAGTCGGCCCCAGGCCACGAACGTCAGCCCCCCGCCCGCGACGAACAGCGGAATGGTGGGGAGCGGAGTGAACGCCAGCACTCCGAGGAAGGCGGCGACCAGGAACAGAGCGAGGGGCTGCGAGGCCAGCTGCCGGGGGATCTCGTCCCCGATCGTCTGCTTCTCGCCCGCGCGGGCCACGATCAGGCCCGCCGCGATGGCGATGATGAACGCAGGGATCTGCGAGGCGAGGCCGTCCCCGATGGTCAGCTTCGTGAAGACGGAGATCGTCTCGCCGAAGGTCCATCCCTTGATCGCCATGCCGATGGCGATGCCGCCGATGATGTTGACCAGGGTGATGATCAGACCGGCGATCGCATCGCCACGCACGAACTTGCTGGCACCGTCCATGGCACCGTAGAAGTCCGCCTCACGGGTGATCTCCTGCCGACGATCCCGGGCCTCGCGTTCCTCCAGGATGCCCGCGGACAGATCGGCATCGATGGCCATCTGCTTGCCGGGCATCGCATCGAGCGTGAACCGGGCGGCCACCTCGCTCATGCGGGTGGCCCCCTTGGTGATCACGACGAACTGCACGATGACGATGATCGTGAAGATGATGATGCCCACGATCACGGAGGAGCCCGCGACGAACGTGCCGAAGACCTCGATCACGTTGCCCGCCATGAACATCGCGGATTCCGGGGTGGGTGAATCGGCATTGAGGATCAGCCGGGTCGACGCCACGTTCAGCACCAGTCGGAAGAGCGTCGCCCCCAGCAGCAGCGCCGGAAACACACTGAACTCCAGAGGACGGTCCATGTAGATGGTCGTGAGCAGGATGACCGCGGCCAGCGCGATGTTGGCCGCAATGAGAATGTCCAGCATCGCCGGGGGAAGCGGCACGACGAGCACCATCAGCAGCATCAGGATCGCGAGGGGAACCATCAGGTGCTTGTGTCGGCCGATGCGATCGAGCATCGAACCGATTCCGGTTGCGGCACCGGATTGTGCGGTCAGTCGACTCATCCGATCTCAGGCCTCCGATCGATCACGATGCCAGCCTCTCTTCCAGCTGGTAGACCCACGCGAGCAGCTCCGCCACCCCCTTGAAGAGATCCTGGGGAATGGGTTGCCCCACTTCCACCTGGGCGTAGAGGGCCCGGGCCAGCGGCTTGCGTTCGACCACGGGAATGCCGTGTCGCTGCGCCAGTTGCCGGATCCGGAACGCCACGAGATCGGCCCCCTTGGCGATGACCACCGGGGCCGCCATCGTGGCGGCGTCGTATCGGATGGCCACCGACAGGTGCTCCGGATTGGTGACCACCACGTCGGCGGTGGGCACCGAGGACGCGATCCGCTGCATGGCCAACTGCTGCATCATTCGCATGCGCCGACGCTTGTGTCCCGGATCGCCTTCCGCGTCCTTCATGTCGTCCTTGACCTGCTGGCGGGTCATCTTGAGGTCCTTCCGGTGCTTCCATCGCTGGTAGAGAAAGTCCAGGACACCGAGCAGCAGGAGGACCGCCCCGATGCGCAGGCAGAGATCCGCCAGCATCCACCCCGTCGCCGACACGATGCTGAGCATGTCCATCGAAGGCAGGGCCAGGATGTCGGGCCCGTACTGCCACGCGGTCAGCGAAGCGACCGCCAGCACGATGATCACCTTCAACGAATCCAGCGACACGCGCACCACGCCGGCCAGGCCGAAGATGCGCTGCAGCCCCTTGATGGGATCGAGCCGCTGCACCTGCGGCTCCAGCGGCTTGAAGGTGAACAGCATTCCGAACTGGAGCAGCTGGGCCCCGGCGACCGCCAGCAGCATCAGGAGGAGCACCGGAAGCACGAGCCAGACGGCGCTGCTGCCGATGTAGGCCAGCGTCTGCCATGCCGCCGCCGGATCGAGCATTCCGCCCAGGGCATCCAGATCGATGAGACGCTGGAGAAAGAGCCCGCCCTGCTCGATGAACGTTCCGCTCATGGCCCACAGCACGAAGCTTCCTCCCAGCAGCGCGATGGCCGCGGTGAGATCGTTGCTCCGTGCGACACGTCCGTCGGCACGGGCCTCCCGCAACCGGCGGGGCGTTGCTTCTTCGGTGCGTTCACCGAGGTCATCGGCCATGCGATGCGCTCCTCATGTCACCTGCACCCAATTCATGATGGCGTGCAGGGTGTCGTCGATCGCCTGCATGCCGACCTCCTCGATCACCGCCAGACCGGCGATCAGGACCGCGAAGCCAACGAGAATCCGGAGCGGAAACCCGAGGCTGAGAATGTTCAGCTGCGGCACCGTGCGGGAGACGAACCCCATCGCGATGCTCTGCAGGAAGATGATCGCCAGGACCGGAGCCGCGACGCGGATCGCAACCTCGAAGGCGGCCAGCATCATCCCGGTCACGAAGGCCACCAGGCCCGAGTCGATCACGAATCCTCCCAGCGGAACGTGTCCGAAGCTGTTCATCACCGCGGTCATGATCGCCTCGTGGCCGCTGACGACCAGAAACCCCACCAAGGCCAGAAAGAAGAGCAGCTGGCCCAGTACATCCGCATCCTCGCCGACGGCGGGGTTGTAGAACGTGGCGAAGCCCAGGCCCATCTGCTGTCCCATGAGCAGACCGCCCATCTGCATCGCGACCAGCGGGAGCGAGGCCACGAGTCCGATCACCAGACCCACCAGGATCTCCAGGGCCACCAGCGGCGCCAGTGCGAAGAGATCCAGCCGAAGCCCCTCCGTGGTCACCGCTCCGAGGCCGTGCAGCAGGGGATAGATCGCCAGACCGATCACGAACGCCAGCAGGATCCGAACCCGCAGGGGCACCACGTTCGAACCGAACACCGGAGCGAAGATCATCAGACCACCGACGCGAAACACGACGAGCATCGCGGCGGGGAGATGTGCAACCAGTGCGTTCATGCGAATCCATACCGTCTCCGGCCGCCTCAGAAGGCGGTGAACATCTCCATGGCGAAATCGGACAGCTTCATGACCAGCCAGGCCATCAGCGCGACGGCCACCAGCAGCATCGCCGCGATCTTGGGAACGAAACTCAGCGTCTGCTCCTGCACCTGCGTGACCGCCTGGACCAGGCTCACCACGAGCCCCACGATCAGCCCGGCGCCGAGAATCGGGGCCGAGAGCAGCAGGGTGTACATGAGCGCCATCCGCAGAGCATCGATGCCTTCGCTACCCACGACACGTCTCCTTGTGCTTGACCGATCCAGCGCGCATCACGGCCCCCCTCCCGCCACCGCTCCGGCGAGCGACTGGACCGCCTCCGGCTGCATCACACTGGTGATCAACGAACCGGCCACCAACTGCCATCCGTCGACGAGCACGAACAGCAGCAACTTGAAGGGAAGCGAGATCAGAACCGGCGGCAGCATCAGCATGCCCATCGAG
>PAAB01000044.1 GCA_002591705.1 Phycisphaerae bacterium
CCGGTGGATGCCTTGCGACTCGACTTCTTCTTGGCCGTCTTCTTCGCCGTCTTCTTGGTTGTCTTCTTCTTGGCCATGGTGGATCAACTCGATTCAGGAGGATCGCCTTGCTTTCTTCTTGGATTTCTTCTTCGACTTCTTTCGTGTGGTCCGCTTGCGCTTCGTCGGTGCGAGATCGTCCTGAAAGAGTCCGTCCGGCTCGGGATCGGAATTCGGCTGGCGGTCCGCGAGAATGATCACATCCTCGTCCTGCTCGAGCTTTCTGGCGCTGACGACATTGCCGTCCAGATCGAGTTTCTGATCCGCCTCCCTGGTCTTGCGGGCGGCCTGCTTCAGCAGCGCGTCGTAGAGCTTCTTCCGGTCGGTGCCGGCCAGGGCGTGGCAGCTGTTGGTGATCTCGCCGATGTAGCGTTCGAAGATGCCGCGCCGTTCGGACTGCTTCTTCATCTGCTTCCGACGACGGAGATACGTTCCGAGCTTGCGGCCGCATTCCTGGAGGGCCAGCTTCATCTCCTTGCGGATCTCGTCGTAGTCGGCGATGGCCTCCTTCGACTCGCTGGTGAACGGAACCCAGACGCTCGCCATGTGCACCAGCACGACAAGGGGGCCGACGGGCAGGCTGTTTCGGGGCTGGGTGAGTCCGTAGTTCTTCCACGACGTCTCCACCACGGCCTTGAAGGAACTGCAGGCCGACTGCTGGTAGAGGAGGGGGACCCGGTTGGCAAATCGGAGGATGCGTGATGATTCGTCCGCTCCGAGACTGCCCCCGAAGGCGATTGCGACCTCCATCTGGAAGGGGTTGCCGCGGTACACGGTGGGTGGACGGGTGGCGGCCGCGAAGAACTCGGCCTGGACCTCCTTGAGAAGGCCCGCGAGCAGGGCACGGGATCCGATCGGCACCAGGCAGTCCGTCGGCGGTGCCATGATGGACGCCTCCTGGATCGCCTTGTACAGACATTCCGCCTCGGCGTGCCCCAACTGGCTCACACGGGTCCGGGGCGTGATGGTCTTGTCGGACAGCTTGTCGGCGGTCTTGGCCAGTTCGCTCGCCTTGCGCTGACCGACTCGACTGAACTCGTCCTGCAGGAACGCACTGAGACTCTTCGATTCGGTGCGTTCGAGCATCTGGATCAACGTGCCCAGTTCGATTCCCTTGGGATGCGGCTTGATCTCCTTGGCCTCGTCGGGAAGCTCCTCGACCGCACGGGGAAACTCGATCGTCTCGTTGGTCGGGGTGACCCAGGTGATCTGGGCGTGCGGATTTGCGATCGCGGTCTGTTCAAGGTACTCGTCGATCGATTGGCGACCCTTCTGATACCGCCCTTCGAGTTCGATCATGACCTGGGTCCCGGTTCCACCGGGGAACAGGCTGTCCTTCTTCGGATCCTCCTTCTCGCTCACGACCTCCGCACGGTTCTTGGAGGTGTCGATCTTCAGGACCACATCCTGCGGAGGCTTGCGACGCGACGTCTTGGAGACGATGTGGACNGGCTTGCCGGTGGTCATCAGTCCGTACATGCCCGCCGCGGAAATGCCGATTCCNTGCTGACCGCGGGACATCTTCATGCGGTGGAACTTCGATCCGTAGAGCAGTTTGCCGAAGATGGATTCGATCTGTGAACGNACGATCCCAGGTCCGTTGTCACGGATGGTCAGTTTGAAGCGTGATTCGTCCTTCTGCAGCAGTCGGACATGGATGTCCGGGAGAATGCCCGCCTCCTCGCAGGCGTCCAATGCATTGTCAACGGCCTCCTTGACGGCCGTCAGGAGTGCTTTGCGGGGGTTGTCGAATCCGAGCAGATGGCGATTCTTGGCGAAGAACTCGCTGACGGAGATTTCGCGCTGGCCTTTGGCCAGCGTCTCGGCCGTGACTCGGCCGCTGCTCGACCCCTTCCGTGTGGTCTTTTTCTTGCGTGTGGTGGTGGGCATGAAACGTCCGTGTTTCCCACAAGATAGCGTCGAAATGCGATTCCGTGGACAAGTGGGTGACCGGGGTGGCATCCGTGCCGGCTGGTCGGTATGCTCCCCGGCTTGAACCAGGAGGTACTTGCAATGGAAACCACTCTCATCATTCTCAAGCCCGATGCCGTCCAGCGCGGTCTGATGGGCAAGATCATCTCCCGCTTCGAGGAGAAGGGGCTCCAGATCGTCGGCACGAAGCTGATGGTCATCAGTCCGGAACTCGCCCAGAAGCACTACGAGGCGCACGAAGGGAAGCCCTTCTACGAGGGTCTGGTTCGATTCATGACGTCCTCGCCGGTGCTGGTGCTGGGCATCCGTGGAATGGGGGCCATTGCGATCTGTCGGGCGATGATGGGGGCCACTTTCGGTTCCCAGGCCGACGCGGGCACGATCCGGGGCGACTTCGGCGTTTCCAACAGCTTCAATCTCATCCATGGGTCCGACAGCCCGGAAGCAGCCGAGCGGGAATGCGGCCTCTTCTTCTCCGAGGGGGAGCTCCTGGATTGGAATCGGGCCCAGGAGGGCTGGATCTACGACTGCTCCGGGGAAACGCCCGAATAGGTCCCAGCCGCTCCGGGACCCGTCCGGCCACTGATTCATATTTTACGAGCCGCAAAATGGTCGAATTCTGAGCCCCAGAGGGGTCAGACGGCCGGAACGGACAATTTCTGTCCGAAATTGCCGAGCAGAGGCGAACAAATTCGCCCGGCAATCGTTTCTTCATTGGGAATGTTCCGACAGACCGGGTCGGAACGGGGAATGCACGGTCCGTACTGCAGGTGCGGATTCATGGCTTTGGTGGTGGCTCCCTTGCGATCCACCCCCTCACAGGTCTCGTGCGGCGGATTCAGGGCTCAGGCTCCGAAATCGCATCCCCAGGGGGTCCGGGAGAAAGGCCTTCTCCACATGAGTACGGTCCGACGACGTAATTCCGATTCCAGCCGCACCAAGGCACGTTCTCCTCGCAGGGCCAAAGCCAAGCCGGTATCCAAAGCCGACGCCACGCTGGCCCGAACCATTCTCGATACACCGATGGATTTCGTGGATCACGAGCTGTTCCACGTCCGGGATGCCAAGCGCAAGATCTTCGATCGTGCCGAGGACGTCCCGTCTCCCGACACCACCTGGTACCGACCGCTGGTCGACGACGTGATCGGCGCCCGGCCCAGTGATTCGACGACCCGATCCAGCGTGGTGCTGACCGGTGCCCAGGAACAGGTCATCTTCATTCAGTACAACTACAGTCGATTCCGCGTGGCCCAGCTCCAGACACGCGTCGGAACGCGGACGCCCACGCAGAAGCAGACCGGGGATCTCATTCACTGGTACCGTCTTTCGCGGTCCCTTCGCGACCAGATCGCCGAGACCAATCTGGCCCTGGTACTGGCAATGGCCAAGCGATCCCGCTCCAAGGATGTCGACTTCAGCGATCAGATCAGCGAAGGCAACATGGCACTGCTGCGTGCTGTCGACAAGTTCGACGCCTCCCGCGGATTCAAGTTCTCGACGTACGCCTGTCGTGCGATCCTCAAGTCGTTCTCCCGACAGGGCATCAAGGCGACGAAGTATCGCCAGCGCTTCCCGACCGAGTTCGATCCCTCGCTCGAGACGAGCAACTTTCCCGAAGAGCGACGTCAGCTGGACGAGCGGGAGCGTGCCCAGGAGGTCAAGCAGATCGTCCTGAACAATGCGGCCGATCTGACCGACGTCGAGCAGGAGGTGCTGCACCATCGATTCGGCTTCGATGCCGGTCGCAACGGAAAGCCGTTGACCCTGGCCCAGGTCGGGATGCTGATCGGTCTGACCAAGGAACGGGTGCGGCAGATCCAGAACAGAGCCCTGCTGAAGCTCCGGGAAGCGGTGGAGTCGCGCTGCCTGCCTCGCAGCGACCGGAGCTCGAACGACCTCGGAGGCTGGCGAATCTCACCGAATTGAGATTTAACCCCCGATAAAAGCCGTACCGAGCCCTGTGGGGGGCTCGGTACGCCCTTTTCAGCGACCGGGCCTCGCACGGCCGATGGTTCTGCTGAATGATGCATGTGCGGAATTCAGCATGATGAGCACCAAGGGAACAGATCGATCACAGACGAACGGCGACGGCTTGTCGCTGCCGGTGGTCAATGACCGGGCCTCGCTGCCCGTCATGGAACGCTCGCGGATGGGGCGCCGTCGTGCGATCGTGCTGCTCATCGTGCAGATGCTCATCATCGTTCATGTGGTGATCTGGATCCTCAGTCGCGAATTCGGCTGGTTCGGTGGAGTGACGGTGACTCCCATCGAGCCGTCCGAGAGCATGGAGTTCGTCAAGCGCGGCACCATCAATGCGGGTCTGATCTTCTTCGTGCTGGCATTGCTCTCCACGCTGATCCTCGGTCGCTGGTTCTGCGGTTGGGGCTGCCACGTGGTGCTGTTGCAGGACGGGTGTCTGTGGATGCTTCGCAAGATCGGCATCCGGCCCCGTCCCTTCCGTTCCCGTCTGCTCATGTGGGCTCCGCTGGTGCTTGCCCTGTACATGTTCGTCTGGCCGGCGGTGCATCGGATGCTTCCGTTCCTACCCGGGCAGGATGCGCCCTGGGAGCTTGGTCTTCATCTGACCACNTCCGACTTCTGGAAGACGTTTCCCGGGGTATGGATCGGGATCGTGTTCCTGTTCATCTGCGGCTTCATGACCGTGTACTTCCTCGGCGCGAAGGGCTTTTGCACCTACGGCTGTCCGTACGGCGGGTTCTTCGCGCCGCTGGACCGATTCTCGCCGGGTCGGATCCGGGTCACCGACGCCTGCCATCAGTGCGGTGACTGCACGGCGGTGTGTACATCCAACGTGCGGGTCCACGAGGAGGTGGGAACCTGGGGCATGGTGACGGATGCGGGATGCATGAAGACGATGGACTGCGTCGATACGTGTCCGAACGACGCCCTCTACTTCGGCTTCGGCAAGACGGCGGTCAAGCCGGAGGCCCGCCGGGAGCCCAAGCCGCGCCGGTGGGACGTCTCGATCACGGGCGAAATCGTCCTCGGCGTGGTCTTTCTGGCCGTCTTTCTCAGCTTCCGCGGGGCCTACGCATCGGTGCCGCTGCTGATGGCGATGGGCATCGCCTGCGTGCTCACGTACGTGTTCTTCCAGGGCTGGCGTCTGATCACGGACGACAATGTGCATCTCCACAAGCTGCGCATGAAGATCCAGGGTCGATTCCGATTCTCCGGGGTGGCCTACCTCTTCACGGCCGTCCTGCTCGTGGGCTTCACACTCCAGACCGGGGCCGTGAACTGGATCGGACACATGGGAATTCATTCCGCCCGCGAGGCGATGGCGACCATGGGGCCGTCCGGTCTGAGCGATTCCGGCCGTGTCTACGCCGAATCCGCTCTGGCCCGCTTCGACCTCGCCCGGTCCATCGGACTGACCACGGATCCCAATCACGACGTGGATGCGGTCCAGATGCATTTGCTGCTGGGACACTCCGCGGGGGTCGAGGAACGCATGCCGCGGCTGCTCAAGCGGTTCCCGTTCAACCTGCAGGTGCGAAATCTGGAGCTCGACTACCGTCTGGCCACCAACCCGATCGGGGTGGAGAACTACGTCGAATCGCTGGCCGCCGAGGACACGGAACTGCGCCCCCTGCGCATCCGCATCATGGAATGGCAGGTCGGACGAGGACAGATCGCCGATGCCGAAGCCTACGCCCGCTCGGCGCTGGCATCGGATGCTGAGGACGACGAAGTGCGTCTGCGACTGGCGATGCTGCTGATCCGGACCCAGCGGGTCGACGAAGGCGAGGAGAACGTCCGTCGCTATCTCGAGACGGTCCAGACCAACGGCAAGGCCTGGGCACTGCTCTCGGAGGCGTTGGCGTACCAGGGTCGGATCTCGGAGGCGGACCGAGCCATCGAACGGGCCCGGCAGCTGGATCGCAGCGCGATGGTGGCGAGGCAGGCGATGATGCACTACGTCCAGACGGGACGTCCGCAACTGGCCCAGGCCATCCAGAACGATCTGCAGTCGGGACGCACCGACTAGTCAGCCCGGCAGAGGACGTCGTACACGCAGCCCGCGTCCGGGCAGTTGCGCAGCCGACGACGGATTTCGGCATGACCGAGCCGCCGACTGATCGCGCCCAGGGCCTGGACGTGCAGGGTCGTGTTCCGGGTCGGTGAGACGAGCAGCACGACGAGATTGACCGCCTTTCCGTCACTCGCCTGAAAGTCGATCGCGGGGTCCGCGGTGCCGATGGCGGCGACGATTTGATCCATGTGTTCGCAGCGTCCGTGCGGTACGGCGATGCCGTCTCCGATGCCCGTCGACCGCTGCTGTTCACGGGCCCAGACCGCTTCGATGATCGTTTCCGCGTCATCGATGCGGCCGGTGGCCGCAAGATGGTGCACGAGCTCCGTGATCGCGCCCTGTGCATCCGTGGCCTGCAGATGGTGCACGATGCAGTCGGGGGTGATGAAGTCGGTGAGTGCAAGCATGGCGTATCTCGAATCCGGGGGAGGAGTCTAGTGATCCGTGCCCCGGATGAAAAGGCGCGGATGCCGATTCAGGTCCGCAGCAGGGCGACGTAGCCCCCGTCACGGTAGCTGCTCGGCGGGTCGCCCGGCAGCCCCCCGGGAAGGCTGGACGCTTCATGGACCACCTCGTGGCCGTGCCATTTCGTCAGCCAGCGGGGCATGGCCTCGTTCTCCTGCGTTTCCAGGCTGCAGGTGATGTAGAGGATGTGGGCATTGGTGGCGAGGGTCGCGATGGCATCNGCGGCGATCTGGTGCTGCAGATCGACCAGATCCNTGAGCAGGCCCTCGTTGAACCGNATGCGGGCTTCGCGCCGTCTCGGGAGCACACCCGTGTTCGAACACGGCACGTCGAGCACCAGCAGGTCGACTTCTCCGCGAAGCCCCCGGGCCGCGGAGGCGTCCATGACCTCGATGTTCTCGACTCGTTCCGAGAGATCCTGCAGGTCCTGCAGCCTTCGGTCGTCGGTGTCCGAGACGATCACCCGGCAGTCGGGATGACGTCTGGCAAGTTGAAGCGACTTGGTGCCGTGGCCCGCGCACAGATCGAGAATCACCTTCGGCGACAGTCCATCGGCGACGGGGACGGCGCGGGCGGTGGTCGCATCCTGCACGATGGCATCCGGGTGCCGTGCCAGCACCTCGTCCAGCAAGGCGTCGGAGGCCAGTACGCTGAATCCCGGCGCATCGTGCGGCAGCAGCGAGTCGTCCCGTCCGGCTCCGTGCAGGACGACGGGAGGCGTACAGAGACCGTGCAGTGCGATCCGGAAGGCTTCGTCCCGTCCCATGGCCTGCTGCCAGCGTTCCAGAAGGATGGGGGAGTGTCCGGTCTGCTGCGCCATGCGCTGCAGGGGGTCCTCGTCGAACACCGCCTCGGTCAGTTGCCAGCCTCCGCCGTTGCTTCGCAGGAGCTGATCCCGTGCCTTCCCGTCGGCGTGCTCGATCGGGTCGCCGCGCAATTCGATGATCCTTCGCAGCACGGCGTTGACAAGTCCTGCCGTCCCGCGTCGTCCGCCCGATCGCTTGACCCATTCAACGGTCTCGCCCACGACGGCGTGGTCCGGTACACGATCGAGGAAAAGGAGTTGTGCGCCGCCCGAGAGCAGTGCGGCCTGGACCAGCGGCTCCAGTCGTGGCCAGGGCGTCCGCAGCGCCTTGTCCGCCAGGGTGCTGATCGTGAGCCAGCGGGCCATGGTTTCGTTCACGATGGCTTCGGCCAGGCGCCGGTCCCGGGGGTCGAGCGGCTCCGAGGAGATCGCGCGGGGGAAGATCGACGGGTGGGCGCGAGCCGCATCGAGCAGGTGTCGGCATGCGACATCCCTGGCCGACGAGGTCATGTGGGCGTCGCCTTCCGTCATCAGGCGCCGACGGCGGCCTTGAGTGCATCGGCCTTGTCCGTGCGCTCCCAGCTGAAGGTTCCTTCGCCGCCTTCGCCCGGCTCGCGACCGAAGTGGCCGTGGGCTGCGGTGCTCGAATAGATGGGGCGGAGCAGATCCAGCGTCGAGATGATGCCGGCGGGCGTCAGGTCGAAGACGCTGGTGACGGCATCGGCCAGCTTCGACTCGTCGACGGTCGCGGTGCCCTGGCAGTCGAGGTGGACCGAGGTGGGCTCGGGGACGCCGATGGCGTACGACAACTGGACTTCACATTCGTCGGCCAGTCCCGCCGCCACGACGTTCTTGGCGATGTAGCGGGCCATGTAGGCCGCGGAGCGGTCGACCTTCGAGGGATCCTTGCCGGAGAACGCGCCGCCGCCGTGTCGCCCCCGGCCGCCGTACGTGTCCACGATGATCTTCCGGCCGGTGAGGCCGCAGTCGCCCAGCGGGCCGCCGACCTCGAACTTGCCGGTNGGATTCACGTGCACGGTGATGTCGTCGTTCCACCATGCCTCCAGAACGGGCTTGATGATGTGCCTGGTGATCTCGGCGTGCAGATCATCCTGGCGGTCGTTCCATTCGGGGCCGTGCTGGGTGGAGAGCACGACCGTNTCCACGCTCTTGGGAGTACGGCCTTCGTAGAGCACGGTGACCTGGCTCTTGGCGTCGGGACGAAGGTGCGGAATGGTGCCGGCTTCGCGTACCTCCGCGTGCTTGGCCACCAGCTTGTGGCTGAGATCGATCGGCAGGGGCATGAGCGATTCGGTCTCGTTGCAGGCGAATCCGAACATCAGTCCCTGATCGCCCGCGCCCTGTTCCTTGTGCAGCCCGGTTCCCTCGTCGACGCCCTGGGCGATGTCGGGAGACTGCTTGTCCAGGGAGACGAGCACGGCGCAGCTTTCGGAGTCGAATCCCATGGCCGCATCGATGTATCCGATGCGTCGCACGGTTTCCCGGACGACCTTGGGGATGTCCACGTAGCCACCGCANGTGACCTCGCCGGCGACCACCGTCATGCCGGTCGTGACCATGGTCTCGCAGGCGACACGGGATCCGGGATCCTCGCTCAGCATCGCGTCCAGAATGGCGTCGGAGATCTGGTCGGCCATCTTGTCGGGATGCCCCATGGATACGGATTCGGAGGTGAAGAGGTGGCTGCGATTGGACATGAAGGGGGCTCGCAAGGGGTTGAAGACGGGTTCCGGAACGGGCCGGAGTGATGAGNCGGCATGGTAGTCGCAGNGTTGATCAGTCTCAACCGAACTCCCGGCGTTCGATCGTCGGCGGTCGTGTCGAACCGGTTTTTTTTGTTCGACCCTTGCCCACGGGTGCCGTGGGGGAGAGGATAGAGTGGTCCGGATCGATGNAGGAGCACAGTGCATGCCAGTACAGATGGAACTCGCGAGGATCTTCATACGCGAGATGACTGACATGCAGGTGATCGAACTCCGCGAACTGGACGGTGATCGATCGTTCCCGATCGTGATCGGCCTGCCCGAAGCGTTCGCCATCGAGCGTCGACTCAAGGGGGTGGAGGTGCCGCGTCCGCAGACCCACGACCTGCTCGCCACGATGATCGGTCAGCTGGGCGCGAGGCTCGATCGAATCGTGATCCACGAACTTCACGAGGGGACCTTCTACGCCATGCTCTGCATCGAGCAGGACGGACGGGAGATCGAGATCGACTGCCGCCCCTCCGATGCGATCGCCCTGGGGGTTTCGGAGCAGGTGCCGATCTACGTCAGCGAGCAGGTGCTCGACGCCATCGACGAGGAACCGACGGACCAATCGCCTGATCCCGATGCGAATCCGCACGACTGGGACTGAGGACCGCNCCATGGCCGACATCACTCCCATGCCGCCGATGCGTGACCAGGTGCAGTTCGAGGGATCGATCAAGGATCGCCCGGACGACTTCCTCGTCTACGAGATTCCGAAGTACGAACCCTGTGGAGAGGGCGAACACCTGTACCTGCGCATCCGCAAGTCGGGCGTGTCCCACGACGATTTGATCTCGACCGTCGCCCGGNCCTGCTCGGTGCCCGTGCGTGCCATCGGATTCGCGGGCATCAAGGACACGAAGGCCGTCACCGAGCAGACGCTGTCGGTGCACCGGCCCGATTCGGATCACGCGCCGGTCATCGACGACGACCGCATCGAGGTGTTGTGGATGGATCGGCATCGCAACAAGTTGCGACGCGGCCACCTGGCCGGCAATCGGTTCGTGATCCGGGTCCGTGGAATCGATCCGCTGCGGGTGACGGACACCTGGTCGCGACTGCGCGTGCTGGCCGATCACGGGGTGCCCAACGCATTCGGACCGCAGCGATTCGGGCGCACCGGCGACAACCATCTGCTCGGCCTGCTCATGCTTCGCGAGGACTGGGCCGGGCTTGCGGCGCGGCTGGGCGACGGGCGACCGGGCCGTCTCGAGGAACGGATCCGCAGGTCCATCGAGGACGGCAGGGATCCCAGGGAGGCATGTCGCGTGGTACCGGGTCGATTGCGACGCTTCTGGAACGATTCCCTGCAGTCGGCGCTGTTCAATGCGGTCCTGGCCGAGCGGATCGCGCACGGTGACTGGAACCGTCTCCGGGTCGGAGATGTGGCCTGGAANCACGACACCCGAAGGACATTCGTGGTGTCTTCCGGAGATCTGGCGGACGAGGCGACGATGCAGCGCCTGCAGGAGGGTGTGCTCGCGCCGACCGGCCCGATGTGGGGACGTGCGATGCGGTCGCCGGACGATCCGGTCGCGGCGATGGAACGGGGCGTGGCGGATGCACTGGATCCCGAACTCGTTCCGCTGCTGGTCGATGCGGGNCGTTCGCGTGGTGACCGGCGTCCTCTGGTGGTGCCGCTCGCGCACGCGTCGATTCTGTCGGAGATGGACGAGCACGGCGGCTGCATCACCGTCCAGTTCGAACTGCCGCCCGGAGCCTACGCGACCACGGTGCTTCGGGAACTGTTCGGGGAGTCAACGGTTGCGACGGGACTTGAAGAAGTCTGACAGCAGCCGTGCGCATCGGGGCTCGAGTACGCCCCCCTGGACCTGCACGACATGGTTGAGTCGCTCGTCTTCGGGAATCATGTAGAGCGACTCGCAGGCTCCGGCCTTCTCGTCCCAGGCGCCGAAGAGCAGGCGACCGAGGCGTGCATTCACGAGGGCGCCGGCGCACATCGGACACGGTTCGAGGGTCACGGCCATGCTGTACCGGTCGAGTCTCCATCCACCCACGTGTCTGCCCGCTTCGCGCAGGGCGACGATNTCGGCGTGNGCCGTGGGATCGTGGTCGTGTTCGCGACGGTTGCTNCCGGTGGCGATGATCCGTTCGTCGTCGTAGATCACCGCGGCCACGGGAATCTCGCCGTCACGTCCGGCCGCGGCGGCGAGNTCGATCGCGTGTTCCATCATGGCGAGGTCCCGGGGGGACGGCCCTGCGTCGGTCACGGTCGCGGCTCCGCATCACCGGCCAGTCGGGAGGCGGGGATGAACTGCAGGATGACGACTCCCAGTTCGTAGAGCAGGTACAGCGGAATCAGCATCATGAGCATGGACATGACGTCCGCCGGGGTGGTGATCGCGGCGACGAGCCCGCACACCAGCAGGGCCCACTTGCGGTTTCGCTTCAACAGTTCGGTGTCCACGATTCCCAGCCACCCCAGCAGGACGATCACCAGAGGCATCTGGAAGGCCACGGCGATGCCCAGCAACAGGATGAGCACGAAGTTGATGTAGCTCGTCAGTCGGAAGGCCTGCCAGATCGCATCCGTTCCTTCCAGGGGAAGTTGAAGGATCCGCACGGTGTTCTCACGCTCGGGCTCGGGCACCGCGATCTGCAGGGTGCCTTCGGGCATGAGGACCCACGCGTCGCCGGCGGTGGGGGCCNCCGGCTCCTCCGTGATCAACGGAAGACGGCCCAGACCTTCGGTCGCGGTGGCGTCCGGCGCGACCTCGATCAGACTCGGTCTCGCTTCCAGCGAACCCCCGATGACCATCAGCACCTCAAGCATGAGCGGAAGCATCACGAAGTACATCAGAAGGATGCCCGATGCGGTCAGGACGGCGCTGCCCGGCACCAGGAAATGCACGAACCGCCGCTCACGCGGGTACAGCCCCGGGCCGATGAAGAGCCATGCCTGCCAGAGGAGCCAGGGAAGCGAGCAGACCAACGCGGCGATGATGCTGACCTTGATCTTCAGCAGCAGGAACTCCGGCGGGCTCAGGACCTGCAGCTGTTGGGGGAATCCGTAGTCGAGCTGCACGCTCTGCAGCGGTGCCATGAGCCAGAGCAGCAGCCAGTCGCCGNCCACGAAGAAGAGGATTGCCAGCGGAACCGGGGCAGCCAGAGAGATGATGATGCGTTTCCGGAGTTCCTCCAGGTGATCGCCGAAGGCCATTCGGTACTCTTCCGGATTGTGCGGCATGTTCGGCATGGAGGTTCCTGGGCGTTCGGGGTCGGAAAGCGACTTGTCCGGTATCACAGGGTAGCAGCCCTGTACCTTCGTGGCCCCCGGGGGTAGGCTGGCTCATCATGCCAAGCGGCAAGGACTATTACGCGATCCTGGGTGTCCAGCGAACGGCCTCGGCGGACGAGATTCGCAAGGCCTATCGCTCGCTGGCCCGGAAGTACCATCCCGACGTCTCCACCGAAGGCGACGCCGGAGACCGATTCAACGAGGTCCAGCAGGCCTACGAAGTGCTTTCCGATGAGGAGAAGCGTCGGGCCTACGACCAGTTCGGAGATGCCGGCGCCGGAGCGGCGGGCTGGTCGGGCTACGGAGGCGGNGGTGGGGGTGATGTCGATCCGGATCGGTTCCAGGACATCTTCGAGCAGATGTTCGGAGGTGGCGGTCCCTCTCCGGGCGGCAATCCCTTCGGTGGCGGTGGAGGTGCGGCTCGTCCCCGACGGGGCGGTGATGTCAACTCGAGCATGACGGTGACCTTCATGACCGCGGCCCAGGGGGGCGTGGAGGAGATTCGTCCGGACGGGGCGTCCGTCGAGGTGCGCATTCCCGCCGGGATCGATGACGGGGGCAAGTTGAGACTTCGCGGCCGTGGGCAGCCCGGTCTGCACGGTGGAGAAGCCGGTGATCTGATCGTCACCGTGCACGTGGGCGCCCACCCGGTGCTTCGTCGCGACGGACTCGACCTCATCGTGGATGTTCCGATCAGCCTCGCCGAGGCGGGATTGGGAACGGTGGTGCGGGTTCCGTTGCTGAAGGGATCGATCGAACTGAAGATTCCTCCGTGCACCTCGAGTGGACGGCGACTGCGGGTGCCCGGGAAGGGCATCGTTGACGATCGCCAGCGCACCGGAGACTTCTACGCCCAGGTGCAGGTGGTGTCGCCCGAGGAGCTCGGAGATGACGCGCGTTCGTTGCTGGAGCAGCTGGCGACTGCACTTCCCGATCCACGAAGCGAACTGCCCGGAATCGATTCGGTGGACGCTTCGTGACCACCGGGGATACGCCTGCAGTCGTGCTGGTCTCCGGCGGCCTCGATTCGGCCACCGTGCTCGCCATCGCCCGTGATCGGGGNTACCTCTGCCATGGGATCAGCTTCGACTACGGCCAGCGTCATCGCTTCGAACTCGACGCCGCGGAGGCCGTGTGTCGTGCCGGCGGCGCCGCCTCGCACCGTGTGCTCCGGATCGATCCCGCTCCGTTCTCGGGATCGGCCCTGACCGATGGCGGCGAGGTGCCGATGGGACGCAGCGATGAGGACATCGAGTCCGGAATCCCCGCAACCTACGTGCCGGCCAGGAATCTGGTGTTCCTCTCCATGGCGCTGGGCGTGGCCGAGGGGTTGGGGGCCGTGGATCTGTTCATCGGGGTCAACGCCGTCGACTACTCGGGGTATCCCGACTGCCGGGGCGAGTTCGTCGAATCGTTNCAGCGTACGGCCAATCTGGCGACCCGGGTCGGCGTGGAATCCGATGCGGTGCGGGTGCACGCACCATTGCTGGATCTGACCAAGGCGGAGGTCGTTCGCCGCGGTGCGGCGCTGGGGGTCGACTACGGGCTGACGAACAGCTGCTACGCGCCGGGGGACCGAGGGCAACCGTGCACGATGTGCGACGCGTGCCGCCTGCGGGAGCGGGGGTTCCGGGAGGCGGGACTCGAGGATCCGGTCAGACGTCGATGTTCCTGACGTCGAGGGCGTGATCCTCGATGTAGGTGCGTCGAATCTCGACCTCCTCGCCCATCAGGGTCGCGAACAGTTCGTCCGCCTTGGAGGCGTCGTCGAGGGTGACCTTGAGCAGGGTCCGCTGGGTGGGATCCATGGTGGTTTCCCAGAGCTCCTCGGGATTCATTTCGCCCAGCCCCTTGAACCGCTTGATCTCGATGTTTCGCCGGCCGACGTTGCGGAGCGAGTCGATGATGTCGGGAACATTGGCGACGTCGACCACGGACTCCTTGTCGGTGCCCGCGTCGACGAGCCAGGCGAACTTCGTGGGCATCGCCTCGCCGGTGACCGCCTCCTCGTTCACGAGGCTCCAGTGGTCCATCGTCAGTCCGTACTCGGCAAGTCGATCGATGATGGCATCGATCTCACGGTTCTCGTGCAGTTCGCGAAGGGTGGCGGGCTGGTGCCCGTTGGTCGTGGCCGGTTCACCGGTCTCGAGCACGAGGTCGTGCTCACCCATGAACGCTCCGGCCTCCTCCTCCGTCCAGCAGAGGTGCTCGCCGCCGATCCACGACACGCGCCAGGAGGGGAGCGTGCCCCGTTCGGCGCGGAGTGCGAGCAGATCGGCGAAGTCGAATCCCCGACGCTGGGAGATGGTGACGAGTTCCAGCATTCGTGTCAGCAGCTGGACGGTCTGCTGCAGGCGATCGCCTCCGAGTCGCTCGGCCTCGGCCGTGCAGGTCTCGTCGCGGATCACGAGTTCCGAACTGCCGAGGGCGAGTTCGGTCAGCTGGTTGTTCATCTCCCCTTCGTCGATCACGTAGTGGCTCTTGCGGTTGCGGGTGATCTGGAAGAGGGGTGGTTGCGCGATGTAGATCTTGCCCTGTCGAAGCAGTTCCGGCATCTTCCGGAAGAAGAACGTCAGGAGCAGCGTCCGGATGTGCGATCCGTCCACGTCGGCGTCGGTCATGATGATGATCCGGCCGTAGCGGAGCTTCTCGATCTCGAAATCACTGTCAATGCCGCACTGCAGCGCCTGGATCAGGATGCGGATCTCCTCGAACGCGAGGACCTTGTCGATGCGGGCCTTCTCCACGTTCAGGATCTTGCCCTTCAGCGGCAGGATGGCCTGGGTGTCGTGATCGCGACCACCCTTGGCGGAACCGCCGGCGGAGTCGCCCTCGACGATGAAGAGTTCGGACCGTTCGACGTCGTTGGTCACGCAGTCGGCGAGCTTCTGGGGCATGCTGCCGGATTCAAGGGCGCCCTTCCGCTTGATGAGTTCCCGTGCCTTGCGGGCCGCTTCGCGGGCCTGGGCCGCGAGAATGGCCTTCATGCAGATCTGCTTGGATTCGGTGGGATGCTCCTCGAGCCACGCTCCCAGATGCTTGGAGACGGCCTGGCTGACGAACTTCTCCATCTCCGGGCTCAGCAGCTTCTCCTTGGTCTGGTTGTTGAACTGCGGATCGGGCAGTCGGACCGAGAGCACGCTGGTGAGTCCTTCCCGCAGGTCGTCGCCCGACGGCGTCAGACCCTTGAGGAGATTGCGTTTCTTCGCGTAGGAATTGATCGCACGGGTCAACGAGGTCTTGAAGCCGGACGCGTGGGTTCCTCCGTCCGGGTTCACGATGTTGTTCGCGAATGCGAGCATCGTTTCGTTGGTGGCCTCGGTGTACTGCATCGCAATGGTGCATCCGATGCCGGTCTCGTCGTCCTCGGCATCGATGGTGATGACCGGGCTCACCGACGACTTGGAGCGGTTGAGATGCTCCACGTAGCCGGCGATGCCGTTCTCGTAGCAGAATGTCTCGTCCTTGGTCTCTCCCGACGAATCGACGCGTTCGTCGATCAGACGAATCGAGATCCCGGAGTTGAGGTAGGCCAGTTCCCGAAGCCGATGCTCGAGGGTTTCGTACCGGAACTCCGTGTCGGGGAAGATCTCGGGGTCCGGCTTGAAGCTCAGTCGGGTGCCGGACCCGCGATCCGTACCACCGGTGGGCGCGTCGACCTCATGCAGCGGCTTCACCACGTCGCCGCGTTCGAAGCGGATCAGGTGCACCGCGTTGTTCTTGATGATCTCGACTTCCGTCCATTCCGACAGGGCGTTGACGCACTTGACGCCGACCCCGTGGAGTCCTCCGGAGACCTTGTAGACGCTGGCGTCGAACTTGCCGCCNGCGTGCACCTCGGTCAGGATGACTTCGACGGCGGGTCGCCCGTCGATCTGGGGATTCTCGTGCTTCATCGGATCCAGCGGCATGCCGCGACCGTCGTCGGTGATCGAGCAGGAGCCGTCGACCCCGATGCTGACGGTGATGGTCGTCGCGTGTCCCGCCATCACCTCGTCGATCGCGTTGTCCACGCCCTCGTAGACCAGGTGATGCAGGGCGTTGAGGCCCACGCCACCCACGTACATGCCGGGGCGNTTGCGGATCGCCTCGAGGCCCTCGAGGACCTGAATCGACTCGGATGTATAGGCCTGCTGCGGCTCGGTGGGTTGGTTGGCCATGAGTGGTTTTCAGCCTCTGGAGGACAATCGAGCGAGGCCGTTCATTCTATCAGAAACCACTGCTTTCCACCCGACCGAAGACCATCTTCGTGGTGTCGGAGACACGGAAAAACGGGTCATTTTGGAGGTCTCACAATCGCTCCGTCCGGGGGCCGAATCCGCTCCCCGAATGACCGGTTTTTCTTCCGGTTCCGGTCACCCGTTCCGTCGACTCCGGGGATACTGCAGGAGCAGGTCCCCACGCGTCGATAGGGCTGGAGAGCAGTCAACTGAGGGAGCAATCGCCGTGAAATCAGACGTCACCCCGAGGAACGATCAGCCCCTCGGGATCGATTCGGTCCTCGAAGCCTGCTCNACCCGACGACTCTTCATGCTCGGATCACTGGCGTTTCTCGCCGGCTGCAGCACCACGGGGACGTCGTCGAACGATCTTCCGGGCGTGATCTGGTCGGAGCGGGGACCGGTCGTCATGCCCGAGCCTTCCCGGCCCAAGCCGGCTGCGGTCGACTCCGGAGTCATCCGCCGATCGTCCTGGGCCAAGGGGAATCCCATTCCGGCGAACATGAACCGGATGGTTCCCGTCAAGCGGATCACCATCCACCACGACGGCATGGATGCGTTCACGAGCACATCCCGATCCGCCGCGGCGGCCCGACTCGAGAAGATCCGTCGTGCTCACCTGCGTCGGGGGCCTCAGAAGTGGGGCGACATCGGCTACCACTACGCGATCGATCCCGCCGGCCGCGTATGGGAATGTCGTCCTCTGACCTGGCAGGGGGCCCATGTGAAGGATCAGAATCCGGGCAACCTGGGCATCCTGGTCATGGGCAACTACGACCGGCAGCAGGTCACCATGGCCCAGAAGCAGGCCATCGACCGCTTCGTGACCGTGCAGTTGCGTCAGTACCGCCTTCCGGTCCGGAACCTGCATACGCATCAGGAACTGGCCCCCACGGCGTGCCCGGGCCGTTCGCTGCAGGCGTTCATGGTCCGGTCCCGTGCCAACGGGACATTCGCCTGATCACCNGCNGCGNCGNTNCGNCNGGGCTACCATTGNATCATGACCACCTCGGTNCGAGTGAACTTCGGCCGTCCGTTCGCNNTGTTTCCGCTNCCGGANACGGTGCTGCTNCCGCATACCGTCCAGATGCTCCACGTGAGCGAGCCGCGGTACCGGGCCATGATCGATCGTGCGCTGGACAGCACCGGTCAGTTCGCCCTGGCGACCTGGGATCGCACGTCCTCGTCGAGCATCGCGATCCGCGACGCGGTCTGTCTGGTGCAGGTGATGCACCACGAGAAGGTGGCCGGCGGGTACGAGATCATGCTGCACGGCATCTGCCGTGCCCGCATCGTCGAGTTGGAGCAGGAGCAGGACGATCGTCCGTGGTGCGAAGCGCACCTTCGACCGCTCGAGCAGCTGGGGGAGGATCTTCCTCCCATGCAGGGGCTGCGCGACGAGCTCTACGGCCTGATCACCAGCGGCAACATCGGTTCGCTGAACCGGGTCGAGACCATCGTCGACTGGTTCCAGCGCAAGGACGTCAGCACCCACACGCTGCTGGAACTGATCGGATTCACCTTCATCCAGGACAGCGAGTGCCGCTACCGCCTGCTGGCCGAGCCGACCATCGACGGTCGCACCCGCATCATCCGAAGTGAACTGTCACAACTTGAACGCATGATCGGTCTGGCGCGCCGTCAGCAGCGTGACGACCTCGATCGCGGCATCATGCCCAACTGATCACGGATCGACGTGAACTCCGGTGAGCCGGTCGGCGTCTTCGCGGGGCCACCGGATCGCGTGGCTGATCCGACCGGTGGCGTCGAGCTCCGAAACGAGTATCCGCAGCGGCCCGTCGTCCAGTTGGTCCGCGGTGGCGTGCAGATCGAACCAGTGGGTGATCGTGGCGCCGGCGGCCAGATCGAAGCGCCTCGTCCCGGCGGTCGGAAGCCCGTTGCCGGCCAGAGCGGCTTCGATGGCCCGGGGCCGGTCGCCGTGGTTGGTCGCCCGCAGTTCGACCCGCAGCCCGTCGGGGGTGTTCCATTCCCGGAAGGACAGGTCGATCGAAGGGAGTCCCACGTCGACCCGGCAGTGGACCGGCATGCGCATCGGGTCCGGCCCCGTTCGATCCAGCACGCCGGACATGGACATGGGGCCCGGGGGAAGGGGACCGGTGACGATGAGGTCCACCGGAATGCGTCGGGTCTCGCCGGGGGCCATCGTGAGGCGGATTCGCGCGGGGGACACTTGGGCTCGATCCGCATGCTCGAAGACCAGGACGCCCTCCATGGTTTCGTTCCACGGGTTGGTGATCCGCAACTGGTGTCGGTGTCGCATCGGCCGCGCGATCAGCGTGGGTGGATCGATGACCAGATCGCGTTGGAACCGGATCCATGCGTCGTCGACCCCTTCGAGGAACTGGATACGGGCCGCATCGATGTCCACGTCGTGTGTGCCGTCTCGAAGGGGAAGCGTGCGTCGGTTGCCTGCGTCGTCGTGCACCACGATCGGATCGCTCCCGAGAGCGGCCGACACGGTCGCGGTCACGTCGGGCGGGACCAGCAGTCCTCCGGCGCGGCTCTCGACCGGCTCGAGGTACCACGCGTGACCACGGGCCCCCAGCGGAATGACGCCGCCGAAACGCCGATCGGAGAGGTGATGCAGCAATGAATGGAGGCGGGCGAAGGTCGGAGTGGGCTGGAGTCGACCTCGCTCGTCGGTGTTCCAGGGAGGAAGGATCCGGCACGATACGCCGTCCCTCCATCGCTCCAGCAGTTCGAACGGTTCCGTGGCGGGTGCATCGTCCGGTGGCAGGACCGTCGCCTGCGGAGCCAGCCGGGACAGCCGCTCCTGCAGTCGTTGCGCGGCCGGCACGTACGCGGTGGTGTCTCCGGCCAGCGTCCAGTGCGCCACGGCGTCGCCGAACGGAATGATGGAACGATCCAGGACCGGTCCCCAGGTGGCTTCGTCCAGCATGATGAACTCCGCGAACTGATCGGGATCCAGCGCGTGCCGGGTCGCCCAGGTCCGGGGAAGTCGATCGAATCGGCAGGTGATGGTTCCGCCGCGGTCGAGCAGGCGACCCATGCGACGTCGATGCCCGGCATCCTCCAGCAGGCCGGAGCCGTCGTCCAGCAGGGCGGGCACGCTCACCATGCCCACGCCGAGCGCCTCGACCAGTTCGAGTTCCCGGTCCGTCGGCGGGTCGGTGAACTCGATGCCGATCGTCGTGGCCCGGGCCGTGGCGGTGTGTTCCGGCAGCACCACGAAATCGGTCCGATCGGAACGGATCACCGTCGTGGCTCCGAGGGTGCGGGCGGTCAGAACCGCCCGGTACCATCCGTTGTCCGGAAGCAGCGGTTCGATCCAGGTGTCCAACGGCTGGTCACCCATGGTGCCGTGGATGTGGTCGATGGTCGCACCCCGCTCATTCTCGATGCGCAGCGACCACTCGATGGGTTCGGTCGCGGGATCGTCGATGCGCAGGTGCAGCATCGGCGTTCCGGGTCGGCGGTGGATGCCGGTGTCCGTGGCATCGTCGATGCGCACGGTGGGCAGCTGCGTCACCATGAGATCATCGAACCAGGCCCGACCGGCGATGTCGGGAGTCGGTTCGGGCTGGTGTCCGGATCGGTCGCCGGGCTGAATCACCCGACACTCGAGAACGAGATCGCGTGCGTTCCGGTCGAGTCCCGACACGTCGACGGCGAGGCGGGTCCACACGCCCTCCTGCTCGACGGGACGACTCTCGACCACGGTGCCGGGTACCGGTTGTCCTTCTTCGTCGACCAGCCAGGCCGCGATGGTGACTTCCGACTGCACAAGTCGATCCGTCCGGACCCAGCCGGCCACCTCGTATTCCGTATCGGTCCGGATGGGGATCCGGCCCACGTTCGTCCTCGCCGCCATCGAGTGGCCGTCGACATCGAATCGAAGCGAAAACGTTCCGGAGTGGTACACCGAATCGTCCGGTCCCATGGATCCGAAGGACGTGAAGCGATCCAGCCCCAATGGGGTGGTCCGGGTGAATCCCAGCGGCATTTCCAGACGTTGGCGGCTGGATTCCTCGAAATCGAAGCGGGTGCCGACGCGTTGCAATGATCCGGGACCGGATGGTTCATCCGGGGAGGCTGGTACGCCGGCGATCGCACCTTGCAGCACGAGGCCGGCCAGGATCGGCAGCAAGGCGGGCATCAACCATGTTTATCGGTCGATTGGCCGGGGACCTCCACGTTTGCCGATGGTTGATTGATGATCCGACACCGCGAAGGAATCGCAGGACATGCATGAAATCAAGCGTCTGATCGTGATGACCGTCCTCCTCGCCGCCGCCGTCGGGGGTGGCATCTGGTGGGGCTTCAACGATCGTCAGGAGGCGAAGATCCGCGACCTCGAGGCCCGCAACGTGGATCTGGCGGATCAGCTCGAGAAGCGTTCCGAGATGCTGCAGCGACTGGGCCGGGAACGCAGGCTCGGACTGGTGCGGGTGCTGGAGCAGCCGGAGGTCGGGGGGGTGGTCGAATCGACGACCTTCGAACTGATCGAACTCGATGACGACGGCAGTGAACTGGCTCGGCAATCGTTCTCGGTACCCGGGGATGTGGTGTTCATCGATGCGCAGACGGTCAGGTTCCGGTCCGACGACGTCGCGAGCGGCCATCCCTTCCGGGGGCGGACGCTGGTGCTCCTGCGAAGGGTGTATTCGGATCGGATGCCGCCGGTGGAGGGGCTGCCGATCGATCTGCCCGGTGCGGTTCCGCCCGGGTACGCATCCGAAACCGTGGGCCGATTCGAACGGGGCATCTGGGAACAGTTCTGGGGATTGGCCCGGGATCCGGAGGCGGCCGAATCGATCGGAATCCGGGTTGCCCAGGGCGAAGCGGCCTACAAGCCGATGCAGGCCGGGGACGTCTTCGAACTGCGGGTCGATGCGTTGGGGGGGATCAGCCTCGTGCCGGTGCAACCCCCGTCCGACTGGTCCGGCGATCTGCACGAGATCGTATCTGTTTCAGATCGTTGATCGCCGGGAAGGGGTGACGGCTAGAATGGACTCGATGTCCAGCCGACCCCTGCCTACCACGAGTTCATCATGCGCGTCCTGATCATCGGTGCGATGGGATTGGTCGGCCGTCGGGTGCTGCTGCAGCGTCTGGCGCTCGGCGATCAGGTGACGGTCATGTCGCGTGATCGCGGGCGAGCCCAGCGCATGCTGGTGGGACTCGGCCTGACCGGAATCGAGATCGTCGAGGGCGATCCGGCGGTGCCCGGGCCCTGGCAGGATGCGGTCGACGGACAGGATGTGGTGATCATGCTGGCCGGGGCGGGGGTCGCCGATCGTCGATGGAGTCGTCGCTACCTCCAGCTCATTCGTGACAGTCGCGTGGACGGAACCTATCAGGTGGTGCAGGCCATCGAACGGGCCCGTTCCCGGCCCTCGTTGCTGCTGTCGGCGTCCGCCGTCGGCTACTACGGTGATCGTGGTTCGGTCCTGACGGACGAGCGTGCACCGGTGGGGGACGACGTACTGGCCGACATCTGCATGCAGTGGGAGGAGCAGGCGATCCGCGCCGAACCGCTGTGCCGCGTGGTCCGGATGCGCTTCGGGGTCATCCTGGACGCCAGCGGCGGCGCTCTGGGCCGCATGCTTCCCATCTTCCGCAAGGGATTGGGAGGCCGTCTCGGTTCCGGCCGCCAGTACATGTCGTGGATCGCCTGGCACGATGTCGTCGGTTCGATCGACCACCTCATTGCGCACGGGGATGCCCAGGGGGCATTCAACATCGTCACGCCCAACGCGGTCACCAACCGCGAGTTCACGGTCGCACTGGCCACGTTGCTCAATCGTCCCGCGTTCATGGCGGTGCCCGGTCCGATGCTCCGACTGGTGGCGGGCGGACTCGCCCATACGCTGCTCACGGGGCAGCGGGTCTGGCCGGCGAAGTTGATGGAGAGCGGCTACGAATTCAGGTATCCGGCCATCGAGCGTGCCCTGGCCACGGTCCTGAACATCGAGCCGCCGCTCCGGACGGCGGCGCCCCGTGCCCGCACCGCGCTGCGCACCATGCCCGAGGACATCCGCCTCGTGGGGCTGGACGTGGACGGTCTGCTGCCGGATTCCATTCCGGTGCAGACCGTGCTTGCCCAGTACGCATCCGGGTCGATGCAGGTCGTGCTGTCCTCCAGTGACGGCCTTGAACCCGCACGTCGTTTCCAGCATCGATGCGGCCAGTCGTTTCCGATGATCATCGCCGACGGCGCCGTCCTGCTCTCCGGCGAGGGGAAGGTGATCAGTGCGCGGTTGCTGTCGCCGGAGCTCGTGGACGAACTCGGTCGCTTCGCGTGCGCGCAGGACGAACCGTTGCACCTGACGTTCGAGACGGTGAAGGGGGACGTGGTGCAGGTCGAATCCGTCCCCGGCGGTTCGGTGGTTGCACCCGAGGGGATCTTCCGCATCCGTGTGGACGGGGCCGAGGCGCCCCGGGTCATGTTCGAGGCCGCCGTTCGGGACTCGCTCTGGAAGCAGCGTCGCATCGCACTGCACCGATCATCCGGCGGCGCGGTCGACATCATCCACCCGATGGCCGATCGGGGGATTGCNGTGCAGGACGTCGCACGGCGGACGGGAAGCCCGCGTGAAACCGTCATGGGGGTCGTTTCGTGCGATCGCAGTGCGGGTCTGGCGGAGTGGTGCGGGTTCTCGGTTGCTCTCGGCGACGCCTCCGCTACCATTCAGGATCTGGCGGACGCCACGACCGAGGCACCCTCGGTGGAAGGCCTCGCCGAAGCACTTCGAACCTGGATCCGACGCGAGGATCCCCGACTGCAGGGGCAGGCATGACCAGTTCCGACCATGAACCGACCGCGACGGTCCCTTCGTCTTCGGCCGCACAGGCTCCGGTGATCATGACCGGCGACATCTGGCTCGACGGGCAGTGGGTGGACGCGTCCGAGGCGACGATCAGCGTCTTCGATCACGGTCTGCTCTACGGCGACGGGTGCTTCGAGGGGATCCGGATCTACAACGGCCGGATCTTCAAGCTGCGATCCCATCTGGAACGTCTCTACGCGTCGGCCGACCGCATCCGACTCACGCCCGCCTACGACATCGACACCATCGAGTCCGCGACCCGCGAGGCGGTGCAGCGCAACGGTCTCGAGGACGGCTACATCCGCGTGGTCTTCACCCGCGGAGCCGGCACGCTGGGGCTGCATCCCTTCCACTGTCCGCGNTCGTCGGCGATCATCATCGCNGCCGACATCACGCTGTATCCGGAGGAGATGTACGTCGAAGGCATGCCGGTGATCGTCGCCAAGCGTCCCCGCATTCCGATCGCCTGNCTCGATCCCGAGATCAAGAGTCTCAACTACCTCAACAACATCCTCGCCAAGGTCGAAGCCATCGACGCCGGGGTGCTCGAGGCCATCATGCTCAACACCGAGGGGCTGGTCGCGGAATGCACCGGTGACAACATCTTCGTGATCAAGGACGGCCGCATCTCGACGCCGGACACCTCCGCGGGGATGCTGCACGGCATCACCCGTCGCTTCGTGATCGAGGAGGTCGCGCCCGCACTCGGGTACGAGGTCGCGGAGCGTGCCCACCGGCTCGACGAACTCAAGAACGCGGACGAGGTGTTCCTGACCGGAACGGCGGCGGAGGTCATCGGCGTGTCGACCATCGACGGAGACCCCGTCGGCAGCGGCAGGGTGGGTCCCGTCACCACGGCATTGGTGGCCGAGTTCCGTCGCCTGACCCGCGCGGACGCCTGCGAAGCCTGAGTCGTCGATCAGTCGCCCTGCACGGTGAGTTCGACCGGTTGGTCGCTGTCCGCACCGGTGCCGCATCCCGCATCGTCGTTCTGCACGTGGAGCCGATCCGCCCGCTGCGATGACCAGTCGTCGACCATGAGATCGGGGGACTGTTCGTATTCGTGCAGCTTCATCATCCGGTAGGCGTTGTCGCGTTGTGCGGGTGTGAAGCCGGCGGTGCGGATCAGGTGGCAGAGCAGCGGCTCGCCGAGGCAGTAGGTCGTGCCCGCGGCGCTGACCACGTTCTCCTCCATCATCACGGAACCCATGTCGTTGGCACCCCAGGCGAGGGCGGCCTGTCCGATGTGGGGACCCATGGTCACCCAGCTGGCACCGATGGAATAGATGTTGTCGAGGTACAGACGGCTCAAGGCCTGATTGCGCAGGTACTCGGAAGCGCCGGCCATGCGGATCCGCCGGCCGTACTTGGGATGGTCGCGCTTGTCGCCGGTGCCGTCGAGCCGGGCCACCACGTCGCCGGGGAAGGGGCCGTCGATGTCGTCGCCGTTTCCTTCGCCCCATTCGGCGCACCGGCCCAGGGGGGTGTTCTCGCGCTGGAAGGGCCAGGAGATGAACGCCATGTAGCGACCTCCGCCGTCCAGGGCGAAGTCGGAGATGCTGTCGTCCTGCCAGCGCCGGACCAGATCCATGTGATGGATCCGGTCGGCGATGCCCTCGATGTGTCCGAACATCATCGTGGCGGAGGTGTTGAGTCCGAACTCGTGGGCCACCCGCATGACGGTCAGCCAGGATTCCGCATCGCACTTGCCGAGTCCGATCTTGCGGCGAACGGCATCGGCGAAGATCTCTCCACCGCCTCCGGGAACCGACTGCAGCCCCGCGTCGACCAGCGTCTTCATCACGCCGTACAGCTTGTCGGCGAGGGTGGCGCCGGGTGGATCGAAGAAGTCGATGAACTCGATGAACTCGGGGGGGCTGAACGCATGGACATGCACCTGCGGAAAGCGATCCTTGATCGAGGACAGGAGTTCCACGTACCAGTCCAGAGGCAGTTCGGGATTCATCCCGCCCTGCATGAGGATCTGGGTGCCGCCGATGTCGACCAGCTCCTGGATCTTCTGGAGAATCTCCTCGAACTCGAGGATGTAGGCGTCGTCCTCGTGCCCGATGCGTCGAAAGGCGCAGAAGGTGCACTTGGCCGTGCACACGTTCGTGTAGTTGATGTTCCGGTCCACCACGTAGGTGCGAACCCGATCTCCGTGCAGATACCGGCAGCGGGCGTCGGCCCAGTGGCCGAGTTCCTGGATGGGCATTTCACGGTGGATGCGGAGGGCCTGTTCGGGAGTCATCCGCAGGGTGCCGTTGACCACATCCTCGAGGACCGCGGGGTCCAGGATCTCCGCATTGGGTCGGGTTCTGGCGATCTCAGCCATCCCCTCAGTGTACCGGGCTGTCGGTGCCGGGACTCACCGTGCTTCAAAGAAGCGTTGCTCGGACCCGTGGGGATCGATTCCGACGCGGGCCCGGCTGCCGCAGGCGGGGCATCTTCCCTCGTAGGCGGGGTTTGCATCGTTCCGGTAGAGCCGTCCGTAGGCGTGGCAGCACCGGTACCAGATGGACAGGAAGGGCCGTTTCGGCCTCTTCGCCGACCGCGTGTCGGCGGGAGAGGGAAGCCCCTCGATGTCGACGATGTCCGGTCTCGGTTCCACATCGGCACTATCGGCCGCACGGGCCCGAACGCTTCCGATTGGAGAGTCAGCGGCAGCCGTGCTCGACCTGGTGCACGAGATCACGCAGGCTTGCGAGGTGTCCGCCGACCGTACCCTCCAGTTCCGCGGCCCGT
>PAAB01000045.1 GCA_002591705.1 Phycisphaerae bacterium
TTCGGAATGATCAACGAGTGGAGCGCTTACCCGGACATGCTCCTGTCGGCCTGGAAGATGAACGAGTTCACGCCGGCGATGCTGGTCGACCAGCTCATGAAGCGTGCCACCATCCACGATCACCGTGTGGCCGTACTGGGGTTCTCGTTCAAGGCCGATACCGACGACATCCGGGACAGTCTGGTCCCGAAGCTCTGCCGGTACATCGAACGCCAGCTGCCGATGGAGATCCGGATCTCGGACCACAACCTCGCCGATCCCATCCACGAGCCCTCCGCCTCGACGCCGTTGCGGAACTGGCCCGTGAACGACGCGCTGGAGGACGTCGACTGCGTCTTCGTGGCCACCAACCACACCGGGTACCACGAGGTCCTGCTCGAACTGGGTCGGACTCGACCGGAAGCGTGGGTTGCCGACATCTGGAATGTCGGTGGAATCGATCAGATCTTCTATCAGGCCGGTGATCTTGTGAAGGCGGAGGTGTCGTCATGAAGGTTCTCTTGACCGGAGGCAGTGGATTCCTCGGCTCGCAGCTCTGCGAGGAACTTCTCGGCGCGGGCCATGAGGTGGTCGTGATGGACGACCATTCCCGTGGCCGCCCCGCCCGACTGGAGCGCTTCGGCGACCGGGTCCAGCTGGTGGACGGCGACGTGCGCGATGCCGACGCGGTTCGCGAGGCCACCGCCGGATGCGAGGTCGTCTGGCATCTGGCCTACATCAACGGCACGAGGTACTTCTACGAAAAGCCGGATCTCGTACTCGAGGTGGGTGTCAAGGGCACGCTCAACCCCCTCGAAGCGGCGCTGGACTGCGGCGTTCGCCGGTATGTCCTCGCCAGCACGAGTGAGACCTACAACAATCCCAGCCATGTGCCCACCACCGAGGCGGAGCGTCTGATGATTCCCGACGTGACCAATCCCCGGTTCAGCTACGGGGGCGGCAAGATCGCCTGCGAGCTGCTGACGCTGCACTACGGCGGCTTCCGTGGGCTCGAGACCGTCCTCTTCCGTCCGCACAATTTCATCGGACCGGACATGGGATTCGAGCACGTGATTCCCGAGATCACCGGACGCATCGTCGAGATGTCGAACGGGCTCGAGCTGAAGGAGATCGATCTCCCCATCCAGGGGGACGGCAGCGAGACGCGTTCCTTCTGCGACATCACCGATGGTGCCCGCGGCGCCTTCCTGGCGGGAGAACACGGCGAGAACGGCGGTATCTACCACGTCGGCACCGAGGAGGAGGTGTCCATCCGGCATCTGGTCGAGACCATCGGCGACGTCATGGGTGTCAAGATCAACGTCGTACCCGGAGAACTCCGGGCCGGTGGCACCCCGCGTCGTTGTCCTGCGATAGGGAAACTGGCCTCTCTCGGCTACGCCCCCCGCTATTCGTTCCGTGACGCCGTCGATCGCTGTGTGAGCTGGTACGTGGATCACTATCTGGCCCAGCGAAAGGCCAATGCATGACGGCGTTGGAACTTGCCGGCCGTCGGGTCGTGGTGACGGGGGGCCGCGGGTTCCTGGGCCGGTACGTCTGCAAGGCGTTCGAAGGACGCGGTGCGGACGTCGTGCCTCTGGGATCATCCGACTACGATCTGACCGAGCAGTCGGAAGTGCGTCGGCTCTACGCCGAGCAGTCGCCATCCATCCTCATCCACCTCGCGGCGGCGTGCGGTGGCATCGGTGCCAATGTCGAGAATCCCGCCCGGTTCCTCTACGAGAATGCATTGATGGGTCTCGCCCTGCTCGAAGAGGGACGCAGGTCGGAACTCGACAAGCTCGTGCTCATCAGCACGACCTGCTCCTACCCGAAGGATGCTCCTCTGCCGCTGCACGAGGATTCGATCTGGTCGGGCAAGCCCGTCGGGGCCACCGGCCCCTACGGCATGGCCAAACGTCTGCTGCATGAGGCGTGCGAGACCTACGGACGTCAGTACGGCCTGCCGTGCGCGGTACTGGTTCCCGCGAACCTGTATGGCCCCGGCGACCACTTCGAGGAGGAGAAGAGCCATGTCATTCCGGCCATCATCCGCCGCTATGTGGAGGCCAAGGACGCCGGGCTCGAGGAGGTCTCGAACTGGGGGACGGGAACCCCGACACGTGAATTCCTCCACGCCGCCGATGCGGCCGAGGCCATCGTGCTGGCCGCTGAGCGCGATGTCCCCTGCGAACCGATCAATCTCGGTACCGGGGTGGAGACCTCCATTGCCGATCTCACGACCATGATCGCGGACGCCGTCGGGTACGAAGGGCGTGTCGAATGGGATACCAGCAAGCCCGACGGCCAGCCCCGCCGGTATCTCGACGTCGGTCGGGCCCGGGAGCATCTGGGATTCACGGCGTCCGTCGATCTGGAGGCCGGATTGCGTGAGACCGTCGAGTGGTACCGGGCAAACCCGATCGGATGACCCCCCCGCTGCAGCTCCGCACGTGGTAGAATCATCGGATCCCTCGGACAGGTGACCGAGCGGCTGAAGGTACCGGTTTGCTAAACCGGCGTAGGGGTTATACCTCTACCGCGGGTTCGAATCCCGCCCTGTCCGCTTCCTGAAAACGCNCGCAAATGCGGGCGTTTTCTCGTTTCCTCGACCGCTCTCCAGTCGGCGGTCCGTGGTGGATGCCGGACGCGAACGATGGTTGGGCGGTTCGGTGGTGTCGGGCCTGATTCAGAAAAGCAGGNNAATTNCAGTGGTTTTTGGTGACCGAGAGCGGGCGGCCGATGACTTCGGTTGCCGTCCGCTTCCCCGCCGGGTGTCGGACGAGGTCAGAAAATCACTTGAAATAAAGTGATTTTCATGAAGGCGCGGGCCGCGGGGCAATCCGGCAAAAGCAAAAAACCCTATGAANTCAGGGCTCGATCCCTTGTTTGCCGGGAGTCGACCACGTATCTTCCGGGCGATTCGGGTCTCCGACGCTCCCAGGTGGGGGCTACCCGGGTGCGTCGAGGAAGCCCTCTCGTACCAGTCAATCAAGCCCATTCAGAGGAAAGGATTCTGATCCATGGCAAAGAAGAAGACCAAGAAGAAGACCAAGAAGTCGGCCGCCGAAGTGAAGCCGCTNACCAAGACCCAGATCTTCGGAAGCATCTCCGATGAAACCGGCCTGACGCGCAAGGAAGTCGCATCGGTCTTCGATTCGATGACTGGTCTCGTCAAGAAGCAAATCGGTCGTCGTGGACCCGGCACCTTCACGGTTCCCGGACTCATGAAGATCGTCAAGCAGCACAAGCCCCGTCGTGCCGCTCGCAAGGGCGTCAACCCCTTCACCGGCGAGGAGATGATGTTCAAGGCCAAGCCCGCCCACAACGTCGTCAAGGTTCGCCCGCTCAAGGGCCTCAAGGAGATGGTCTGATCCATCCCTGATCCCNNACGATCACCAGCCCGCCGCGTNCGACGCGGCGGGCTGTCCTTTTNNGTGAGGTAGACTNNNCNCATGCCGCTNCCCCCCGACCGTTCGCANGTNNNGACCGANCACNCCCATNTCGNTTCGNCNTCGCTCGATCGNATGNCCACNNTCGACNTCGTCTCGNTGATGGCCGAGGAGGGGCGGGTCGCCGCCGCGGCACTGGATCGGATCGCGGTCGATCTGGCGGCCTTCGTCGACGCGTTGGTCCCAAGGCTGGAGGCCGGGGGCCGACTTGTCTATCTCGGTGCCGGTACATCCGGTCGTCTGGGAGTGCTCGATGCATCGGAGTGTCCGCCGACCTTCCAGTCTGAACCGGGCCAGATCGTGGGTCTGATCGCCGGTGGCGATGCGGCGCTCCGGCGATCGTCGGAGCAGCGTGAGGATGAACGGATGGATGCCGTGGATCAGCTGGAACGCATCGGTTTGGTTCCCGCGGACACCGTGCTGGGAATCACCGCGGGCGGGACCACGCCCTGGCCCCTGGGAGGAATCGAGCACGCCCGGATCGTCGGCTGCACGACGGGACTCCTGTGCTGTGCTCCGGTGGATGGGAGCATCGATGTCGATCATCTGCTGTGTCTGGACTCCGGGCCGGAGATACTGACGGGATCCACCCGGCTGAAGTCGGGGACCGCGACGAAACTGGCCCTCAACACCATCACCACTGCGGCCTTCGTCCGGCTCGGAAAGGTGCACGGAAACCGGATGGTGGACATCAGGGCGACGAACGACAAGCTGCATGATCGGGCGATCCGCGTGCTGCGGTCCTACGACGAGGAGCTCACGAGACGCGAGGCCGACAGCCTGCTCGCCAGATGCGACGGCGAGCTCAAGACCGCAATCGTCGTGCTGCGAACCGCTCAGGATCCGGATGCGGCGCGCGCGTCGATCACCCGGTCTGGAGGATTCCTGGCCGACATCATCGGGGAATGATCAGAAGGACGTGATGGTCCGGAAGCGGTCGAATCGCTCCCGCATGCTTTCGCCGGTTGCGTTCTGGAGTCCGGCCAGGCCGAACTCGGAGATGGTATGGCTTGCCGCAACCGTGCCCCAGGCGAGGGCTTCGCGGATGGTGCCGATGTCGCGTCGTCCCGTGGCGGCGAGGTGTCCCATCATGCCGCCGGCGAAGGAGTCGCCGCAGCCGGTCGGGTCCACGACCTCGGATCCGCCGAGCGGCATGGCGGGAAGAGCGGCCTGGCCGTCCGGGTGGTGCAGGAACGCACCGTGCTCGCCCTTCTTGATGACCACGAAGGTCGGTCCCATCTCGCAGATGGCGGCGGCGGCTTCGACGATGTTCGAGCGTTCCGTGAGCTGGCAGGCTTCGGCATCGTTGAGGACGAGGCCGTCGATCCGTCGGAGGAGCGATCCCAGTTCGTCCCGGGCGATGTCGATCCAGAGGTTCATGGTGTCGGCGACGACGAGGTCCCGGTCCGGAAAGTGCTCGAGCATGCCGGCCTGCACCGCCGGATGCGTGTTGGCCAGGAAGACGACCCGGCTGTCCGTGTATGCGGCGGGAACCGGGGGGGGAGCTTCCTCGAGGACGCCGAGGTCGGTGAACAGCGTGTCCCGCTCGTTCATGTCGTCGTGGTACTTGCCGCCCCACCGGAACGTGCTCGAACCGGACCGGCGCTCCAGTCCGGCCAGGTCGATGGAAGCGAACGACGACAGTGCGGACTCGTGTTCCGCGGGCCAGTCGTCCCCCACCACCGCTACGACACGGACAGGGCCGAGCAGGGATGCGGCGGCGGCGAAGTAGGTGCACGATCCCCCCATGACCCCCTCGGCGGAGCCGCTGGAGGTCTGGACCGAATCGATTCCGATGGTTCCGGTTACGACGAGTGACATGGCGAGGAGTATACGGAGAATGCGTCGGTCCGACCATTTGGGGTGTCGTGCCGATCGGGCGTGTGGCGCGGGGCATGGACCGGGTGGCGTCAATGGCCGTAGACTTCACTCCATGGCCGGACCTGCGAATCTCACCACCATCGAACTGCGGACGGCGGGAGACACCGTCACGATCATCGATCAGACCCTGCTTCCGCACCGACTGGAATATCGGGTCCTCAGTACGTGGGAAGACGCTGCCGATGCAATTGCCGCCATGCGTGTCCGGGGAGCCGCATTGGTCGGTGCGACCGCCGCCAGCGGGCTTGCCTTGGCTGTCAAGGCGGATGCATCGGACGCGGCGATGTTCCGGGCCGCGGACGGGCTTCGGGCCACGAGGCCCGCGGTCGTCACTCTGCAGTGGGCGGTGGAGCGGTGTCTTTCCGTCCTGGCCTGCACGAAGCCGGACGAGCGTCCGAAGATCGCATGGGCCGCGGCGGCCGATATCGTCAGGGAGGAAGCGGCTTCCAATCGATCGATCGGTCGTTACGGTCTCGAGCTGATTCGTGCCATGGCCGACCGACGCGACGGTGAGCCGGTCCGCATCCTGACCCATGGACATGCCGGCCGTCTGACGACCACGCATCTGGGCACCGCCACGGCACCGATCTACCTGGGCCATCGTGCGGGAATACCGATGCGGGTCCTCGTGGACGAGTCCCGCCCGGGATGCCAGGGGTCCGCATTGACGGCCTGGGAGCTCCACCGTGAAGGAATCGAATGCGACGTTCTTGCGGACGGCGCCGGCGGATTGCTGATGCAGCGGGGAGACGTCGACCTGGTGATCACGGGTGCCGATCGGGTTGCCGCCAACGGTGAAGTCTGCAACCACATCGGAACCTACCTCGTGGCCCTGGCGGCACGGGAATCGGAAGTCCCCTTCTGCGTTGCGGTTCCGACCTCGATGATCGATCCCGATGCGCCCGATGGATCATGCATTCCAATCGAGCATCGGGATGCGGAGGCGGTGCTCCATGCGGTCGGCCGGGACGACGACGGCGAGTCCAGGCGGGTACGCGTGGCTGCCGACGGCGTGTCGGCTCTGAATCCGACGTTCGACATCACCCCGGCGTCGCTGGTGACGGTGTTGATCACGGAACGCGGACTGCTGAAGCCCGACACGGCGAGCCGGGCGGTCCGCTGAGCACCCCGGGATGTTTAGTTCGCCGCTGCCCGGGGCATCCTCTTCCAGGATCCCGCGAGGATGCACACGATGAGCATGGCGTGGGACAGGTTCTCGACCAGTTCCTCCATGTCGCCGTAGAAGAGCTCCTCCTCGGGAATGATGCCACGAAATGCCCTGCGGGCAATGGCCTGCGAGAGGACGTACGTGAAGGCGGTCGCGATCAGCCAGCATCGAACGGAAGGATTCGGATTCAGGAACCGGTCGACCCGCTTTCGCCGGCACCATCCCCACGCCGCGAGCACGGCCACGGCGATGTAGACGAACTTCGTGGTCCAGTCCCAGTGGATCTCACGCAGCAGGATCGAGCATGCCAGCAGGAGGATGAGAAGGTGGTATTCGGTTCGCTGCCAGGCGAGACGAACCGCCCCGAAGCCCACAGCGGCGCTGGCCAGGACCAGGGCGATGATCTCGAAACGCGGTTTGAACGCCTCGCGGGTGTAGTCCTCCGGAAACGTGAGGTAGCAGGCGGCCATGGCGCACGGTCCCAGCAGAAAGGGCCACCAGTACCACCATCGTGTTGGACGCTTGAGTTCGTGAGCCATGGGCAAAGTCTACCAGTAGATCATGCCGTGCCGGCGAGTTCGCCGCGGGGGTGCGGGTGGTTCCATCGTTTCCACAACCGGACGAACTGCGGATCATGCACCGACGGGAACGAGAGCATTCGGATGGCGTCCGGGGAGTAGAACCAGGCCTCGACGGCGGGGTCCGTGTCGCGGACGGAACCGATGGACCGGACCAGACAGAGTGCCGAATCGGATCGGAATACGAGCTGCTCGCTGAACACCAGGAATCCCGGGCCGGCGATGGTGGTCGAACGTCCCAGTTGGAGATCCGGTGCCGAGGCCCGCATGCGCTGCAGGCTGAGCAGCGGTATGGCGATCATGAGGCCACCGATCACAGCGCAGGCGACTGCGCCCGACAGGATTCCGATTGCGACGGCCACGATTCCGTTGATGATCATGTTCCGACGAGCCCTTCGGTCGTACCTCGATCCCGCGATGATCTTCTCGGGTTCGAGGAGTTCGTCGTCGAGCGGCAACTGATTCAGTTCGGTTGCCAGTCGGAGATCGGCCACGGTGCGGGGGCGTTCGATGGCTCGGCTGCTGAACGAATCCGACACCGACCGCCAGGTGCGGGATGCGTTGCGAGATCCTGCCCTCCGAAACACCGGTCTGGCCGTCTGAAGCACTTCCAGCGTCGGGGCCCATTGGGTTGATCGAAGCCGACGGGTGAGGAAGCGTCGTTCACGGGCCATCTCCATCCCGTGATAGACGAAGATCACGATGATCGTCAGCAGCACGATGCCGATTGCGATCAGTTCTCTGATCGTCAGGGTCGAAATACCACGTTTGAACGCCGGGATCGCTATGAACACGGCGAACAGCCCGAGCAGCACCAGGCCGGTCAGGGATGCTCCCGCGATGGATCGTCGGCCGAGAGCTGCATGTGGGAGCGGAACCGTGCGGATCCATGGTGGGAAGTCCGGTTGCACCCATGCTCGAGGATCACGCCCAAGCTTGGCTCGGATCGGACTCCGCCGTTTGGGTTCAATGTCTGACATCTTCAACCACTCGCCAGCAGTTGTTCGATGGCGTGTCCCGCAGCTCGGGAGATCGCGTTGCAGTCGAGGGCCTGGCGGAGCGAAGCGCCGGCGAGTTGGATGTACAGCGCCCTCAGGTGGGGACATCGGGAGTCGATGGTTTCCAGGTGGGTCCGGATGGTCTCGATGTCTCCGCGATGGACGGTGCCCTGCAATGCCGAAGGGATGCCGAGTTCTCCGAGATTGGTGCCGACCTGGCTGATCATCGGGGCCAACGCTTCGATGCCGCGCTGCGTGTCCAGCCCCATCTGGGACCAGAGTCCGGCGGCTTCGGCGCCGAGACTGCTGAGGTATCCCCCCACCAGGAGGCAGGACAGATGGTACAGGACCCGATCCTCGGGCTTGATGCGTACCGGACGTCCGCCGACGTCGTTCGCCATCCGCTCGAGATGCGCACGCACGTCGTCGTCGCCGTCGATGGCGATCGTCGCACCGTCGAGCATGTCCGGGGACGGCTCGGTGGGAATGGTCATGATCGGATGGAACGATCCGCGGTTCACACGTCCCGGGAGCACCTCGAGGCCGAGCGAGCCGCTGCAGTGGACGAGGTGGTGATCGGCGGACCAGGTGATCGAGTCCACCACGGCGGGAATGACGTCGTCGGGGACGGTCAACAGCACGAGCTCGGCGGCTTCGGCGGCCGCTTGTGGTGTCGCATGCACCGTCGCACCGTCGATCAGGGCGGCGAGCCGGTCGGCCGAGGAACGGCTTGCTGATGCGAGATGGGATACCGGCCAGCCACGTCGGGACAGTGCACACGCGAGCGTGGATCCGACGCGGCCGCAGCCGATGACCGCCACGGACGGATTGGTGCTGCGGACCGTCATGCGGAAGCGGCGTTCGCCGCGTCCTGCTTCTCGATGAACCCATTCCCCCAGGAGATGCCGATCGGAATGCCGATCAATGCCCCGGCGGCGTAGTCGATCGGCAGCGGCAGGATGAGGTTCGGAAGCCGTCCGGCGGCGACGAGGGCCGACGGATNATCGGGGAGCGTCAGGCCGACCACCCACTGGCCGAGGGCACCGAACACGCAGACCGCCGGAAAGAGCAGCACCGGCTGGACGGTCGGAGCGACGAGTCGGNCGACGAGTCCGGCGGCCATCGCACCGAGGGTGGTGGCGATGACGACCTGACCCTTGAGTGGCGACTGGGCAACCAGCCAGACGACGGGCAGCACGCATGCGCCGCACGCCGCCAACTTGATNGAGGCGTTGCTCAGNGCCCAGTCGTCGGTGCTGCCGTCGTCGTTCTGCATGGGATTCACGAAGTCGCCGCCGAAGCGNAGAACGATGCTNGCCATGATCAGCAGNGCAACTCGCCCANGANAGCCCTTCGAAGGCAAGAAGCATCACCGACCCATCGAGCACCACGGTCTGGATCGATTCGAGTTGCAGGCAGGTCCATCCGAGCCCGATCCCGATGATGAGCAGGCTGGTGCCGGTGNCGTTCGAACCGGTGACGGATTCGTGTGGTCGGACGGAGGCATCGAGCAGGAAGTTCCTGCTGGTGAGAACCCGGCTGACCAGGGTGGCGATCACGGTACACGTCGCCAGGGCGACGAGNAGGGCGACGACGGCCGGCCCCGGTGACTGCGACTGCAGGACGGTGGGCCCGAATGTNCCCGTNCCCGAGAGAAGGAAGGGTTTGATCAGCAGGAACATCAGGATCGAGCAGAACAACGCGATCACGATGACTGTCCAGTTGGCGGCCGTCTTCATAGGNGGTATTTCAACCGCCACGGCCGACAATCGCAACCGCTGGGNCTTACGAATCGACGTGATCCCGTATCCTTACTGCATGCCACGAGACACGCTCATGCTTGACGGAGGGCCCCTGACCATCGAGGGGGTCGTTGATGTTGCCCGTGAGGGAACGATTGTGCACCTGGCGGACGCACTNGGCGGCGTACTGGCCTCGACGCGTTCCGTGGTGGAGACCGCTGCGGCCGGTGACGAGGCCGTCTACGGGATCAACACCGGCTTCGGGGCGTTGTCCCGGAAGCGGATCGATTCGGACTCCAATCGGCATCTGCAGCTCAATCTGATCCGGTCCCACGCCGCCGGGGTCGGAGATCCGCTGCCGGACGAGACGGTCCGCGCCATGATGCTCATCCTTGCGGCATCCCTGGCTCGTGGCGTATCCGGGGTTCGACTCGAACTCGTCCAGCAGATCGTGGACCTGCTGAACCACGGCGTGACACCGGTGGTGCCCGAACTCGGTTCGGTCGGAGCATCCGGCGATCTCGCCCCCCTTTCGCACGCCGCACTCGTTCTGGTCGGCGAAGGCGAGGCCGTGATNGACGGAGTGGCGATGAGCGGTTCCGACGCTCTGGCCAGCGNGGGGCTGGCGCCCATCGCTCTGGAGGCCAAGGAAGGTCTGGCGTTGATCAACGGCACGCATCTGATGGCTGCTCAGGCCGCGCTCTCGCTGTTCGACATCGAACGACTGGTCGATGGTGCGATTGCCGCGGCCGCCATGGCGGTCGACGCGTGCCTCGGTACGGACGCCACCCTCGACGATCGCATTCACGTCGTCCGTTGCCAGCCCGGACAGATCGAAGTGGCTCGTCGNATGCGGGCCCTGCTCGAAGGGNCGACGATCGTCACGTCGCACGTGGATGATGATCCCCGGGTGCAGGATCCCTACAGCCTGCGGGCCACTCCCCAGGTGGTCGGCGCCGCCGTCGACGCGATTCGTTCCGCCCGCGAGGTCGTCGAGCGTGAGTTGGGGGCCGTGACGGACAATCCGCTCGTCTTCGACGGGGAGATCCGCAGCGGCGGCAACTTCCACGGGATGCCGTTGGCCATCGCGATGGATTCGATCGCCGTTGCGTTGTGTGCCGTCGCCGGAATCAGCGAACGACGGGTCTACTGGCTGCAGGCGGCCCACGACGACTTCAACCGTGTTCCGACGCATCTCAGTCCCGAACCCGGACTGCACAGCGGGCTGATGATCACGCAGTACACGGCAGCGGCCTGCTGCAACGAACTTCGGGTCCTGGCCACGCCGGCCAGCATCGGAAACATCCCCACCGCCGCCGGCATCGAGGACTACAACTCGATGGGAGCGACCGCGGGTCNNAAATTGCGTCGCGCGGTGATGGTCGCGGCCAAGGTGATCGCCATCGAACTGCTGACCATGTCCGAGGCGATCGAGCATCATCGCCCCCTGCAGAGTGGCCGTGGGGTCGAAGCGGCTCACGCGGTGATCCGGGAGCAGGTCCCGCCGCTGACCGAGGACCGCTCCCCCGCTCCGGACATCGAGCTCATCGCCTCGATGATCCGAAATGGAGCCTTCGCTTGATCGGGACGCTACCCTGTAGGTATGTCCACAACCACTCGAATCATCCGTGCACCCCGTGGCACCGACCTCACCTGCAAGAGCTGGCAGGCCGAAGGCGCCATGCGGATGCTCATGAACAACCTGGATCCCGAAGTCGCCGAGCGNCCCGACGATCTGGTCGTCTACGGNGGTCGGGGCCGTGCCGCCCGATCCTGGGAGGCCTACGAGGCGATCATCCGGAGCCTGCAGGAACTGGAACCTGACGAGACGCTGCTGGTGCAGTCCGGCAAGCCCGTCGGAGTCGTGCGGACCACCGTCGATTCTCCGCGGGTGATGATTGCAAACTCGAACCTGGTGCCGCACTGGGCCACGCAGGAACGCTTCGATGAACTCGAGGCCAAGGGCCTGATGATGTTCGGCCAGATGACGGCCGGCTCCTGGATCTACATCGGCACCCAGGGAATTCTCCAGGGCACCTTTGAGACCTACGCGGAGTGCGCCCGACAGCACTTCGGGGGGTCGCTCAAGGGCACGCTGAACGTGACCGCCGGATGCNGCGGCATGGGAGGAGCGCAGCCGCTGGCCATCACGATGAACGAAGGCGTCTGCCTCATGGCCGAGGTGTGCCGCGAGAGGCTCCAGAAGCGTGTCCACGACCGGTATCTCGATGAAATCGTCGAGGACCTCGATGCCGCCATCGATCGTGCCGTGGAGGCCAGAGCGGCCCGGGAAGCGGTTTCGATCGGGTGGTTGGGCAACGCGGTGGATCTGCTGGCTCGGCTGGTCGAGCGGANGATCGTTCCCGATACGCTCACCGACCAGACGTCGGCGCACGATCCGCTGGAAGGCTACTACCCCCAGGGAATGACCCGGGTGGACTCGGATTCGCTTCGGGAGCAGGATCCGGACGGGTACCAGCAGCGATCGATGGCTTCGATGCGTCGCCACGTCGAACTGATGGTCCAGCTTCAGCAGTCCGGTGCCCGGACCTTCGACTACGGAAACAACATCCGCCAGCGGGCGTTCGACGAGGGTTTCAAGGAGGCCTTCGCATTTCCNGGGTTCGTTCCCGCCTACATCCGTCCCCAGTTCTGCCTGGGACGGGGGCCGTTCCGGTGGGCCGCACTCTCCGGAGATCCCGAGGACATCCGAAAGACCGACGAAGCGTTGCTGGAACTCTTCCCGGAGGACGAATCGCTGCGAAGATGGATCACCATGGCCGGCGAACGCGTCGCCTTCCAGGGGCTTCCCTGCCGCATCTGCTGGCTGGGGCTCGGCGAACGCGACAAGGCGGGCGTGAAGTTCAATCAGATGGTCCGGGACGGCGAACTGTCGGCTCCGGTCGTGATTGGCCGGGATCATCTGGATTGCGGATCCGTGGCCTCTCCGAACCGCGAGACCGAGGGGATGCTCGACGGCACCGACGACGNGTCCGATTGGCCACTGCTCAACTTCGCCGTCAACATCGCCAGCGGGGCCAGCTGGGTCAGCTTCCATCATGGCGGCGGGGTCGGCATCGGCTTCAGTCAGCATGCGGGGCAGGTCGTGGTGTGCGATGGCACCGAGGCGGCCGAAGCCAGGGCACGACGGGTGCTGACGAACGATCCCATGATGGGGATCTTCCGGCATGCGGATGCCGGGTACGACATCGCCCAGCGGTGCGCAGACGAACAGGACGTTACGATTCCCATTCGAAACTGGTGATCGGAGAGTCCGAACGTCATGCCGGCATTGCTTTTCGTCAACGCACGCATCCTGACCCTCAAGGGTGACGGGNCCCCGCGCCGGGGGGATGCGTTGCGCGATCTGGGGGTCATCGACAACGGCTGGGTGCTGATTCGGGATGGAATCATTGCGGATCTCGGGGACGGGGAGCCTCCCGAGGGACTCGATCAGGATTCCGAGATCAATCTCGGAGGTCGGGTCCTGCTGCCCTCGTTCGTCGACTGTCATACNCACGCCTGCTGGGCCGGCAGCCGGCTCGATGAGTTCCAGCGGTCCCTCGAAGGCGCNACCTACCTGGAACTGCTGGCCGAAGGGGGCGGGATCATGTCGACGGTCCGGGCCGTNCGNGNNGCNTCNNTGGAGGANCTGGCCGGCATGCTCGAGCAGCGGATCACCACCATGTCCGCCTGGGGCACCGGAACCCTCGAGATCAAGTCGGGCTACGGACTGACCACCGAAGACGAACTCAAGATGCTGCGTGCGATCCATTCGGTCTCGCAGGTCACCTCGCAGCTGGTGACCGGGACGTTTCTGGGCGCCCATGCAATCGATCCGGACGTGCCCGACTTNGTGGAACGCACCATCAACGAGACGCTNCCGGCCGTCGCCGAGGAGTTTCCCGGCATCTGCTGCGACGCCTACTGCGAGACCGGGGCGTGGAGCGTCGAGGACACCACGCGATACTTCGAGCAGGCGNTCGAACTGGGATGCCCCATCCGTGCCCACGTGGATCAGTTCAATGATCTGGGCATGGTCGAGCGGGCCATCGAACTGGGAGCGATCAGCGTCGATCATCTGGAGGCATCCGGTCCCGAGGCCGTGCGGCGGATCGCGGAAAGCAGGACCATGGCCGTGCTCCTCCCCTGCAGCGGGTTCAGTCTCGATGATCGCTACGCACCGGGACGTGATCTCGTGGATGCCGGCGCCGCCGTCGCCGTGGCGACGAACTTCAATCCCGGATCGGCCCCCTGTCCATCCATGCCCATGGCGATCGTGCTCGCCTGTCGAAAGACCGGCCTGACTCCGCAGGAGGCCATCGCCGCCTCCACCTACAACGCCGCGTGNGTGCTGGGACTGCAGGACACGGTTGGTTCGATCGCCATCGGCCACCGGGCGGATCTGGTGGTGCTCGATGCCCGCGACGAGCGCGAGCTCGCATGGGTGATCGCCCCNCCTCCTCCCCCGCTGATCATCGGCAACGGCGAGATCGTGCAGTTCCTCGCCGACGCCGGGGAATCGGAGATGGACGAATGATTCAGCGGGAACGCGACATCGCCGCCGCCGAGGCGGCCGCGGAATGCGTCGTCGAGATGCACCGACGTCTCGTCGACTTTCTGGGTCCGGGGCAGACGCTGGGGCAGATCGACTCGTTCATCGGTCGTGAGCTCAAGGCGATGCGCTCCCGCAGCTGCTTCATCCGCTACCGGATACCGGGGCAGGCGCCCTTTCCAAGTCATTCCTGCCTGTCCGTGAACGACTGCGTGGTGCACGGTACGCATCTGATGAGCGAGCAGCCGCTGGTCGACGGCGACGTGATCTCCGTCGACATCGGCGTGCGCTACAACGGCTGGATCGGTGATGCCGCCTGGACCTACGCGATTCGCGACGTGTCCGACGAAGGCCGGCGTCTCATGGACGTCGGCAAGGAATCGCTCCGCCGCGGCATCGAGGCCATGCAGCCCGGTCGACCGCTTGCGGACTGGGCCCGGGCCGTCCAGGCCTACGTGGAGGACGAATGCGGCTTCAGCCTCGTGCGGGGGCTCGGTGGTCACGGGTACGGCAAGACCCTGCACGGTCCGCCGTTCATCTCGAACGTGCTGCCGACCAGGCCCGGAGAATGGCCGGACGCCGAACGTCTCTTCACCGACGGAATGCTGGTCGCCGTGGAACCGATGCTCAACGCGGGCGGACACGAGGTCGTGCACGCTCCGAACGACTGGCCGATCAGCACCGCCGACGGATCACTCAGTGTGCACTACGAAGCGGACGTGCTCGTCACGGGGCGCGGTCCGAGAAATCTCACGGCAGCTCTCTTCGACCTGCCGGATGTCGTTGGATAGGAAACGAATGATGCTGCTCAACTCGATCATCGCGATTGCCCTCCTGGCCGCTCCGAACGGCCTCGACTACCCCGAGACGCGACGTGTGGATCAGACCGACGTGCTTCACGGCACGACGGTGTCGGATCCCTACCGCTGGCTGGAGGGCGACGTACGCAATGACCGCGAAGTGAGCGACTGGGTCGACGCACAGAACGAGGTGACGCAGGAGTATCTCTCCTCGATTCCGCAGCGTGACGCAATCCGCCGGCGGCTGGGCGAGCTCTGGAACTACGAGAAGATCCGGACGCCCTACCGAATCGGAGATCGCATCTACTTCTCGGCCAACACCGGACTTCAGAATCAGGACGTGCTCTATTCCAGATCCGGTTCGGGAGAGGGGCCGATTCAGGTCGTGCTCGATCCGAATCGCTGGTCCGAGGACGGAACGGTGGCGTTGGGAGGAACGAGTTTCAGCCCCGATGGGCGATACCTGGCGTACGCCGTCGCCGATGCCGGCAGCGACTGGAAGACCTGGCGCATCCGCGACCTGTCCACGGGGGTCGACCTGCCGGATGAGATCCGGTGGTCGAAGTTCTCGACCCCCGCCTGGATGCCCGACGGCAGCGCGTTCTTCTACGGTCGGTACGACGCTCCCGATGACGACGCGTTCGTGGGTCGCAACGAGTTCATGAAGCTGTACCGGCACGTACCTGGGACGCCGCAGTCCCGGGACACGCTGGTGCTCGAGGATCCCGATCACCCGAGATGGTCCTGGGCACCCTCCGTGACCGACGACGGACGGTGGCTCGCCGTCAGCGTCTGGCGCGGTTCGGGCCCCCCCAACATCGTCAAGGCGCTCGATCTCACCGATCCGAATGCCGCCTTCGTGGACATCGTCCCCGAGTGGAACGATGAATACGACTACATCGGCAGCAGCCGCGACCGACTCTTCTTCATGACCGATGCGGACGCGCCTCGAAAGCGTGTGGTCGCCGTCGATCTCGGGGATCCGTCGGCCCCGGTCTGGTCGGAGGTCATCCCGGAACAGGATTCGACCCTCAAGTCCGTCCAGCATGTCGGGGGGGAGCTGATCGCCAACACGATGCAGGATGCGACGACCCGACTCATCCGGTGGAGCGAGGACGGAACCCGGAGGGGAGAGATCGAACTGCCGGGGCTGGGAACGGCCTCGGTCAGCGGTGGCAAGCGGAAGCATTCCGACACGTTCTACTCCTTCTCGAGTTTCACCACGCCTCCGACGGTGTACCGGTTCGATCTCGAAAGCGGACAGTCGACCCGGTTCGACGGATCGCAGCTCAACGTCGATGTCGACCTCGATCAATACGTGGTCGAGCAGATCTTCTACACGAGCCGTGACGGCACGCGGGTGCCCATGTTCCTGGTGCGACACGTCGACATGCCCCGGGACGGAACCAACCCCACGCTGCTCTACGGGTACGGCGGATTCGACATCTCATTGACCCCCTACTTCTCTCCCGCGCGGCTGGCCTGGCTCGAGATGGGAGGGCTCCTTGCGATTCCGAACCTTCGCGGTGGNGGCGAGTACGGGCGGGAGTGGCACCAGGCGGGTACGAAGACCAACAAGCAGAACGTGTTCGACGACTTCATCGCCGCCGCGGAATGGCTGATCGAGCAGAACTGGACGACACCGGATTGTCTGGCGATCCAGGGGGGATCCAACGGAGGGCTGCTGGTGGGCGCCTGCATGACGCAGCGACCGGATCTGTTCGGAGCCTGCCTGCCCGCCGTCGGCGTGCTCGACATGCTTCGATTCCATCTCTTCACGATCGGTGCCGCCTGGCAGGGCGACTACGGTGATGTGGAAAAGGAGCCGGAGTTCAGGGCGTTGCATGCGTACTCCCCCTATCACAACCTCACGGACGGAACTTCCTATCCCGCGACAATGATCACCACCGGAGACACCGATGACCGCGTGGTGCCGGGTCACAGCTTCAAGTACGCGGCCGCATTGCAGCATGCCCACGCTGGCGACGCGCCCGTGCTCATCCGGATCAACCGCCGCGCCGGCCACGGCGCCGGCAAGCCGACCGCGATGCGNATNGACGAGATGGCGGACATCTTCGCGTTCCTGTGCAGTGAACTGGGATGCAGACCGGACGTCCCCGGTCCCTGATCAGCGGAGTCCCAACAGCGAGACCAGNCGTCCGGCGGGCAGATCACGGATCCCCGTCGGCTCCCCGGTGATGGCCGCTGCGGCGGCCAGACCGCTGCGTACCGCGCCCTCCATGGTGGCGGGCCACCCCGTGTCGCACCAGTCTCCGGCGAGATACAGTCCCCGAAGGCCTCCGGGGCCCGGTCCGGGCCGCAGCGGCTCGACGTCGACGGTGGCCGCGAAGGTGCCCCGGCGCTCCTTGATGACCCTCGCATCGACCAGCCGTTCGCGGGCGGCCTCGGGAAAGGCCCGTGCGAATTCGGCGAGGACGCCATCGACGATCTGGTCCTCCGACCGGTCCATCCAGGCGTCGGCCGCACTGATCACCGCGTGCAGATGCTGGCGGCCGGATGGATCCGTCCCCTTGTTGAACATCCAGTGCACGGGACGTCCTGCGAGGATGAGATGCGGCAATGCGGTGACGGTGCCGTGGAATCGCAGGTGCACACCGATGATCGGGCTGAAGCGGAAGCGGTCGAGTCCACGGATGCGTTCGTCGACGTCGTGCAGAGACGGTGGGATGAGTCGTCCGAGCGCGTCGGGGGGAACGGTGGACACCACGCGGGTCGTGCGGAGTACGTCCCGTCCGGTTGCGACCGCGACCGCATCCTGTCCGTCGAATTCGATGGCACGTACGGCGGCACCGAGCCGGATCTCACCGCCGGCCCCGTCGAGAATGCGTTGGGCGGGTTCGTAGAGGTCGCGCAGCGGAACGTTGGGGACGCCCATGGCTCCGGCGGTCCTTCCGGAGAGGAAGGCCTCCTGGAACACCTGCAGTCCGTGGAGTGCGGCAATGCGGTCCGACGGAAGATTGCACGCGCTGGTGATGACGGTGTCCCAGAACACCCTGATCACGTGGTGCGATTGGCCATGTTCACGCAGGAAGTCTCCGAAACTTCGGTCCCTCCATGCACGTCGTCCGCGGTGGCCCATGCGAATCATCCGCCACATCAGGCGGGCCACGTCCCGCCGGGATCTGACATCGAGAAGTTTCATCCGAACCAGCGATCGGGTCTGGTGAAGCGGTGCGGGCAGCGGGTCGGCTCTGAGCGAGTCGATGCCGCCGTCCTCACGCAACCAATGCAGCTCATCGTGCCACTCCACGCAATCCTGCACTCCGAGCCGTTGGTAGAGCGTCTGCAGTGCAGTGCAGCATCCCATCAGGACGTGCTGGCAGTTGTCGAGCACGGTTCCGGTTCGCGGGTCGTCGAGACTGGTTGCCCGGCCGCCCAGTCCCCCGCGGGCTTCGAGCAGAAGCGGCGCGTGGCCGGCATCCGCAAGCCGAAGCGCAGCGGCAATTCCGGCAAGCCCTCCCCCGATCACGATGATCCGCTCGCCGTTCAAGTTCGATCCCATCGAAGGATGCCGAATCTGGCCCGCACGGCGATGCCGGCTTTGCGGGCGGCGGACAACCGGATGCGGCGTCCCAGGACCGATCGTCGGGGAGCGGCGGCAATGCGCGACAGCAGGGTCGAATAGGTCGTGGTCATGGCCCACAACGCGGGCCGGCTGTCGGAGTCGATCATGGCGTCCAGCGGCCGGGACCGTTCGTAGTGTTCGCGGGCAACCTCGATCCAGCCCCGGACCAGGTGATGGCATCGATCGGAGGGTCGCCACGAGGCGAGATCACCGGCATCGATTCCGCAGTCCTTCATCTGGTCCGCGGGCAGGTAGCANCGCCCCCGGCTCAGGTCCTCGCCCAGATCACGGAGGATGTTCGTCAGTTGGAAGGCGATCCCCCGGTCGACGGCGAGGGCCGGAGCCGCCGGATCGACATGGCCCCAGATCCGAATGCAGATCAGGCCGACCGTTGACGCGACCCGACGGCAGTACTCGAAGAGATCGTCCTCGGTCTGCACGGGCTGCCCGTCCTGATCGAACCGCTGGCCGCGAATCATGTCGAGGAAGGGTTGCAGTTCGAGGTCCCAGGCCGAGGCGGTGGCGGCCAGCGCGGTCCACAGCGGACCAGGCGGAGGAGTACCGCCAGACAGGACATCGGCGGTGGAGCGCTCGAACGCCTCCAGTTCGTGGGGCCGGCCGTCGTCGACGATGTCGTCGGCCTCACGCATCCAGGCGTAGATCGCGTAGAGCGCGGANCGTTTGGGTTCCGGNAGCAGCCTCAGGCCGTAGAAGAAGTTGCGGGCCCGGGANCGGGTGACGTCCCGGCANTGNGCGAATGCCCNGGCGGNGNTGTGGTCGACCCCGGTCACGTGGCACCTCCGGCACGTCGGCGGGCACGCAGGAGCAGGATCCCCTTGGCGACGAGACCCAGCCGTGGACGCATGAGGCAGGTCTCGTGGTTGCAGGACCGAATGGCACGAAGGACGGCGAATCCACCGGCGTGGAACAGCCACAGCATCGGTCGAAGCTCGGCCGCGGTCATGGCGAGCAGGCGGTGCCCCTGTTCGTACAGCGGCAGGGTCCGGTCGACGCAGTCACGCACCAGATCGCGGTAGAGCTCCAGAAAGTCGGGGTCGGGCGCACGGCCGTCGCGCACCGTGCGTTGCAGNCTCGACTCGAAGTCGGGGATGTCGTGNAGNTCGCNGGGCAGGTAGATGCGGTNCCGTTCNNCGAGATCGCGACGCACGTCCTGCCACAGGTTGGTCAGTTGGAGTGCCGTGCACAGGGCGTCGCTGGCGGCGAGCTGCGCGTCGGTGCAGGGCTCTCCGGCCATGCTGAGCACGATGCGGCCCACGGGNTTGGCGCTGCCGCGGGCGTAGTCCGTCAGGTCGCTCCAGGCGGCGTACCGGTTGCGGTGCTGATCGCCCTCGAAGGCATCGAGGAGATCGTGAAACGGTTGCTCGTCCAGTTCGTACTCGACAATCGCGGTGCGGAGAGCGACGAACACCGGATGCCGCGTCCGCCCCGAGAAGCAGTCGTGCAGTTCGGTCCGCCACCACCCGAGCAGCTCCAGGGACCGCTGCGGATCCCCCGTTTCATCCGCGAGATCGTCGCACCAGCGGCAGAAGGCGTACAGGGCGGCGATGCCGTCGACGAGGCGGTCCGGCACGAAGCGGCTCAGAACACTGAAATTCTCGGCGTGGCGGACGGCAAGATCACGGCAGTACTGGATCGCGTCCTGCGGGGACGAGCAATCCGACCCGTTGGGCCCCCAGTCGTTCAACTGATCCATGACCGGAAATGATGCAGAAATGGGCAATACGAACACCTCGNCAGACTNNCGATTGTAGTCCCGATGCNCCGAGGCCGACAAACCGTCAATGAACANCGGCCATATTCACCGATGGGAGGTATGATTGAAGGTCGGAGTGAACCGGGCGATGCGACTGATTTTGGCCAATCCGCGAGGCTTCTGCGCCGGTGTGTACATGGCGATCGACGTCGTCGATCAGCTGCTCGGCATCCTCGATGGGGAGCCGTTCTTCGTGTACCACGACATCGTGCACAACCGGCATGTCGTGGATCGCTTCAAGGATCGGGGCGTCANCTTCGTCGAGGACATCGACGAGGTCCCTCGGGGGTCGATCATCGTCTTCAGTGCCCACGGGGTCAGCCCCGCGGTCCGTGCCTGCGCCGNCGAACGCGATCTGACCATGATCGATGCGACCTGTCCGCTGGTCACCAAGGTGCATGTCGAGGCGATCCAGTACGCCCGACGCGGCTGGCAGATCCTGCTCGTGGGACATCACGATCACCAGGAGATCATCGGCACCAAGGGCGAGGCTCCGGATGCCATCCAGGTCGTCGACAGCGTGGACTGCATCCCCCACCTGCAGATCGACGATCCGGACAAGCTGGTCTACCTGACGCAGACCACGCTCAGCATGGACGACGCGAATACGATCATCTCGGCGCTCAAGCAGGCCTTCCCGGGCATCAATGCCCCGCCGAAGGAGGACATCTGCTACGCCACCACGAACCGACAGCATGCCGTGCGACACCTCGCCCCCCAGTGCGACATGGTCATCGTGGTGGGCAGCAAGCATTCCTCGAACTCCGTGCGACTCACCGAAATCGCGGAGCTCAACGGCACCCGCTCGCAGCTCATCGACGATGTCCGTGAGCTCGACTCAAGCATGCTGGACGGTGTCGAGACGTTGATGGTCACGGCCGGTGCCAGCGCCCCGGAGGATCTGGTCCAGGAACTCATCCTNGAGCTGGTCAACTCGTACGATTGCAAGATCGAGCAGCATGANATCTTCCACGAGAGCGTCGAGTTCGGACTGCCCGGGAGCCTCAAGAAGTTCATGCGTGGTCGATCCGTGGACACGGACGGTCGCCGCATCGAGATGGACGACCTGGCCGCGACGAACCGCTTCCTCGACAAGCACGGCATCCCGTACACGGTGGTCGACCTGACGGTCAGCGCGACGAACTGATCCCGATGTCCGCCCCGATTCATTTCTTCGAGTGCACGCCCGCCGAACTCCGCGCCGCGGTCGAGTCGGTCGGCCTGCGTGGTTTCGTCTCGAAGCAGCTGCTCGAGTGGGTGTACAGGCATGGGGTGACGGATCTGGAGCTGATGACGAATCTGTCCTCGAGCACGCGGGACCGAATCCGCGGCATCATCCAGTTCCATCGGGGGGTCGAAGTCGTCGCCCAGCAGGCGACGGACGGCACCAGGAAGTCCTTGATCGAATGGGATCCTCCCGCCGGAGGGTTGCCGCTGTACGACGACCCCGCGGCACGCGATCGGCGGACGGAGACCGTGATGATCCCGGCCGATCGCCGCCGGACGGCCTGCGTGTCCTCGCAGGTCGGCTGTCCGGTCGGGTGCCGATTCTGCGCCTCCGGACTCGGAGGCCTCGACCGCAACCTGACCGCTGGCCAGATCGTCGAGCAGGTGCATCATCTGCAGGCCCAGCCCGGAGCGGATCGGGTCACCAACATCGTGTTCATGGGCATGGGTGAGCCCCTGGCCAATGCGCCGGCCGTGTTCGATGCGGTCCGGATTCTCAACGCCGAATGGGCGTACGGAATCGGCGCCCGTCGCATCACCATCTCCACNGTCGGGCTGCCCACGGCGATCCGCAGGCTGAAGAAGCTCGAGATACCCGTTACTCTCGCGCTGAGTCTGCATGCCCCCAACGACGCACTGCGNCGGGAGCTCATTCCCTGGGCGGAGTATTCCACCGTCAAGGAGCTTCTCGAGGCATGCAGTGAATGGTTCGAGCGCACCGGCCGGGAAATCACGCTGGAATACATCCTGCTCGGCGGCGTCAACGANCACCGGGANCACGCTCGGGAACTCGTCGCTCTGGCAGGAGCCATGCGGGCCAATGTGAACCTGATCCGCTACAACGAGGTCGATGGGCTGCCCTTCCGGCGGCCCCGCGACGATGATGTCCGGGAGTTCCAGACCATTCTCCGGAACGGGGGGGTGAACACGCACATCAGGGCCAGCCGGGGGCGGGACATCGCCGCAGCCTGCGGCCAGCTGCGACACGAGGCATCGGATGGTCGGTCCGGTCAGTCCTGCTGACCGACGGCCGCGCTTCCGTAGCTCGACAACGCCTTGAGGTCATCGATCGAGGCGGAGCGAAGCCGGCCGTCGCCGGCCATGTCGTGCAGCGTCGACAGGACCTCCGACCAGTGGTCGTAGCGATCCGATTCCCGGGTCGCGCGATGGATGATGTCACGCACGATCGTCCGCACCTCGCGTTCACGCCGGGTCCCCCGCCAGCCGCGGGGAATGACCCTTCGCATCCAGGCCAGCGTCTTCGTCAGCCAATCACTGGTACGCAGGTCGATGCGGAATCGCCAACGGACGAGAACCAATTCGATTCGAGTGACGTANCGGGGCTCGATCCGGTCGCCGCGGCCGCGTTTGACATTCAGGCGCTGGCGTGTCCGACGACGGTGTTCGGGGCTGATGGCCATGGACGCCATGTAGATCGCATCGCGGATGAGCGTCGATTCGGCCATGGGAAGAATCGCGAGTTGGGCGAGTCGGCGCCCCCGGTCGTCCCGGCCGGACTGGTAGAGGGCGGTGATGTCGTAGGCGAGTCGTTCGGAATCGTCGAAACTTCGCCAGATCATGCAGCGACGCAGCGCGATGACCAGATCCCGCTTGGCATCCCGTCCCGCGCGGTTCGTCTCGAGCTCGGGCATCGCATTGAGGGTGCGCTGGATGAGTTGGCGGAATCTCGAGGCCCGTGCCAGTCGGCCCGGCCCCGTGCGACGGAGTGCATGCCCGTACCGTCGGACGATCCTGGAGGTCGGTTCGTCTGCATGATCCTCGACCGGCAGTCGATCGAGCCGCTCGTCGAGCGCAAGTCGTCGCCCGAACTCGAAGGCCTCGATGGAACGTGCGTAGCCCAACTCCTCGAGGGATTTGGCGGCATGGACCATCGAATCGACCGTGGCCGGAATCCANCCCAATTGAAAGGCGACACCGATCTGGACGACATCGGCCATTCGCTCATTGTGGAACCGGTACCGGCACAGTTCCGAGAACGAGGCGAAGTAGCGACCGCCCTCGGTGAGCCTGAAGGCCAGATAGGCTTCGATGGCCTGGGTGTCCTGCCCGGAGAGCCCCAGGTCGAGCTGGTCCTCGAACAGACCGGTGTTGACCACTCCGGTGGTGCGGGCGGACGAACCGACGCGCAGACCGTCGTCGGGACCGACCGCCCGCAATGTCTCGATGCGGTCGAAGCCGAGCAGCAGNTCGGACTCCCCGAAGGGGATGGTGCTGGTGAGTCCGTCGTCCCATCGTTCGTCCTCGAGGCTCGTGAAGACGATCTGTGCCCATGCGGTTCGCCCCGCGCCGATTGGCGTGGGGCTGAATCGATAGCGGACCCGGTAGCCCATGTGTTCGCCGGCATGGATCAGGAACATGGACGCGGCCCCGGGAGCGGAACCACGAAGTCCGGCCAGGTGGGCGAACCATCGCGGCCGGTCGGCGTGACGTGGNGTGGGGTTCGGAAGCCCGGATCGGGCGGCGTCGCTTCGACGTTTCGGGGCCCGCATGCGAAACACCTCGACCTGTTCGACGAGGGGACGGATCCGCCCCCCGAGTCGGGGTGGCCACCGCATGCTGATGGGATCGATGGACCAGGTCGTTTCCGCCGGCATGACCGCACGGGCCTCCGCCGCCTCGGCTTCGGAGAGGACGGCGGGCTGACGGATCACGCAGGCACGTTCGGCGGGCCAGATGACGCGCTGCATGACCTGATAGCCCCGTTGATCGATCTCGTGGAACTCGGCATTCCTCTGCCTGGTGCTGTAGAGCGCCGGCGGACCGTCGATGAGAACGATCAGGCCGTGCTGTCCGGACTGCATGAGCTCGCGGATGATCTGNAGCGTCCGTTCCCGATCGGCGATCTTGGAGCGACGTATGACGATCTGGTCGGCGTGTTCAGCCGGAACCATGCTTCTGGCCAGTCGTTCGATGTTCTGGCGGTCGCCGCCGTGGTACTGGCTCACGAGCATCAGATGCTGCGAACCGTCCCGGGACGCCTGNGCGACGGCGGACGCCCCGAACCGGACGAACCGGTCGTGGGACCAGTTCTCAAGCATGATCGGTCTGGCCCCGGATGGGCCGCGTTTCGCGCCTCGGAGATTGACACGGACCGGATCGCTTGCCCCCTGCTTGTCGTCCCCGTCGATCACCATCGGCGTACCGAGCCAGGTGCCGTCTTCGGTCACCGAATCGAGCAGCGCCGAGGCGAGCAGCGTGACCTGATGATCGAGTGCGTCGTGCCCGATGGGAGGAACGTCGTTGTCCACGGCCATCGGAAGGGCCGGAGGCTCCGCATCGAGTCGTGCCGACTGGGATGCATCGGGATTGATGCGTTGGAGCAGCGGCATGATGCGCCGGGCCAAGACGGATGGATGCACCATGCTTCCGGGATCGCCTGATTCCGGTTCCTCGCAGCCCGGGGGCATCTCACGACCCCACACGGACGCCAGATCACCGGCCGGGGTCCTCAGGCGTTCGGCGCAGGCGAGGATCCGGTCCTCGACTGCTCCGTTGGAAGGTTCCAGCACCACGACGTTCTGGCAGCGGGTGAGCAGTCGCTTCACCGCCTCATCATCGATGGGTTGAATCATTCCCAGATGCAGCACGGGCACCCGCCCCACCATTCCCACGGTGGTCAGGACGTGAAGCAGCGATGCGTGCAGTGGTCCGACGGTGACGAATCCCACCGAAGCGGGATCGCCGGGACTGGGTAGCGCGGAGTGGGTGTTGAGTTCCAGCCGCCTGCCCATGCGGAGGGCTCCGCCGGACTCGGTCCAGCGCGGTCCACGAACCCCCTGACGAAGCCCGACATCCTCGGGGTCGTCGTCGGATCGGTTGGCTCTCAGCAGGATCGTCGCACCGGAGGCGAGCATGTCCGAATGCACCAGCGTCGCCGAAGGCCGCTGTGCCGAACGACTCAGACGCAGGCTGTGTTCGACGCAGTCCCGAAGGTGTTCGACGCTGGAGGCGGCGATGACGGGAATGCGGGATCGCAGGAGCAACGTGCCGGGCCGATCGACGCCGTTGAGCGATCGGCGGTCCTCGATGATGCAGCCGATGGCGCCCGCGGGTGCGTCGCGGAGGCTTTCACAGCTTCGGATGGCTGCGACGGCCGAGGCGGCGGTCGGACCCGTCAGAAAGGCCAGGACATGATTGCCTTCCCTGGCTGCCCACGAAGCACGTTCGTAGGCTCGATTCGCATCCGGACTCACGAGGATGCGGAGTCGATTCATGCGAAGGACGTCACGGATGACCGGTGACTGGAGCAGTTGGATCAGCGATCGCGTCGAAGCGCTCTCGGTGATGGAGAATACGGCAACGCTCGGCAGGCATTCGAGGGCCGCCTTGACGACGACTTCCGGAGCGGACAGGGTGGCGAGTCCCCGGTGTCGTCCAAATGCATGGTCCGGATGGGATGTNCCGGTGTTCTTCATGGCCGGCCACCGAGCACCATGTCGATGGCATGCGCGACACCATCGCAGTCATGATGGGACGTGGTCATGTCGGCGGCCGAGCGGACATGATCGTCGGCGTTCTGCATGGCGATGCCGAGTCCGGCCGACGACAGCATGCCGACGTCGTTGAGACCGTCACCGATGGCGACGACACGGTCGGGAGCGTGACCGTGGATCCGGCAGTACTGCTCGATCATGGACCACTTGTCCACCCCGGCTGCGAAGAGTTCCAGGATGTGGACATCGGATCCCGTCGCATGGGATGACGTCACCGCCCCCCACTGCAGCATGTGGACCTGATCGCGGATCGTCGATCGAACCCGGGCCGAGGCGGGATCGAGGCGTTCCGCTTCACCGACGGCCGAAACCCGGAGCGTATGGTCGGGATCGGGATCGTCCTCGATGCGGTCAATCCATCGGTAGCTGATCGCCATGGATTCCATCCACCATTCGGATACCGGATGAAGGGCTGGGTTCTGGTTTCCGGGCGCACCGATCACGAGGTAATCGTACCCGGTCGCACCATGATCCTTGAGAATCAGCGTGGTGTGTCCTTCGTCATGGAGCAGGTCCACGGCCTGGGCGACCAGGGGCNGCGACAGGGTCCGACGGTTGATCGTGCGTCCGACGCCGGCTTCCACGAGGATTGCGCCGCAGGCTCCGATGAGACTGCCCCGGTAGTCGATGGAGGNGAGAATATGGGATGCTTCGTTGTGCGTCCGGCCGGTCGCGATGAGCACGTCGATGCCCGATTTCCGCAGTCTCGTCAACGCCGATGAATTCGCGCTCGAAATGCCACCGTCGAGGCCCAGCAGGGTCCCGTCGAGGTCGAGTACGAAAAGATCCCATGACGACATCGTCNCTGGACGGTAGGCGGATCGGTCCTGGTGTTCAAGCGGCGAGGGGCAACTTGTAGCCACTGACATCTGTGCCTACGCTCAGGGCATGGCAAATGATGTGCATCCGAATCACAAGGGATGGGCCAGCCTCCATTGCGAGATCGACCGTCGATGACGAATCCCCGTCGACAGGACGTCCGCAGTCTGGCGACGAGCCTCCTGCCCCATCTGGAGGANGCTTGTGGAGGATGCCTGGGAGATGTGATCTGGTTCAAGGCCGACTGGCAGCGTGGCGGTGCCGCCACCGGACGTGGCACCTGGACCTCCGAGGGCAACTCACCGGCGGAGGTGATCGTGAAGATTCCGGTCCGTCCCAGGGAACTCATCTGGATCGATCGACTGCAGCATCCGGATTCCGGGGATGAACTGCCGGTTGTGCCACGGCTGTATGCCTCGGGTACCAGTCTCGGGGGATACGACCTCGCCTGGATCGTGATCGAGAAGATTCCCCACGGACCGCTCGGCATGCGATGGCACAAGGATCACGTCAGGCGGGTGGCCGAAGCCGCCGCCCGCTTCTCGGCGGCCACGGACGCCTGGCCCGCCGATGATGCCGAGCCGCGGATCGAGGAATGGTCCGAGATGATCGACGTGGCCCGTCGGTCGGTGAGGATCAACGAACCCGCCGATCAGTCCCAGTGGTCCAACCTGCTCAAGCGGCTCCATCGCAACATCGATGAACTGGTGGAACGGTGGCGTGGACGAGAGACCAGTCACTGGATTCACGGCGATCTTCACCTGGCGAACGCCCTGAGCAGGGAGGGCATGCAGCGTGGACCNGTGACCCTGATCGATCTGGCCGAAGTGCGGCCCGGCCACTGGCTGGAGGACGCCGTCTTCCTCGAGCGGCAGCTCTGGGCGGCCCCCGATCGCCTGGTCTCGTCCAAGCCGGTCAAGGCGATGGTCAAGGCCAGACGGGATCGCGGCCTCGGGGTGGAGGCCCGGTGGGAGGATCTGGCCATGATCAGGCGGGCTCTGCTGGCGGGCACCGCGCCCACCTTCATACGAAGCGAGGGGCATCCCACGTACTTCACCGCCTGCCTCANGCAGCTGGAACGCAGCCTGAACGCGCTCAATTTGAAGCGTTGAGGCCTCCGAAGGCCGATCATGGTTCAAGCGTTGCCCCGAATCGAGCGGTTGGATACCATCGTCGATTCATTCGCCGAAAGATCACTCCACAGGAACCGGAAGGCCAGCACCATGGACCGCGAACGACTGAAGGACGTCCAGACATCGGACCTGACCGATGATCGGCTGAACGAGGATTTCGTCGTCTGGTTGAAGACGAAGGGGCCGTCGTGGCTGCTGATCATTCTGGTTGCCGTCGTGGCGTACCTGTACATCATCAACTGGAAGCAGGGCCAGGTGAACTACCGCAACGAGGCCTGGATCGCCCTGCTGGAATCGCAGACNCCCGCCGCCTTCGAGGATGTCGCCGTCCAGTATCCGGATGTGGATTCCATCTCCCAGCAGGCTCGACTGCGTGCCGCCGGCATGTATCTGCAGTCGGCAGTCCTCGGCCGTGCCATCGGCTCGACGGAACAGGACCCCGTCGAACTGGCCGCGGAGGATCGCACGTTCAACCTCGACCGAGCCGCATCGTTGTACCGCGAAATTATCGCCCAGGACAGCGGCTCGCTCGACACCGTGGTCGTCATCTACACCGCCATGAACGGACTGGCGGCCGTTGCCGAGTGCAACGGTGATCTGTCCGCCGCCGCCGAGTGGTACGAGAAGGCGGCGGTTCGGGCTTCCGGGCACTTCCCCTATCTGGCGGACCGTGCTCGAACCCGTGGCCTCAGCTCCGCATCCTACGACCGGCTCGTGGAGATCCCCGCCGCACTGCCGGAGGTGGAGTCGCTCGAGTCCCTGGACGGNGGAATCGGCGAAGAAGGTCCCCAGTCGATCGAGGACGTCACCAACATCCTCACCCTGCCCGAAGTCCCGGCTCCGTCCTTGCCCGACACCCCGCCGGTCGAGGAGACCGGTCAGCAGCCGTGATGAACGACGGAGACGACCGGCAGCATTCCGGAGAACTGGTCAATGCTGGCGGCAAGGTCGACCCGGCACAGCTGCAGGCGCTGTACGAATCGAACACCGATGAAGATCAGCCCGTGGTGGTCGACTTCACGCTGTCACGCGATCTGGCGAAGCGACTGGACCGCTACCTGGTGGACCGTGTGCCGTGGCTCAGNCGGACGGCGCTGCAGGACCTGATCCGTGAACAGGCTGTGACCGTGAATGGACGCGTGCCCAAGGCGTCGACGCGGCTCAGGCAGGGTGATGTCGTCCGGGTCATGCTGCCACCACCCCCGTCGTCCGATCTCCCCCGCGANGAGATCCCGCTGGACATCATCCACGAGGACAAGGATCTCGTGATCCTGAACAAGCATGACGACATCATCGTGCATCCGGCACGTGGCAATCAGTCGGGCACCATCATCAACGGGCTGGCCTGGCATTTCGAACATCAGTCGTCGGGCGGCCTGTCGCCCGTGGGCACGGAGCACGCCCGCCCGGGCGTGGTGCATCGCCTGGATCGCCATACCACCGGGGTCATGGTGGTGGCGAAGACCGAAACGGCCCACTGGCGACTTGGCCGGCAGTTCGAGCAGCGNAAGACACGCAAGCGATACCTGGCCGTGGTGCACGGACGCGTCGAGCCGTGGGCCGACGTGATCGATCTCCCCATCGGCATCCATCCCACGATCCGCAAGCGGTACGCCGTACGGCACGATTCNACGGGCAAGGCATCCGTGACCCTCTACCGCGTCCGTGAGGTCTACGAGGACTACACCCTGGTGGAACTGGAATTGCGGACCGGTCGTACGCANCAGATACGCGTGCACCTCTCCCATCTGGGTTGGCCGATCGTCGGGGACGACTACTACGGAGGGCGTCATCTTCGGATGCGGGACCTCACGCGGGGCCCCGTACCGACGCCGTTCGATCCCTCTTCACCGGTCATCGGCCGTCAGGCCCTGCACGCCTCGCTGCTGGGATTCGAGCATCCGACCGAGCACACCGACTGCACCCATCTCGCACCACTCCCCGACGACATGTGCACGCTCATCCGGATCCTGCGTGACGAGCAGTTCGTGGAGGCACCGGAGGTCGCCGGTGCTGAACTGGATCTCGATCGCCTGCTCGGGGAACGGTGATCAACGAAGCTTGAGCAGCAGCATGGCGGCGCCGACGAGCACGACGGCGATGATCCAGAAGCGAACCACCACCTGCGTCTCGGTCCATCCGCCGAGATGAAAGTGGTGATGGATGGGAGCCATNCGGAACAGCCGGCGTCCCTGGCCGGTCCAACGCCGGGTGGCCTTGAACCATCCGATTTGCAGTGCGCTGCTTCCCAGATCGAGGAAGAAGACTCCCCCGATGATCAGCAGGAGCACCTCCTGGCGGATGGCCACGGCGATGCAGGCGAGCAGCCCCCCCAGCGGCAGTGATCCGGTATCGCCCATGAAGACCCGAGCCTTGGAGCAGTTGAACCACAGGAATCCGAGGCATGCGCCGGCCATGGCTCCGGAGACCACCATGAGTTCACCGGTGCCCTCCACGTAGGGGAAGAGCATGTACTGGGCACGCTCCGGAGAGCCGGCGATGTAGCAGAGCAGCATGAACGCGATGGCGGAGATCATCGAGAGTCCGGCCGCGAGACCGTCCATTCCGTCGGTGATGTTGACCGCATTGGAGGTGCCCGCGATGAACAGGAGTGCGATGAGGATGAAGAGCCACGCGGGAAGGACGAACACGGATGGCTCGAGCTCCAGCCCCTCGGTTCCGGGCACGTAGGTCCGGAGGAACGGAAGCGTGAGTGAATGGGCGGCATCGTTGCCGATTCCGAATCGATAGATGGCCCAGCCGCACAGGAATCCGATGCCGAGCTGGAAGAGAAGCTTCTCCCAGGAATAGAGGCCCTCNCGGGTACCGGGGGATCGACGTGCCGAGGTCAATTTGAGCCAGTCGTCGATGCCGCCGACGGCGGCAAGCCAGACCAGAAGCAGCAGGATGACGTGGATGTAGCTGCTGGAAAGGTCGGCCATCAGCAGAATCGTGGCGAGCATGGCTCCGCAGATCAGGAGACCCCCCATGGTCGGCGTGTTCGCCTTGTCCTTCATGAGTTCGTTGATGTCCTGCCGGTAGAACTCGGGGGCGTCGCCGATCTTCTGCTTCACCAGCCATCGGATGGTCCGGGGGCCGAAGCAGAGCACGATCAGGAACGACAGGACGATGGAGAAGAAGGCCCGGAACTCCAACTGGTAGAGGACCTGCAGCAGCGAGTAGCTCCCGTGCTCGGCGAGCCATTCATCNAAGACCTGGAGGAGGTTGTAGAGCATNGAGNGNGGNGGTTCCNNTGACNGCTATCGTCAATCAGTCGGCCGGAACTTCCGAATCCCATCGGGCGCGTTCGAGGTGCACCCGCTCGAGACCGATGGACCTGGAGGCCTTGAGCAGTACCCGGTCGCCGGGCTGGAGCATGGAGGCGATGCGGCGGACGGCGTCGTCGTCGATTTCCGGCTCATGCAGGATCCGATCCCCCGGCCATCCGCTGGAGGCCATGGCCCGGGCGGTGTGCTGCACCTGCTGACCCACCAGCATGACCAGATCGATGCTTGCCGCCGATGCGTGCGAGGCGACGCGTCGGCCCAGGGCTTCGTGGTGCGGGACCGACTCCTCGCCCAACTCCAGCATGTCTCCCAGTACCAGAATGTTGCGGGACTGATCGTCCTCCGCCAGGAAGGAATCGATGGTGGCNGCCATGGAATCCGGATTGGCGTTGTAGGACTCGTCCACGAACTCGATGTCGTCGACCAGGAACTGCCCCCCGCGGCCCTGCGGAGGCTCGTACCGGTCGAATCCCGACTGGATGGTGTCGTCATCGAGACCCAGATGACGGGCCAGGAGCACCACGGGCACGGCATTCGAGGCGTGGTGGGCTCCGCAGGCCGAGATTCTGAATCTGGCTCCGTCGGCCATGCGGAAGGTGGTGCCGTCGGGATGAAGCTGGACATCGGATGGACCGTGGTCGGCATCGCAACCGAATCGGTCGATGGTGGCCACCGAGGTNGGCATCGGAAACTCGTCGGCACGGACCCAGGCGTGTTCCCGAACGTGCGGCAGCAGCGAGTACTTTTCACGGGCGACTCCGCGTCGATCCTCGAGTTCGGCCAGATGCCCGTGCCCGACCATGGTGATGATGGCGTGCGTCGGTCGGGCGATCCTCGCCAGGGCATTGATCTCACCGGGGCTGCTGGTTCCCATCTCCAGGATCATGCAGTCGTGCTCGGCGGTTCCGCCGAGGATGGTGAGCGGAAGACCGATGTCGTTGTTGTAGGAACGCGGGCTCGCGCAGACGGTCCCGGACTGCTCGAGGACGCATCGAAGCAGCTCCTTGGTTCCGGTCTTTCCGCAGGTTCCCGTGATTCCGATGACGGGGATGTCCAGAGCCTTCCGGTGGCTGGTCGCAAGTTCACCGAGTGCGTGGCGGGTGCTCTTCACACGGAGCCACGGGATCGGGACCTCATGGCTTTCCTGTTCCAGAAGGATGGCCGAGGCGCCGCGGGAAATGGCTTCCCGGATGAAGGCGTGCCCATCATGCGTATCGCCGACGATGCACACGTAGAGCTGCCCCGGCTCCACGGTGCGGGAGTCGATGGAGATGCCCGTGATCGGCGGAAGCGCTCCGTGCGATCGATCGAGAATGGTCAGGGACTGCAGATGCCGGCCGAGCAGCGGGCAGCCCGAGAGCGCGGCCCGTGCGATGGACCGGTCGTCGAACGGGATGCGGGCCTCGCCGCAGATCTGCACCTGTTCATGACCCTTGCCGGCAATGACCACGACCGTGTGCTCGTCGGCCATGGAGATGGCCTGACGGATGGCAGTCGCGCGGTCGGATTCAACCGTCACATCCTTCATGCGTTCCTGGGGAATTCCCTGCAGCACATCGGCGATGATGGACTGTGGATCCTCGGTCCTCGGGTTGTCGCTGGTCACGACGACGGCATGCGACGACTCGACCGCGGCAGCTCCCATTCGGGGACGTTTGGTCGCGTCNCGGTCTCCCCCGCACCCGAAGACGGTCACCAGTCGCTGCTGCGGCTCGAGAATCCGCCGTAGGCTGGACAGGGTCGAGGACAGTGCACCGTCGGTATGGGCGAAGTCGACGAAGACCCGGCCGGCCCCCTCCGGTGCGGCAACCGGTTCCAGTCTTCCCGGCGGACAGGGACAGGTGGCGAGCCGTTCCTCGATCAGGGCGGGCGGAANGCCCAGCTGCTGGGCCATCGTGANGGCCAGCAGCGCATTCTGCAGGTTGTGGCGGCCGACCAGCGGAACCATCGCCTCGATGCCGTCCATGGTTCCCCACGGCCCCTCGAAGCGGGCTCTTGATCCGTCGAGGCTCTCGTGGAGACAGATGCACTGGGCGGTTGATCCGGCCCCCGCTTCGATCACCCGGCACGGAGCGGCCTGAGCCATGAAGGCCGATCGGGAGTCCTCTGCATTGACGACGGCGACTCCGTGGTCGGGAAGCATCGTGAACAGTCGCCGCTTGGCGATGGCGTACTGGACCATGTCGCCGTGCCAGTCGAGATGGTCTCCCGACAGATTGGTGAAGATTGCACCGTGGAATGACAGGGCATGGACCCGTCCCAGATCGAGGGCATGGCTGGAGACCTCCATGACGGCNCGGGTGCAACCGTTGCGAACCATCCGTCCCAGAATNCGGCTCAGATCGGGTCCCTGCGGCGTGGTGAGCGAGGCATCGGAACACGCCACGCCGTCATCGATGTGGATGCCGCCGATGAGACCGCACCGCTGCTGGTCACCGTGGAGCAGATGATGGAGGATGATCGCGGTGGTCGATTTGCCGTTGGTCCCGGTGATGCCGATCAATTGGATTCTGCGACTGGGATCTCCGTGGAGACGCTCGGCCAGTCGGGCGCCGACCATCACGGGATCGAGGCACTCGATGGTGGGAAGCGTGGATCGACCCGCGCCGTGCTCGTCGGTGAGCACCGCAGCGGCCCCACGCGCACGGGCCGCTTCGATGTGGTCACGGCCATCGAACGTGCGTCCCGCCCGGGCCAGGAAGATGCACCCGGGGGTGACCTGTCCGGCGTCTTCGACGAGATCACCGACGTGGAGTTCCGGCGTGACGGCGTGGCATGTCACCGGAAGTCCGTCGAGGAGCTGGATGAGCGGGGTTCCCATGGATCCGTCCGTGGTCGCTGGTCTTGGAAGGCCTCCGTGCCTCCGTAATGCTCATCGGTCAGAGGACGAGCATGGCATCGCCATAACTATAGAATCGATAGCCGGATTCCACAGCCCTTCGGTAGATCATCTTCAATTCTTCCATTCCGGTGAATGCACCCACCAGGGCCAGCAGCGTGGATTCNGGAAGATGGAAGTTGGTCAACATGGCGTCGGTGAGCGTGAAGTCCCATCCGGGAACGATGAGCAGATCCGTGCGGTCGGCAAGTGGTCCGAGGCCGGCCTCGTCCAGATCGGGCAGCGATTCCAGCACCCGGACGGTGGTGGTTCCGACCGCGACGATCCGCCCTCCGTCCGCGTTCGCACGTNGGGCCCGCAGGGAGGCGAGGGTCGATGCGGGGACGATCCAGGACTCCTCATGCATCGGATGATCAGCGACCAGGTCCGTGGTGATGGGCGCAAAGGTCCCCGCGCCGACATGAAGGGTGACCATGGCCTGTTCGACCCCGATTCCACGCAGCCGCTCCAGAAGCGAATCGGTGAAGTGCAGGCCGGCCGTGGGGGCGGCGACGCTCCCCGGGGCATTCGGATCCTGGTACACGGTCTGGTAGAGACTCCGGTCGGTCTCATCGTCGTACCGGGTTCCGTCGGAGGCCCGGGCCCGGAGGATGTACGGAGGCAGTGGAGTATGACCGATCGTCTCGATCTCGAGGCCGTCGAGGGGATCGGCGATCCATCGTGCTCCGTCTCGTTCGACCAATCGCATGCGGCCACGCGCGCCGTCGGGACCCGCGAGCTCGATCACCTGACCGGATCGCAACGTGCCGTTGCTGCGCAGCATGCAGGTCCACGGAGGTGAAGCGGATTGCAGCACCAGTCCTTCGACGCGACCCGAGGTGTCGGCCCGCTGCCCGATGAGCCGGGCCGGGACCACGGCACTGTTGTTCGTGCACAGCAGATCTCCGGACTGAAGGTAGTCGGGGAGATCGACAATGCGGCGATGATCGATCGAACCATCCGAACGATGGTAGACGAGGAGTCTGGCCTGATCACGCGGCTCGGCCGGCGTGCGGGCAATCAGTTCATCCGGCAGTTCGTAGCCGAGATCTTCTCGAGTGAGGGGAGAGGTCATTGAATGCGTGCCGCCGGTGTAATCGGACCAGATCGAGTGACCGATTCTCCCCCTCCAGACGGAACTCGGCAAGCGCCGCCTCCCGCTCTTACCGGACGGCCGGTCTCGACTCGCAAAGTACCGCTTCCGTCCGGGACACGGAGCTGCAGACTGTCTGACATGGATCTTCTTCCACCTCTGGTCAGTGAACTGCAGTCGGCATTCCAGGATGCGGAGGCCGAGGGGCTGATGACGCCCGTGTCGGGCCTTCTCGTGGGGCCCGAGGAATCCTCGGCCGAAGATCATGCCCCCGATCACGGAGGATGCTGGGACTGCACCGACAGCACCGAATGGTCCCCGGGTCTGTGGTGGCTGTTGAACTGGTGGACGTCGATGCATCCCGCCGGCCCCGGGGCGATCCACGACGTGGATTTCACCGGCGGATCCTTGCACCCGGTGGACTCGGCTTCGGCCCACGGACCAACGGAGCATGTGACGCGGCTCGCACCGGCGTTGGCCGATCTCGGAGACGATCACGCCGGGCACGGCCCTCCTCCACCGCCGATTCCTCGGGACGTGGTCCAACAGCTTGTGTCGCGGGGAGAAGGCATCGTGGACCTGCTGGCCTGAATGAAGTCAGGACGGCAGGGAGAATCCGTCGGGAAGGTACGGCGTCAGTTCGACCGGCAGCCGCTTGAGCCCCCGTCGCAACGCCTTGGCCACCGCATACCGCATGGCATCGTCATGACGCCGCATCACGGCTGCGGTGATGTTGAGCTTTCGTTCCCGCATCGTGTCGAGGGCCCACTCCCAGGCCTTGAACTCCTCGAGACAGCGGGGACGGTACCGTCCGAACCCGATGGCATGGTGCCCGACCTCGTGAAGGAACACGACGCAGCTCATCGGTCCGCGCGGATACGGTGATTCGATCAGCCGAGTGACGTTTCCCGCTCGATCGCGGACTTCCCAGGCGCAGCCGCTGGTGCTGGATCTCCACTTGTGGATCCGGATGTTCCATGCCGCCTTGAGTTCGACCACCAGTTCGTCGTATCGCTGCTGGGCCGGAGTCGTGCGTCGCGAAGGCGGTGCCGCGGACCGTGCCGCCGGCCGACGACGGCTCGCCGTCCGATGCGCGGCCGGGCGGAGTCCGAGCAGGTCCCACAGCGTGTCGGCGAAGAGCTTCACGGAGCGGTGATCTCCAGGGAACTGCCGTGCAGCCCGCGCTGGCCGCGAAGCCACGCGGAAAAATCCATCGGTCGGCCACCGGGAGCCTGCACCCGAAGCAGACGCACGTATCCGGTCCCGCACGTCGCAACGCCGTCCGGGGAGCAGCATCCCGGAGCGGCCGGTTCATCGGGGGCCTCCACCACTTCCATCCTGAGCAGGCGGATCCGCTGTCCGGCGATGGCCACATCGCATCCCGGCCAGGGCGTGAGTCCGTGGACTCGATTGCGAACGGCGGCAGCGTCCGCGCGAAAATCGACGGTGCCGTCGGAGCGGCTGAACTTCGGAGCCACGGTGGCCTCCGCGGCCGGTTGCGGCACCGGAGAGAGATCACCCCGGCGGTATCGATCCAGCACCTCGAGCATGACGTCCGGCCCCAGCAAGGAGAGTCGATCGTGGAGCTCACCTGCGGTTTCGGCCGGAAGGATCCTGGTGGATACGGCTCCGAGCACGTCCCCCGCGTCGATGCGGTCGGCGAGCGTGATCACACTCACTCCGGTGGTCTCCTCACCGGCGATGATGGCGTGATTGATCGGAGCGGCTCCGCGGAATTTCGGCAGGAGCGAAGCATGGAGGTTGACGGCAAAACGATCGAGCAGCAGTTCGGGCCCGAGCTTCTGCCCGAAGGCGATGACGACCCAGGCGTCGGCGTCATGGGATCGAATGGACCGGGTGACCGACGGATCGTTTACGTCCGGGACTTCATCCAGGGGATGATCGCGGCCGGAAGCCCATTCCGACACGGGAGTGGGACGCAGTGAACGACCACGACCCGCCGGTCGCGCCGGCTGCGACACCACCCGAAGGATGTCGTGCTCGGCGGCCAGGGCCTGAAAGGTCGGCACTCCGAACTCGCCGCTGCCGAACAATACCAATCGCATTCGGGACTCCGGGTTTCAGGAAGCGGACGATTTCTTGAGGGCCTTGATCTGACGTCGATGCTTGATGCGCTCCATGGGAGACATGCGGTCGATGATGAGCACCCCGTCGAGGTGATCCACCGCGCGCTGCCAGACGCGGGCCATCAGGCCCGACTCGACCTCGAACCGGGTTCCGGACGGATCGACGGCGGATATCCGTACGCGGCTGGGGCGGGTCATCTCGACTTCGATGCCGGGCAGGCTGAGACATCCCTCGGTATCCGGCTCCGGGGGCGATTCGAGGGGCGTGACGACGGGATTGGCCCAGACCAGTCCCCCGTCCTCCGAGTCCGGATTGCGGGTGACGAACAGTCGCCAGGACAGCCCGACCTGCGGGGCGGCAAGGCCGGCACCATTGGCCTGGTGCATGAGTTGGATCATCCGCGCGGCAACCTGCTGCACCTCATCGCTGGTCGGGTCGACCTCGGCGGCCTTCCCACGCAGGCAGGGATCCGGGTAGGTGCGAATGGTCAGGTTCTGTACGTCGATCGCCATGGTGGACATGCTACGGCTCCGGACGGGCCACGACCAGAGCGCAACGTGATTGACCTGAAGGGAGATTCTCCATACCGTTACGGCAGACGCGGGACCGGGCGACGAAGATCCGGGACGCATGGGCATTCCAATCTGGCCGAGGCACGATCGTGGCACTCTTCAACCGTAAAAAAGGCTCCGATGACGGCTCGGATTCCGAGATCGAGTTCGTCCCGCAGCCCGAGAAGGCACGCAAGTGGTTCGAACACGCCAAGAACATGGCGGACTCCTCCAACTTCGTCTCGGCCCTCGTGTACTACGCGAACGGAATCAAACTCGATCCGGCGCTGATCTCCGCCCACGAGGCGATGATCGAGGTCGGCATCAAGCACCTCCAATCGGGTGGGAAGAAGGCCTCCTCCAAGGATCTCAAGGGAGTCGATGGTTCCCATCCCGTGGACAAGCTGGCCACGGCCCAGCTCGCCTGGCTCTCGCGCTACGACCAGCCCGCGTTGGCCGTGAAGGCACTCGCGGCCGCCGTCTAGGCCGATCAGCTCGAGCTTGCCAACATGCTCACCATCCGGGTGCTGACGCTCGTCAGCCGCGCCAAAAAGGTGTCCCGGAGCCAGGTGATCCAGGTCATGGAGCTCGCCAAGGCGGCCGGAGCCTGGAACGAGGCGATCGCCGCCGGACAGTTGGCGATGCAGATGGATCCGAGCGACAGCGCCCTGGATACGGAAATGAAGGACCTGGCTGCCCAGCGGGCGATGAGTCAGGGTGGGT
>PAAB01000046.1 GCA_002591705.1 Phycisphaerae bacterium
GACCAGATCGTGCTCGTTGGCGAACTCCGACGTCGTCTTGTCGACGGGATGCAGGAACTCGCCGTCCGCCCAGTTGGGGATCACGTGCACGCGATCCGGATCGATGCCGTAGGTGTCGCACACGAGATCCTTCGCGGCGTCGCAGAGCACGATGGTCTCCTTGGCCCGGCGGTACATCCATTTGTTGAGCAGGTGCCAGATCCGGTCGATGAATCCGCCCTTGCGGATCTTGCCGACCCAGACCGCCATCTGCGGGTAGGCGTCGTGCAGGAGAACGACGTAGCGGTGCCGACGCAGGAAGCCGACCATCGTGCCCACGATGCCGAGGTAGGGGGGGTTCGTCGTGTAGAGGAAGACCTCGTCCCGCTTCAGTCTGAACAGCATGCGGGCCGCGAGCGGAACCAGGAAGGTGATGGAGTTGACGATGCGTCCCAGCAGGTTGTCCTTGCTGAACCGCGTGGCGAGCATCCGGTGCACGGTCACGCCGCTGGGGGAGACCTCGTTGCGCGGGCACGGCTGCCAGGTCTCGGGAGGGCCGTAGGACGGTCGGCAGGTGATCACGTGGACCCTCTCTCCGTTGGTGGAGAGGTCGTTCGCAAGCTCGTAGAGGAGGTGTCCGGTGGAGGCCACGTCCGGTGCGTAGTACTGGTTGAGAATGACGACGTTCACGCCCTGCTCCCTGGCCACCGCAATGGTGGGGTCCTCTCGTACTCTTGCCCGGACTTCGTGCATCTGCCACGGATTTGTGCCGGTTTCTTCGTCGATCGGTCCGAAGACACTATCAAGCCCAGTCAAAGGTACGGAAATCGGGCTCAATACCGGATGCGGGCCGGTGCCCTTCCCTTGGGCCATCCGTCCGCCTAGGCTGCAGACCGAGGAGCCACCGCATGACCAATCCAGAGGTCCAAGGCAACCAGGAAGCCGCCATGGCATCGGCTCCCCCGGCCCGACGTTCCGCCTGGACGACCCGCCAGAAAATCGTCCGGGTCGTCTGGGCGACGATCGGTCGCATCTGCTGGCAGGTCGCTCCGCTGCGTGCTCCGGTCCTGCGTCTCTTCGGGGGCACGGTGGGCAGGGACTGCCGTCTGGCGCGATCCATCGACATCCTGATTCCCTGGAACATCTCGCTCGGGGATCGCGTGCACATCGGTGAGCACGTGATCCTGTACGCGCTCGGTCCCATCTCCATCGGATCCGGAACGGTCGTCGACGTGCGTGCCCATCTGTGCGCCGGTTCCCACGACATGCACGACACCCGGTTTCCGTTGACGAGGCCACCGATCACCATCGGTGAGGACTGCTTCATCGGAGTCGACGCCTACATCGCTCCCGAGGTCGAACTCGGTGACCGATGTCGGGTGCGTCATCGCGCGAGCGTGTACCGGTCGTTCCCTCCCGAGACGGTGCTGGAGGGGAATCCGGCCCGTTCGTGCGGAGACGGCGAGTGACGCCGCGAGGGATCATCTGGAAGTGGATCGCGCGACCGCTCTTTCGCTGCACGCCGCACGCGGCCTACGGATTCCGCCGTCAGCTGCTTCGCCTGTGCGGTGCCCGCCTGGGTCGGCGGGTGCGGTGTCGCCGGTCGGTGGACATCGATCAGCCGTGGAACATCCGCTTCGACGATCTGGTGATGGTGAGTGACGGGGTGGTCATCCGCAGTGCGGCGCCGATCCACATCGGATCCCGGTGCGTGATCAGCCAGTACTGCAGCCTGCTGACGGAGGTCCGCGATCCCGAATCGACCGGTCACCCTCCGGTGGGTGGACCGATCATCATCGCCGAGGATTGCTGGGTCGCGACCGATACGCTGGTCCTGCCCGGATCGACCCTGGAGGCGGGTGTGGTCGTGGGTGCGCGGGGCATGGTGTGCGGACGGATCGAGGCCTGGCACATCGCGACCGGCGAGCCCGCCCGTGCGCGTCGAGAACGAGTCCTCCGCGGATCGGCGTGAGACCCGCAGCATTCTCGGACCTTCGGAGACCGGCTGGATGGCGCGGCGTCTCCGGTCGATAACAGGTCTACGATTCCATCGCCGTCGGGGAACCAAGACGACTCCATGATTGACGTACTGATCATCACCAGGGATGAAGAGGTCAACCTTCCGTACTGTCTGCGTGCGCTGCAGGGGTGGACGAACCGGATCTTCGTGGTCGACAGCGGATCCACGGATCGCACCCGCGCGATCGCCGAGGANCATGGTGCCGAGGTGTNCGANCACNCCTGGGAGGGNTACGCGGNCCAGAAGAACTGGGCGTTGGACACGCTTCCCATGGAGGNGGACTGGGTGCTNATCGTCGANGCCGACGAAGTCATCACNCCGGCCCTGCGGNCGNAGCTCGAAGCCGTCNCACAGCGGCCGANCGAGGANGTTCCCGAATCGGGCTTCTACCTCAANCGNCTCTTCTACTTCCTCGACCGGCCGATTCGACACTGCGGCTANCACCCGAGCTGGAATCTCCGCTTCTTCAAGCGCGGNTCCGGNCGCTACGAGGAACGNGCGGTGCANGANCACCTGCTCATCGACGGNCCCGTCGGNTGGATCCGCACGCCNATGGAGCACCGTGATCGACGCGGCCTCGAGACCTACATCGCCAAGCACAACCGGTATTCGACGCTGGAGGCCCGGGAGATCGTGGCCGGACTGCACGGCGACGGACATCGCCTCGACGCGTCGCTCACCGGGAACCAGTTGCAGAAGCGTCGTTGGATCAAGGAGCGTCTGTACGCCCGACTGCCTGCGAAGTGGCTCCTCCGGTTCCTCTACATGTACGTGTTGCGCCTCGGTTTCCTCGATGGATTGACGGGCTTCAGGTTCTGCCTGTTCATCTCGTCCTACGAACTGCAGATTGCGTTGAAGATGATCGAGTTCCAGCGGGAGGAGACCGCATCGTGAGCGACATCGCTGATCGACATGACAGTCCGTGGAGCTTCCGGCTCAAGTGNGCGAGGGTGCTCTGGTCGGTCGTGCAGGCCGTGCTGTTCCGTTGCAGCTTCCACAACTGGTACGCCTGGCGACGCACGCTGCTGCGATGCTTCGGGGCCCGGATCGGTCGTGGCTGCGTGGTGCGACGCACCGCCCGCATCGAATGTCCCTGGAATCTCGTCATGGGCGACCACGCCTGTCTGGGCGATCGTGCCGTGGCCTACTGCCTCGGACCGGTGACGATCGGCGCGCGGGCCTCCATCTCGCAGGATGCCGAACTGTGCGCGGGGACGCACGATGCGGATCAGCCGTCCATGCCGCTGGTGGTGCGCCCCGTCGTGATCGGAGAGGATGTCTGGCTGGCGGCGGGTTCGTTCGTCGGACCGGGCGTCACCGTCGGTGCCGGCGCCATTCTCGGAGCCCGCGGAGTGGCCATGCGTGATCTCGAGGCATGGACCGTCTACGCGGGCAATCCCGCGGAGGAACTGCGGCGCCGGAATCAGCCCGCCGCCGACTGAAGCGTCCAGTCGATCACGCGTCGAAGATCCGACTCGAACGATGCATCCGGCCGAAGTCCCAGCCGGTCGCGNGCGAGGCCGATGTCGGCCAGCGAATGTCTGATGTCCCCCGCCCGTTCCGGCGCGTGGGTCACATCGACCGACGTACCGACCAGCCGGCAGATGCTGTCCAGGAGCGAGGCGATCGTTCGCCNGTNCCCGCTGCCGATGTTGCAGGCGATCCCGCCGAGCGGTTCCGATGTGGTGCACGCCGCAAGCACGGCATCGACGACGGTGCCGCACGAGATGAAGTCCCGGGTCTGCCCGCCGTCGCCGAACATGGTCACGGGTTGTCCGGTGCAGACGGCGGTGACGAAGGCCGGGATGACTGCGGCGTAGGAGGAATCGAGCCGTTGTCGCGGTCCNAAGACGTTGAAGTACCGCAGGGAGATGGTGTCCACATCTCCGCGTTCGTCCCGGCAGATCCGTTCCGATTCCAGTTTGGACGACGCGTAGGCGGATTGCGGAGCCGGTGGTGCCGTCTCCGTGATGGGAGCTGCTCCCTGGTCGCCGTAGACCGCCGCCGAGGATGCATTGACCACCCGGGCCACACCGGCGGCTCGGGCCGCTGCGAGTACGGCGGCCGTTCCCTCGACGTTGTCTCGTCGGCAGCGATCCGGTTCGCGATCGCTGGCCGCCACCGAGACGAAGGCGGCCTGGTGGAGTACGTAGCGGCAGCCGTCGACGGCCCGCTGCAGCAGGGTTGCGTCGAGAACGGATCCCTCGACGAACTCGACATCGAGTCCTTCGACGTTCTCCGTCCGGCCGGTGCTCAGGTCGTCGATGATCCGCNCGCGGGCCCCCAGCCCGACGAGCCGGTGGACCAGATGCGATCCGATGAAGCCGGCGCCCCCGGTGACGAGGACGGGCGTCTTCCGGAACGCGTCCGGCTGGAACCTCGTAGTATGTCCGGTGTCGACCACGTCGGCCTCGCTCCATGCCACTTCGACTGTACAACACGCTGACGCGCGAACAGGACGAGTTTACACCGCTCGATCCCCAGGGGCGGTTGGTCCGGTTCTACACCTGCGGCCCGACCGTCTACGATTTCGCGCACGTGGGGAATTTTCGGGCCTTCCTCAACGCGGACGTGCTGCGGCGGACGCTCGAACTGCTCGGCTACGAGGTCCGTCACGTGATGAACATCACGGACGTCGGCCACATGACCGACGACTCGAACCCCGACGGGGGGGGCGAAGACAAGATGGAGGTCGCATCGAAGCGGTTGGTGGAGGCCAAGAAGGCGGGAGCCCTGCCCGAAGGGACGGACGTCGATCCGAACGATCCGATGGCCGTCGCCGAGTTCTACACCGACGCCTTTCTCGACGATGCCCGGCGTCTGGGAATGCGGGTTGCCTTCGAGGCGCAGGAGACACCCGAACTGCTGCCGCGTCCGACCCGGTACATCGACGGCATGATCGAACTCATCCGCGGTCTGATCGATTCCGGCAACGCGTACGTCGCCGAGGATGGGGTCGTCTACTTCGANGTCCAGTCCTTCCCCGACTACGGCCGGCTGTCGGGCAACACCCTCGAGGCCCTGCGGAGTGGAGAAGGCGGCCGGGTCGACATGGCGACCCAGGCGGTGAAGCGGCATCCGGCCGACTTCATGCTGTGGAAGCCCGACGTCAGCCACGTCATGAAGTGGGACAGTCCCTGGGGGGAAGGCTATCCCGGTTGGCACCTCGAGTGCTCCGTCATGGCATCGGAACTCCTCGGCGAAGACACCGACGGGATGATCGATCTGCACTCGGGTGGCGAGGACAACATCTTCCCGCACCATGAATGCGAAATCGCCCAGTCGCGGTGCGCCTCCGGATCGCCATCGTTCGCCCGCCACTGGTTCCACACGCGTCACCTGATGGTCGACGGNGCCAAGATGAGCAAGAGCGCGGGAACCTTCTTCACGATCCGCGATCTTCTCGAACGCGGCGCGTCGCCGGCGGCCATCCGACTGGAGCTGATNAAGACGCACTACCGGGTGAACTCGAACTTCACGCTGCAGGGGATCCGCGATGCGCAGCGTCAGGTCGACCGCTGNTCGGCGGCGCGCGACTGGCTGCAGGAGCACGCTGCGCAGACCGGGGCACCGGGGCCGTTGGCCGAATGCCTGCCCGCGTTCGTGGATGCCCTGAGCGCGGACCTCAACGTCGCGGGAGCCATCGGCATCCTCAACACCGCTCTGGGGACCCTGCCCGTCGGTGACGAAGCGGGGCCCGGCTGCGATGCGGCCGGCGAGCTCGAAGCGCTGCGTCGGATGGACAGCGTGCTGGGCGTGCTCGATCTGGAGCGCGAGGTGGTCGCGGACGAAGGCGACGTGGACGAGACCGCGATCGCCGAACGCATCGAGGCCCGCAATCGCGCCCGGGACGACAAGGACTGGGCCGAGGCGGACCGCATTCGTGACGAACTGCTCGAGGAGGGGATCGCCATCAAGGACGGTCCCGAGGGCACGACGTGGTCGAAGGTGATCCAGTGAGTGCCGGGCCGCCCCCGGTGATCGGGATCGTCGGAGGAATCGGTTCGGGCAAGAGCCGGGTCGCCTCGCTGCTGGAGGCATCCGGCTGCATCGTGTCCGACGCCGACGCGCTCGCCCGCGCCGCCCTCCGGGATGAAACGGTTCGCGACACCATCGTCTCCTGGTGGGGCGAGGGGATGCTCGAGGACGACGGTTCCGTCTCCCGGGCCCGGGTTGCGGATCGTGTCTTCGCCGACCCCGCCGAANTGGATCGGCTCGAAGCGCTGCTCCACCCCCTGGTCGAATCCGGGCGTCGGGCCGAATTCGATGCCGCGGGAGACGACACCACGGCGCTGGTGATCGATGCTCCTCTGCTGCTCGAAGTGGGGCTCGATCGCGAATGCGACGTGATCCTCTACGTCGATACGCCCCGTGCAGTGCGTCTGGAGCGAGTGGCATCGAGCCGGGGATGGGACGAGGCGGAACTGGCCCGTCGGGAAGGCCGGCAGATGTCGCTTGACGAGAAGCGGTCGAGGGCCCATCATGTGGTCGTCAATCACGGTCGAGTCNAGGATCTGCGTGAGCAGGTCGAGGCCTTTCTGGCCACACTCGGACGATGATGGACGTTTCCTCCTGATCCCATTCGATCGCGGGTCCTTCCGCCCGAACCCGGACGACACGCCACGCGGCGCAGGATCAAGGCGGATCCCCATCTCCATCAACGAATATCGTTGTCCACCCCGCATTCAAATCCAACCGTCCTCCGTGGACGAACCCGACTGATCCATGAGTACAACGCGAGCGAAACCAATGGCGAAGAAACGACGTCGTCGCAAGAAGAGTTCCTCCGGCGGGGCAGCCATCGCCCTGATGACCCTGAACCCCGGCGAAGTGCCGTCCGACGAGCAGTTGGAGCAGGAGGCCGCCGAACTGGAGAAGGAACTCGATTCCAAGACCCAGAAGCGCTACGACGATGCNAAGAAGAAGGGGCTCGACCTCGCATCACTCCAGCACATGAAGGGCACCGAGCTGGTGAAGCTCGCGGCCAAGGAGAANATCGAGGACGCATCGACGCTGCCCAAGCAGAAGCTGGTGTTCGAGATCCTCAAGGCCCGGGCCGCCAAGCACAAGCTGCTGATCGGGGAGGGCACCCTGGAGATCCTGCCGGACGGATACGGATTCCTCCGCAGTCCCGAATACTCCTACCAGCCGTCGCCGGACGACGTGTATGTCAGTCCGTCCCAGATCCGCCGCTTCGGTCTTCGCCGCGGCCAGGTGGTCCGTGGAATCATCCGTCCACCCAAGGAGTCGGAGGTCTACTTCGCACTGCTGCGGGTGGAGGCGGTCAACGGCCGGGATCCGAAGGAACTGGGCACCCAGCCCACCTTCGAGAACATGACGCCGCTGCATCCGGAGGACCGGGTGATGCTCGAGACCGGATCCGAGCCGCTGGAGACGCGGGTGATCGACCTGGTCGCGCCGCTGGGCTTCGGGCAGCGGGCCCTGATCGTCGCCCCNCCCCGCACGGGCAAGACCGTCCTCCTGCAGAAGATCACGTCCGCCATCGCCCAGAACCACGAGGACGTGCACGTCATCGTCCTGCTCATCGACGAGCGTCCCGAGGAGGTCACCGACTTCCGNCGGAACACGCCCGANCGGGTCGAAGTCGTGGCCAGNACGTTCGACGANCANGCNGCCCGGCACATCCAGGTCGCCGAGATGGTCATGGAGAAGGCCCGNCGACTGGTCGAGTTCGGCGAGAACGTCGTCGTCCTGCTNGACTCCATCACCCGNCTGGCCCGNGGCTACAACAACGCCACGCCCAACAGCGGCAAGATCGGCACCGGNGGNGTCGACAGCACNGCCCTCATCAAGCCNAAGAAGTTCTTCGGCTCNGCCCGGAACATNGAGGATGGNGGNTCGCTGACCATCATCGCCACGGCGCTGGTCGANACCGGNTCCAAGGCNGATGAAGTCATCTTCGAGGAGTTCAAGGGAACGGGCAACTCGGAACTGCACCTGACGCGCAAGCTCGTCGAGAAACGCATCTGGCCCGCCATCGACATCGCCGCGTCCGGNACCCGACGCGAGGAACTNCTCCTGGATCCCAAGGAGATGGANCTCGTGGTGCGNCTGCGCAAGGTCGTCTCCGACATGAGCGTGGTCGAGGCCATGGAANTGCTGCGGGGNCGGATGGGNAAGACNAAGTCCAANGCCGANTTCCTGATGACGATGAANCTCAGCTGANGCCCCCGAATCGCCCCCGNNACNCCGNGATCGCAGCCATTCGGCGACTGCTTCTGGCCGACGTTGCNATTGGGGATATGCTTCNNGGGGGANNNNACCTCCCGTACGGAGCCGTACCGCATGCAGCANTCCANCTCCCGNACCGCCTTCACGCTGACCGANGTNCTGGTCGTGATGATGATGTTGGCCATCCTCGTCTCGCTGGTCCTCTACGCGACGAGCGGTGTCAGCCGGTCGGATGCCCTCATGCGTTCGCAGAACAACCTGCGTGACATCAACACGCTGATGCAGCAGTACACCGGCTCCAACGACGCGCGGATCCTGCCCAGCCAGTTCGATCGGTACGACGAGGAGAGCGGGGGTGGTGCCACCAAGATCGGCGGTCCCGCTTCGAGGATGTCGTACGAGTTGACCGAAAACGGCGCCGAATGGATCGAGAACAACAACCCCTACCAGAGTCTCGGCCAGGCGGATCTGGATCTCGTGCACCGCGGCACCTGGGCGGATCTGATCTGGGTCGAGGGAAACCTGGGCGACACGCTGTCGGTCGCCGACCTCCAGATCGACGAATGGGGGGGCTCCAGTGGGGACGGACTCTATCGTTCCTACAAGTACTCGGTGCCGGATCGGACCTTCTACGAGCAGAACCCGAGATGGGACAAGAATCCGCTGCGCAGCGCAGTGGTGAACACCTGGAACTGGCCGCGTTGGGACAGCAGCGGTGACGAGACCGACTTCAGCCGTTCCGAGGCCGGAACGCAATCGGCCGACGGTCTGCAGGGGCTTCCCACTCCCCGCGGCTCCGGGGCGTGGGAAAAGGACTACGCAGGTTTCTTTGCGGCCAACAACTTCTTCGATTCGAGAAGTGCCCGCGACATCAGCGGCGACGAGGGCGATTCGACCCGTGATCGCTATTGGGCCGAGGGCCAGATCAAGTCTCCCGGTCGGTCGCTCTATCTCGTCGATTCGTTCGCGGGCGAGACCATCGGCGGCACGCCCGGCTTCCTGGGAACCAGCGACTACGCCACCCAGCAGGAGCAGTACTACGAGGACACCAGCCGATCCTTCGAGGTCGCCGCCCAACGGGACATCAGCACCGACGGCGACGTGACGGAGATCGAAGAGGGACGATGCAACCAGGAAGTGGACTTCCGCTACGGAAATCAGTGCCTGATGCTCTTTCTCGACGGGCATGTCGAGCAGCAGGACCGCTGGTCGCAGATCTGGGATCTCGAGGGCCGGGACGACTCCATCGGCCGGGGGATCCGAATTCTCGATCTGGACAAGCGGCAGGCCCGCCCCAATTGATCGAAAGAGCCCCCCGGAGGGGCGTTCAGGCCCTCTGGAGTCGTTCTTGGTCCGCCAGCCCTTGATAGCCCCCTGAAATTGAGTACACTGATCCGTCTTCCGTCCCGCATCCGGGGCGGTTTTTATTCGGGAACCCGGTGCCATGATTCGCCGGTTTCCCGGGCCCCACCTGGTGGGGTCGGGCATGTCTTCGGGCGTGCCAGGTGGGTCACGGATGGTTACCCCGCCACCGTAGCTCAGTGGTAGAGCACACCCTTGGTAAGGGTGAGGTCACGGGTTCAAGTCCCGTCGGTGGCTTCCAAATACCCGTCGCGGTCGTTCTGCGGCGGGTCGAAAGAGACGGGTCACGCTGTCGCGAGGACACGTGATCAAGGGTCATGAGACCCGGACATGTTGAAGACACTCCCGTACCGGTGCGCCGGACGCATGCAGGACGGGAAACGGATTTCGGAGACTGACTGAAATGGCCAAGGATACCTTTGTCCGCAACAAGCCCCACGTCAACGTCGGCACCATCGGTCACATCGACCACGGAAAGACGACCCTGACGGCGGCGATCACCATGCGCCAGGCACACAAGAACCTGGGCGAAATGCGTGCGTTCGACCAGATCGACAACGCTCCCGAGGAAAAGGCACGTGGCATCACCATCGCCACCAGCCACCAGGAGTACGAGTCGGAAGCCCGCCACTACGCCCACGTCGACTGCCCCGGCCACGCCGACTACGTCAAGAACATGATCACCGGTGCCGCCCAGATGGACGGCGCCATCCTGGTGGTCGCCGCGACCGACGGTCCCATGCCCCAGACGCGTGAGCACATCCTGCTCGCCCGCCAGGTCGGCGTGCCCAAGATCGTGGTCTTCATGAACAAGTGCGACATGGTCGACGACGAGGAGCTCCTGGAGCTCGTCGAGATGGAGATCCGTGAACTTCTGAGCAAGTACGACTTCCCCGGCGACGACATCCCGGTCATCCGCGGCTCCGCCCTCAAGGCGATGGAGTCCGAGGGTGCCGACGACACCGCCGGTGCACCCATCGACGAGCTCATGGACGCACTCGACAGCTACATCCCCACGCCCGAGCGTGCGGTCGACAAGGACTTCCTGATGTCCATCGAGGACGTCTTCTCGATCAAGGGCCGCGGCACCGTCGTGACCGGTCGTATCGAGCGGGGACTGGTCGAAGTCGGCAACGAGGTCGAGATCGTCGGTCTCGGCGACACCAGCAAGACCACCGTCACCGGCGTCGAGATGTTCAACAAGATCCTCGAGGACGCCCAGGCCGGCGACAACGTCGGCTGCCTGCTTCGTGGTGTCGAGAAGGACGACGTCGAGCGTGGGCAGGTGCTTGCCAAGCCCGGCACCATCACGCCCCACACGAAGTTCGAATCCGAGGTGTACGTCCTCACGAAGGAGGAGGGTGGTCGACACACTCCGTTCTTCAGCGGATACAAGCCCCAGTTCTACTTCCGAACGACCGACGTCACCGGTTCACTCGAGCTCGTCGGAGCCGAGATGTGCATGCCCGGCGACAACGTCCAGATGAACATCGACCTCGGCGACAAGCCGATCGCAATGGAGGAAGGCCTCCGTTTCGCAGTCCGCGAAGGTGGACGTACGGTCGGTTCCGGAGTTGTCACCAAGGTCATCGAGTGATCTGCTGACATGTCTTCAACTGGTCCGGAGTGCCTCGCCCGTCGTTGCGGGTGAGGCACTCCAGGGCCAAGTCTTCTTCGGGTACGACCCGTGGAGCATCGAGATGGCCAAGAAGTCGACAGACCGCGAATACGTCTGGCTGCAGTGCACGGAGAGCGGCGACCTGAACTACAGGACGAGCATCCGCGTGAAGGGTGGCATCGCCGAGAAGGTGAAGGAGGGCTTCAAGAAGTTCTGCCCCCGCCTTCGGAAGCACACCCTGCACAAGATCAAGCGGAAGTAGTCCAGCACGGGCGGGAAGTCCGGCTTCCCGCACAGGACGCCGGTAGCTCAATTGGCAGAGCAGCGGATTCCAAATCCGCAGGTTGAGTGTTCGAGTCACTCCCGGCGTGTTTCGAGACGCCCCCTCTGGATGGGGCGTGAGGAAAGGAAGCAGCATCGTGGCAAGTGGAATCTACAAGAGCGGTCAGGGCTACTGGGTCAGGTTGATGTCCGCCATCGCCTACGGCGTGGTGGTCGCACTCGGCCTGAAGTGGCTCTGGGACTGGCTCAACACGATGACGTTCGGCGAAGTCGAGACCACCTACGTCCAGGTCGCCGTGATGCTTCCCTGCGCCTTCGTCTTCGGAGCCATCGGGTTCTGGATCATCGGCGCCAAGAAGCGGACGGTCGAGTTCATGATTGCGACCGAAGGCGAGATGAAGAAGGTCAACTGGTCCTCCAAGCGTGAACTGCAGCGTTCGACCTGGGCCGTCATCTTCCTGACCTTCGGTCTGGCCTTCTTCTGCTTCGTCTTCGACCAGATCTTCTACTACATCTTCTTCTCCGCTGGCGTGCTTGACGCATCCAGCTGAACCGGAGCCCGGACACGATGATCGACGATCAACCCATGGAGTCGACCCAGCCTGAACTCGAAGCGACCAGCGAGGTCGCCGCCGAGTCCAGCCCCGCTCCCGAGGCCACAGAGGCCACGGCGACACAGGCTCCCGAGGCCACGACCGAAGCCGCGGCGGACGAGGACGAGAAGGCCTTCGATCCCGCCGTGGACATGCCGATGTTCCGTTCCGGCATGCACTGGTGCGTGCTCCGCGTCGCCTCCAACAAGGAGAAGTCCGTCAAGGACACGCTCCAGAAGAAGGTCCAGATCGAAGGCCTCGACCAGTCCGTCGGCCGGATCATGGTGCCGACCGAGAAGACCCGGACTCTCAAGGGGGGCAAGACCCGGATCACCGAGGTCATGCTCTACCCGGGCTACATCTTCGTCGAGATGACCCTCGAGAAGGACAACCGCATCCCGCAGGACGTCTTCTTCCTGATCAAGGAGACCACCGGAGTCGGTGATTTCGTCGGCAGTCCCGGACGACCGACCCCGCTGTCCCCGGACGAGGTCGAGAAGATGCTCTTCGACTCGCGGATGCCCGAGGAGGACCCCACGGTCAAGCTCGAGTTCGCCAAGGGCGACAACGTCACCATCAAGGAGGGGCCGTTCGAGAACTACGACGGCACCGTCGACGATGTCATGCCCGAGAAGGGGCTGGTCCGGGTGCTGGTCACCATCTTCGGACGGCAGGCTCCGGTGGAACTCGAGTACTGGCAGATCGCCAAGGCCGACGAGTAGTCCCTCGCTGCCGAGGGTCGCTACCATGGGTCCATGTCCATCGACCAGGCCCGAATCCAACGGTTTCACGACGACTACCGGCGTACGCGGGAACAGATCCAGCGTGCGATCGTCGGTCACGACACCATCATCGACGGCGTGCTGACCTGCCTCTTCGCCGGCGGCCACGCCCTGCTGGAAGGCGTGCCCGGTCTCGGAAAGACGCTGCTCATCCGTTCCCTCTCGGAAGCGCTCCGACTGGACTTCTCCCGCATCCAGTTCACGCCGGACCTGATGCCTGCGGACGTCACGGGAACCACCATCGTGGTGGAGAACGAGGGTGGCCGTGAATTCAGTTTCCGCAAGGGACCGATCTTCGCCCAGATCGTGCTGGCCGACGAGATCAACCGTGCGACGCCCAAGACGCAGTCCTCGCTGCTCGAGGCCATGCAGGAGCGTTCGGTCACCGTGGGCGGAGAGACCTACCACCTGGATCGCCCCTTCTTCGTGATGGCCACGCAGAACCCCATCGAGCAGGAGGGGACCTACCCGCTGCCCGAAGCCCAGCTGGACCGATTCTTCTTCAAGCTGCAGGTGGGCTATTCCACCCGCGAGGAGCTCGCGGAGATACTCGATCGCACCACCGCCGGAACATCCGTCGAGCTGGAACCCGTGCTGGACGCGAGCGCGATCCTCGAACACCAGTCGCTGGTCCGCGAAATCGACATTCCCGCGTCCGTGCAGGATTACGCGGTCCGCATCGTGATGGCGACGCACCCCGGCGGCGAACTGGCGACGCCTCAGGTCAACACCTATCTGCGTTTCGGGGCGTCCCCCCGGGCCGCCCAGACGCTGGTGCTGGCCGCCAAGGTCAAGGCTCTGCTGGCGGGTCGTGAGTCGGTCGTCGCCGAGGATGTCCGCGATTCGGTGCTCCCCGCCATGCGGCACCGCTGTCTGCTGAACTTCGAGGGAGAGGCGGAAGGACTGACGACCGACGATGTCCTCCGGAATCTCATCGACACCCTGCCCGCCGACATCGGCGTACTCAACTCCTGATACGGAGAGACCACCATGCTGCAACTGCTCACCGTCGCCCTGGCCTCGAACCCCTTCGTCCTGCCGACCCAGCCCGTCGACGAGCATCTGCTGCCGAGTCTGGAGCGTCCGGCGCTGACGGCCTTCCAGGACGACGACTCGGTCCGGGCGGTCGCGGAAGAGGATGTTCCCGAGTTCGGTCAGGATCTGAACTGGACGGCCGGCACCCGGTTGTCGCTGACCCTGCACTATTCCCATCTCTTCAATTCGGAGATCGATGACGATCAGGGCGAGTTCGACATGGACCAGCTTCGGTTGCGACTGAAGGGCCGCACCGCGATCACGGATACGTTCGATCTGAGCTACGGATTCCGCTACGAGTTCGATGGATTCAACTTCGGTGAGCAGGGGTTCTTCGGGCTCGGTGACCCATGGTCGGACATCCACACCATCGAGTTCAACGTCGGTGGATTCTGGAAGCTCGACGGCAACTGGCAATTCTTCGCCGGCGGCGTCTTCCGGTTTGCACGGGAGACCGGTGCCGACTGGGGCGATTCCTTCGAAGGGGGCGGTGCGGCGGCGATCAGCTACACCTTCAGCGAACGACTCACCCTCGGCGGCGGACTCGGCATCGTCACGCGGCTCGAGGACGATCTCCTGTACTACCCCATCGTCGTGGCGGACTGGGAGATCGTCGATCGGCTGCTCCTGACCACCCGGATCTCGACCGGATGGGGCAACGAGACCGGCGTGCAGCTGGTCTATCGGTGGACCGACCATTGGGACGTCGGCATCGGTGCCGCCTACGACTACCAGCGGTTCCGTCTCAACGACGAAGGGCCGGTCGCCGAAGGCGTCGGCGAGTTCACCGCGCTGCCGTTCTACGGATTCGTCAACTGGAAGCCCATGCCCTCGGTCAACGTCTCGCTCTACGTCGGCATCAACACCTACGGTGAGCTGGAGGCGGTCGACCGCAACGGCAACGTCGCGGCCAGTTCGGACTACGGGACCGGTTTCCTGCTGGGTGGGCAGGCGACCATTTCGTTCTGATTCCTCAGCGTCTTCGGACCGGAAGCAGGAAATCGTCGTCGTTCCACGCCGAGATGTCCAGGTGCACCGGATCGATGCGCATCGACCAGGGGACGCTCACGTTCGGTGCGGTTTCGAAGTCGAGGTTGTCCTCGTGCGTCCGGATCAGTGAAAGCAGCAGAGGTTCTCCGGACGCGGGAATCCAGTGGCCGGGGAGCACGAACCTCGCCAGCCACCGGTCCTCGTACGATCGGATGTGGATCTCCGGGGCATCGTCCTCCGGGCCCACCACGATCTGCGCATCGCCGAATTCGGGAATGCAGATTCCGTACCGTGCCGGTGCCCGTTCGTGTCGCGGGGGTCCGACCAGCACGGTGACGGCCTCGATGCCGCGCAGCTGATCCAGCGAGCGCAGGAAGGAGGACATTCGCCGTCCGCGACTGGTTCCGGTGCGCTGGCATTCGATGAACAATTCCCACCGGCCGGCCATCTTTCGGACCTGGCACCAGGTGGTTCGTTCCGCCTCTTCGTCGGGGACGTTCTGGGTGCGTGCCGCGGACATGGTCATCGGCGGGCGGAGGGGGCCCAGAAGGGGACCCGGGGGTTGGGCCAGGATCGTCTGCGGGCCGAAGGCAAGGGTCATCACGTGCTCCCTGACCACCAGATTCAGGTGCAGAAGATCGCCCGCGTCCAGTTCGGGATAGAACGTCTTGATGAGATCCGCCGGGGGCCTCGGGAGGGTCAGTCGGGTCACGATTCCCGGCTCGAGCGTGGCACCGATGGCGACGGATCCCTGGTTTCGCCAGAGCACCTGGGCGAGTTGGCGTGTCGGATAGGGATTGCCGATCGCAAGGACGATGTCGGAACCGTAGGCCTGTTCGATCCAGGCCACGATGGGCATCTGCCGATCGGCCCAGGCCAGCGCGAGTTCGACGAGCACTTCGTCGTTGTTCGGATCGAGCATGATTCCCAGCAGCTCGTTGATCGGAGTGGCTTCGTTGATCCAGGCGGCGAACTCGCGACCGTCGTCACGGCAGGTGTAGGTGAGGAGGTCGCGGCATTGTGCCGCCACGCCCCGGCTGC